>JBEKDC010000008.1:0-30454 GCA_050014535.1 Rhizomicrobium sp.
ATCGCTCGATGAGGGCGCATTGGAATATTCCGGTTCGCTTGCCGGCCTCATCGCGCAGCCGTCTGCTCTGCTGCGGCGCGATTATTGGCGCATGTTGCGCGATACGGTGCGCTTCTATCGGGAAGCGCACGAACTTCTGTCGGACGCCACGGCCCGCCAGATGAGCCTCGGCGAGTATCTGAGTGCACACAATTATTCCGAAGCTTTCGCGAGACTTCATCTGCTTCCCATGGGGGCCGCGATCTGGTCGTCGTCCATCGAAGACATGACGGCTTATCCTGCGGCCGCCTTCGCGCGATTCTTCGCCAATCACGGTCTGCTCAAACTGACGGGGCGGCCGCAATGGCGCGCCGTATCGGGCGGTTCGCAGGAATATGTTCGCCGGCTGACTGCGTCTTACGCCGGCAACATCCGCACCGGCGCAGGCGTGGCGGCGATCTTGCGCGACTGTGACGGCGTCACGATCGTCGACGAACGCGGCCACCGCAGCAGGCATGACGGCGTGATCGTCGCGGCACCGGCGGATCGCGCGTTGGGCATGCTCGATCGTCCATCGGACGACGAACGCGCATTGCTCGGAAGCTTCCGCTACCGGTCCAATCTGGTGGTGTTGCACGAAGACGCAGGCCTGATGCCGAAGCGGCGGCAGGCCTGGGCGAGCTGGAATTACCTCGGCTGCAGCGATGCGTCCGCCAACTCCGATCTCTGCGTCACCTATTGGATGAACGCGCTGCAGGGCCTCGACCGGCGGACGCTGCTTTTTGTCACCCTGAACCCAAAGCAGATGCCCGGCGAAAGCATGATCCACGGCGTCTACGATTGCGCCCACCCTATCTTCGACGCCTCGGCCCTCAGCGCCCAGAGTCTGTTGTGGCGCCTGCAAGGCGAGAACAGAACCTGGTATTGCGGCAGCTATTTCGGTTCGGGCTTCCATGAAGACGCGCTGCAGGCCGGTCTTGCCGCGGCGGAAGATGCGGGGGGTACGCGGCGTCCCTGGCGCGTCGCCGACGAATCCGGCCGCATCGTGCGCGCGCCGGCCCGGGCGGCCCTTGCGTCGGGGGTTGCCGCGTGATGTCCACGCGCCTGCGATTTCATGATATGATTGCTTCCGTCGAAGGGCCGTGAGGGAAGCATGGTCGACGAACTTTCGCGTCAGTTGCCTGTCGTGGCGAATTCCGTTTCGCCGCCATTTTGGGGTCGCGCGATGCTGAAGGCCGTCAGCGAGGTTGGCGAAGGCGAGCTCGTTCTGCGCTTCGCCAACGGCGCCGAACGCACCATCCGCGCCGCCAGAACCGGCGCGCGCGCCGTGCTCAACGTCGCCCGCGCGCGCACCCTGCGCCGTCTGGTGTTCGGCGGCACGGTAGGATTGGCCGAATCCTATCTCGACGGCGATTGGACGAGCCCCGATCTTGCCTCCGTGTTCGAATTCGGCGCCCGCAACATGGACCGGATGATTGGCGGCTTGCGCGGCATGTCGTTGCTGAGGCTGCCCCGAATTCTGCGCCACAAGGCGCGCGCGAATACGCGCAAGGGCAGCCGTCGCAACATTGCGGCGCATTACGATTTGGGCAACTCCTTCTACTCGGCATGGCTCGATCCGACGATGACCTATTCGTCGGCTCTTTTCGAATCCAAGGATATGAGCCTGGAAGACGCGCAGCGCGCCAAATGGCGTCGCATGGCCGAAACGCTCGACTTGAAACCGGGGCATCGCGTGCTCGAAATCGGCTGCGGCTGGGGCGGGTTTGCAATGTTCGCCGCGAGCGAGTTCGGCTGTCACGTCACGGGCATCACGCTCTCCAGCGAGCAATATGCGTACGCGGCCAACGAGGTCAGCCGTGCGGGACTTGCGGACAAGATCGATATCCGTCTGCAGGATTATCGCGACGTTGAAGGCCAGTTCGATCGCATCGCCTCGATCGAAATGTTCGAGGCGGTCGGCGAAGAAAACTGGCCCCGCTATTTCGACGTCGTGCGCGACCGGTTAGATCCGGATGGCGTGGCGGGGTTGCAGATCATCACAATTGCCGACTCCGATTTCGAGCTCTATCGCCAGGGTCCCGACTTCATCCAGCTCTACATCTTTCCGGGCGGCATGCTGCCCTCGCCCACCGCGCTCAAGACGGCCGCTACGCGCCAGGGACTTGGCTTCGAGACGGTCCGAACCTTCGCACTTTCCTATGCCGAAACTTTGCGGCGCTGGCGAGAGGCGTTCGACGCGCGTTGGCCCACCATCGCACCTCTTGGCTTCGACGAGCGTTTCCGGCGCATGTGGGAATATTATCTGGCGTCCTGCGAAGGCGGCTTTCGCGCCGGCGCGATCGATGTCGGCCAGTTCCGCCTGACGCGGGCATGAGACGCATCACCGGGCGTAAGTCAATCCGATCTCTTAAAATGCGCGGCACGCCGTAGTAGATGACACCGGTCGTGTCGGCCGCAGCGCCATAAAGCCGCTGCACCACGCGATAGTCCGAGCGGTAAATTAATCCGAATTGCCCGCATCCAAACGCGTGCCTTCCAGCATCTCAGATAGAACGGCCTGTATTGGCCGCACAATGGAGCGCTTCATGTTCATAGGCCATGGACTAAACGTCGTGATCGTCTTCTGGGCCGCCATCGCGGTTATCGTTGTCGCCAGCACCTTCTTCTCCTACCGGACCCAGGCGAGCCATCACCGGATGTTGGAAAAGCTGGCGGAAAAGGGTCAGCCCATCCCCCCCGAACTGTTGACGGGCGGCCGCGAATATCGCCGCTACCGCAACCCCACTCAGTCGGGCATTTTTCTGATGTGTGTCGGTATCGCGCTGGCGATTTTCTTCTGGGCGATGGGCGGCGGAGGCGATTTTTTCGTCGGCGATCATATGCCCAATTGGCTTCCTGTGATCGGCATCTTTCCGTTCATGGTCGGGTTGGCGCGTTTGCTCGGCGGGATGTTCGACAGGCATTGAGCGCATCGAGGCGCTATGTTCGTCGCAGATGAGCGACTCGGATCGGCTGGCGCAGGCGGCGACAAATGGAGATGTCGCCGCCTTTGCGGAACTTGTGCGCATGCATCAGGGAAAGCTGCGCGGCTTCCTTCGGCGCATGACACGCGGCGATCCTGCCCTCGCCGACGATCTGGCGCAGGACACATTTCTCGAAGCTTATCGCAAGATAGGTCAGTTCCGCGCCGAGGGAGCCTTCCCGGCATGGCTCTTTCAAATCGGCTATTCGCGCTATTTGATGCACGCGCGCAAGCACAAGCTCGAACCGCTCGAAGAGCCGTTCGAGCCATTGCGCGAATCCGAATCGGCGCTGCACGCGAAATTCGATCTCGAAACGGCGCTCGCGAAACTTCTTCCCGCGCGACGCGCGGCGCTGACGCTCTGTTTTGCGCAAGGCTATTCCCACGAAGAAGCGGCGGCGATCATGGGTGTTCCGCTGGGCACTCTGAAGTCGCATGTGCTGCGCGGCCGTGAGGAAGTTCGAACGATGCTGAGTGCGTGGAAGGACGCGCTATGAACGACGATCTCGATGTGATGTTGTTGCGTCCGCTCGAGGAACCGGACGATGCCGCATTCTCCACGCGCGTTCTTGCGCGGATCGGCAGGCGGGGAGCGTTCGACGAATCGCTGGACATTGCTGCGCTCGTCCTGGCCGCATGTAGCACCCTCGCTCTGTTGTCGCTGACGGGGGCCGGTCATGCGGTTGCGCAATCTGCCTCGCAGCTGGCCTATTCGGCGCCCTTTGCCCTGGGCGTCACTCTGTTGTTCCTGCCACGAATCCTGCTTGACGCAATGCCGGAGTAAGGGTGATCGCGAGCAAATTCGTCCGGCCCGCGGCGCAGGCGTCATTGGCCCTCGAAAATCAATACTTTGCGAGGCGGGGTGATTGTTGCGGCGGCATTCGCTAGAATGCCCCCGCGCCATCGAGCGCGAACCATTGCGGGAGGACATTTTGAACCGTTCAATCGTGTTAGGGGCCGCATTGGCGGCTCTGGTCGTCGGCGCTTCGTCGACTTTCGCCGTCGCGCCGGCGCATAAGATTCCGGCTTACATAACAGTGGCTGTCGCCAATCCAAACCGGCCCGACGCGGACCGCAAGCGCGATGAGGATCGCAAGCCCGCCGAAAGCATCGCGTTCACCGGCATGAAACCCGGCGATCGCGTGGTCGATATGATTCCGGGCAAGGGTTATTTCACGAAGATCTTCAGCGGGGTCGTTGGGCCGAAGGGATGGGTCTACGCCTATTTCCCGTCCGACCTCGACGAGATCTACAAGAAAAACAACGTACAGATGCCGCCGCCGGCCGATCCCAACTATCCCAACGTGTCGTTCATACACGCGCCCATGGCGCAGTTTCTTGTGCCGGAAAAAGTCGACATCGTGTGGACATCGCAGAACTATCACGACCTGCATGACAAGTTCTTCGGTCCCGTCGATGTGGCGGCGATGAACAAGGCGATCTTCGCGGCACTGAAGCCCGGCGGCATATTCATCGTGCTCGATCATGCGGCTGAAGCGGGCTCGGGCCTGCGCGACACCGATACGCTCCACCGCATCGATCCGGCGCAAGTGAAGAAGGAAGTGGAAGCGGCTGGTCTCGTGTACGCGGGGGAAAGCAAAATTCTGCACTACCCCGGCGATAATCACACGCTGAAGGTTTTCGACGCCTCGGTCCGGGGCAAGACCGATCAGTTCATTTTCAAGTTCAAGAAGCCATTAAAGAAATAGGATTTGGCGGTCGAGGCTCCCCACCTCCAAGGGTAGGGAGCCCGCCGAACCTGTTCTGCAGACTTTGCGAATGGATGAACAAAATGGCGGAATTCCCCGCCGGGAGGCACCGAGGTTTTGCCTGCAGAGCGCATGCGCGCTTGAATCGAACGACCTAAATTACCCGCGGGCCGGTTGGGACAGCGCCTCCTTAAGGGGCGCCAGCCAGGGTTCGAAGTTGCGCCATTGCTCCAGGGCGTTGCGATAGATGGGGCGGCGCACCTGCTCCGCGCTGGGAGTGGAGATGGCACGGTCGGTTTCCCAGAAACGCAGACAGCTCCCTTCGAAAGGCAGGCCGCAATACTCCAGCATTCGGCGGATTTCGCTTTCCGTGTCCTCAACCAGACGTTCGTATTGGACGAAATGAATGCGCCCGGGCAGCGCGTCTGCATAATGGTTCATCAGGCCGGCATATTCGGTGTAATAGCGGCCGAGGTCGCGCAGATCGCAAGAAAAATCAGCGCCGTCCGGCAGAACCTGCTTGAACATGGCGAAGCAGGAGGCCATCGGTTCGCGGCGTATGTCGATGATTTTCGCGTGCGGCAGGATCAGGTGAATAAAACCCGCGTCCAACCAGTTCCAGGGCCGCTTGTCGATGAAATAAGGGCGTTCCGTCTTGCGATAGGGGCGCGCTTCCCGAACGTAGCGCTCGCCAAGCTCCGCCAGACGTGCCGGGGTCATTTCGAGCACACAATTCGGGTAGGCTTGGGGCGTGATCATGCGGCGGCTGAGCGCCAGATCGCGCGTGATGTCGCCGATCAACGGCAATTCGCGCGTGCCTTCCACTTGGCTGTGGCTGGCGAGAATTTGTTCCACGAGTGTAGAGCCGGCACGCGGCATACCGACAATGAAAATAGGCGTGACCGCAGGTGAAGCAGCGGGTGGCATGGTCTGCTTGGCCATGTTGCGCTTGTTGAAGACGCGTTTCAGGCTGCGCACGCGTTCGAGAATTGCATCTTCGCTATAGGCTTCCCCACGGCTCAGGAAGAACCCGCGAAACAGCCGCGCACCTTGCTTATAGGCGGCAAAGCTGGCGGAAAAATCGCCGCGCTGCTCCAATGCATGGCCCAGCGCGTAATACATATACATCCGGCTGGAGGGCTCCAGAGCCGGGTCAGCCAGGCAGGCATGCATGGCGACCACATCGGCGTCGGTGAGGACGTCGCTTTTCAGATCCGCGAGACCCCAGTAGGCGTTGCCCATTGTGGGTGTCATCTCGAGGCAGGTGCGATAGGCCTTGGCGCTGTCGTCTCGTCTGCCGATATGATGCAGCAGCTGACCATAGCCGTACCAAAAGCGAGGGTGACCGGGATGTTCGGCCAGCAGCTCTTCCGTCACTGCCAAAGCGGCCGGGAAGTCGCCGACGCATTTCAGCGCATCGGAATGAATCGCGCGGTATTCGGCGTCCCCAGGCGCCTGCATCAGCAGCGTTGTCGTTTGCTGGAGCGCGCGAACGAAATAGTTGCGTCCCATCAGCAGGACAGCCAGCTTCGCACGGGCGGTATGATAGAGGGGCGAGAGTTCCAGCGTGCGTTCGAGCAGCGTTAGCGAAGTCGCCTCGTCGCCATCCTGCCATTCCAGGCGCGAAAGCATGTGGGTGGCCGCCGCATCGCACGGATTTTCCAACAACTGGTTTCGGAGCATGTCCATCTGGCCGGCGCGATCCATGCCGGAGGACCGAGCGTGCAGTTTCCGCTCGGCGTCTTCCAATTGCCCTTGCGTGCGCGTGTCGTAGGCGGACTGCCATTGTGACGCCTCGCGCCGGCATCGGACGGCGGCAGCGCAGGCATGATCGGCCGCCTTGTCCGCACCGGCCAAGCGAAGCATTTCGGCGAGCTTTTCCCAGGCGCCGGCGTGATTGGGCACGCGCAAAGTAATCGCACGCAATTGTTCGATCGCCGCTTTGTGCATGCTCATGGCGGCAAGCGTCAGTGCCAATTCGTAGCCTGCCGGTTGCGGCGTCGCAGCGGCGTCGGCCTTTGCCGCTTCCAGCGCTTCCTTGAGGGGGCCAAGCCACGGCTCGAAATTGTGCCACTGCTGCAATGCATCGCGGAAAATCGGGCGGCGCACCTGTTCGGCGCTTGGCGTTGCGACGGCTCGATCGGTTTCCCAGAAGCGCAGGCAACCTTCCTCGAATGGCAGGCCGCAATAATCCAGCAGACGGCGGATTTCGGTTTCCGTATCCTCCACCAGCCGTTCGTACGACAGAAAATGAATTTGGCCGGGCATCACATGATCGTAGTGCGCCATCATGCCGACATATTGCGTGTAGTAGTGGGCAAGATTTTTGAAATCGTTCGAAAACGTCGCGTCGTTCGCCAACATCTGTTTGTACATGGCAAAACAGGCCGCCATGGGTTCGCGGCGAACGTCGACGATTTTCGCATGCGGCAGGATCAGATGGATGAGGCCGGCGTCCAGCCAGTTCCACGGCCGCTTGTCGACGAAATACGGAGATTTCGACTTGCGGTACGCAGCGGCCTGCTCGAGATAGCGCGTGCTCAGTGCGGCCAAGTCCGGATCCGTCAGGTCGGCTACACATTCCGGGTAGGCATCCGACGTTACGAGCAGCCGGCTGAGCGCGAGGTCCCGCACGATGTTGCCGAGCACGGGCAATTCTATCGTGGCCTCTACGAGGCTGTGGCTCGCAAGAATTTGTTCCACAAGCGTAGAGCCGGCTCGCGGCATGCCGAGCACGAAGATCGGCGTGTGGTCCGGCTTACCCGGCGGCGTTGCCCGCGCCGCAAAAAGGGGCGCGGTGAACACCGCACGTCGCCGTCGTACATGGTGGGTGTCCGCGGCCGGATTGTAGATTTCGCCCCTGCCGGCGGCTATGGACCGCGACAGCGCAGCACCAGCTTCATAGGCGGCGAAGCTGGCCGAAAAATCGCCTGCCAGTTCAAGCGCCTGACCTAGCGCATACTGCAACAGCATGCGGCCGGATAGCTCCTGGTCGGTATCGCGCAGATGCTCGCGCATCGCCGCAATATCGTTTGCGTTGAGAAAGTTGCCGCGCAGTTCGGCCAATCCCCAATAGGCCGCACCCATACCGGGCTGCAACCCAAGGCAGGAACGGAATTCCCGGACGCTGTCTTCCCGCCGACCCGCGAAGTGCAACGCCTGTGCATAGACGCAACGGAAATGCGCGTGGCCGGGTTCCTCGCAGATCAACTGCTCGATGATGGGAATGGCAGAGTCAAGATCGCCAAGAGCGCGCAACGCATCGGCGTGCAGTGCGCGGTAGGTGACCTCTGCCGGTGCTTGGGCAAGCAAACGGCCGGTTTCGGTCGCTGCTCGCGCATCCTCGCGCAGAATTCTCAACAGCTGCGCCAGGTCCGCGCGCGCGCCTTCGTAGGCCGGTGCCAAAACGAGCGCCCGTTCGAAAAGCGCTCGTGCGGTCATCAACTCGCCGCCCTGCCACTCCAGGCGCGCGAGCAGGCGCATGGCGGTGACGTCGGTTTCATGGCTGCGCAAACGATCGCGCAACGATTTCAGTTGGTCCGGTCCGTCCGCGATCTCGGCCATGCGCTCGCGCAGGGCGTCTTCTTCGGTATCAATCTCCGCCGATGCACGCCGGTCCGACGCTGGCGGCCATGCGTCGGTGCAGTTCGCAGCGCGCGAAGTTGCGGCGCTGGCCTCATTGTCCTTGCCGGCCAGACGCAGCAATTCTGCGAGCTTTTGCCAAGCCGGTCCGTGGTCGGGAGCGCGGGCAGTAACGTCACGCAGAGCGTCGGTGGCTTCCTCACGAAATCCCATGGCGGCCAGTGTGATCGCCTGCTCGCAAATCCTGGCCGGCGGCATCGCGACGATCGGCATCGCCGCGACGGACAGTAAGGACCCGTGCGAAGCGTCCGGTTTGGATGTTGGTGACATTCGTCTTCCCTTGGCGCCTCGAAAAGCAGAATCCCTTTCTGCTTGGGCTTAAGCTTCGACCGGCCGGTTGAGAGCTTGTCCGAGCGGACCAAGCCAAGGTTCGAATTTGCGCCATTGCTCCAGCGCGTCGCGATAGATCGGACGGCGTACCTGCTCGGCGCTGGGTGTGGAGACGGCGCGGTCGGTTTCCCAAAAGCGAAGGCAATCTTCCTCGAAGGGGAGGCCGCAATAGTCCAGCATGCGGCGGACTTCGCTTTCCGTGTCTTCAACCAGACGTTCGTATTGGACGAAATGAACGCGCCCAGGCAGGGCAGACTGCCAATGCTCCATCATGCTGACATACTTATTGTAATAAATACCGAGACTATCGAGGTCGTAAGAGAACGCGGCGTCTATCGGCAGGACCTGTTTGAACATGGCGAAGCAGGCGGCCATGGGTTCGCGGCGTATGTCGATGATTTTCGCGTGCGGCAGGATCAGTTGGATAAGTCCGACTTCCTGCCAGTTCCAGGGCCGCTTGTCGACGAAATAGCGGCGTTCCGTTTTGCGATAGTCGCGTGCGCGTTCGATATAGCGGGCGCCGAGCGCGGCCAACTGTTGCCGAGTCAGATCGAGGACGCATTCCGGGTAGGCGTCCGGCACCACCATCATTCGGCTGAGCGACAGGTCGCGCGTGATGTCGCCGATCAGCGGCAGTTCGCGCGTGCCTTCTACCTGGCTGTGACTCGCGAGGATCTGCTCCACCAGAGTAGAGCCCGCGCGCGGCATGCCGACAATGAAAATAGGTGTGACCGCAGGTGAAGCAGCGGGGGCTTGCACCAGTTTTGCTTCGAGGTTTTCGCGGCTGAACACCGTCTTTAAGCGTCGCATACCATTGGGGGGATCGGGTCGGGCATTGTCCGTGCGGCGTTTCTCGGACACCGCGCGAAACAATCGCGCGCCTTCATCATAGGCGGCAAAACTCGCGGCGAAGTCTCCAGACCGTTCCAGAGCGTGCGCCAAGGCGTAGAGCATATGCATGCGACCGTCGGATTGCAGCGCGGCATCTTCCAACTGCGCGCGAATGGCGAGGATATCGGCTTCCGTAATAAAATTGCCTTTCAGATTGGCCAGCCCCCAATAAGCCTCGCCCAAGTCCGGCTTAAGCTCCAGGCACTGACGGAATGCCTGCACGCTTTCGTCGCGGCGGCCAATGAAATGCAGGGCTTGCGCGTAGGCCAGCCAATATCGCGGTTGGCCCGTATTTTCCCGCAGCAGGCCGGCCAGGATGTCAATCGCCTCGTCGAGGTTGCCGATATAGATCATAGTGTGCGCGTGCAGGCTGCGGTAATGCGCATTGCGGGGATCGTGGGCCAGCAAGCGCGCGGTCTGAGCGGCAGCGGCTGCGTGGAGGCGCCGCTCCACCAGCAACTCGGCATAATTTTCCCGTGCGCCGATATAGGAGGGACTAAGCTCCAGCGCGCGTTCCAGCAGAAGCAGGGACGTTATGCCGTCACCGGCCAATCTCTCCAGCTGCGCCAGCAACCGCATGGCGACCGCATCCCGCGGCTTGACGACAAGATGATTGCGCAGCGCAACGGCGGCCTCTTCCGGCGAAGTGCCCCGAAGCTTTTCGCGCAGCTTACTCTCCGCCTTTTCCAGCTTGGCGAGAACGCGTTCACCCGTGGCCATCTTCCATTTGCCGGCGCCGGATGGCACGCGCTCCGCCACTACTTCGGCCGCTTCGGCCTGCGCGTCTTCCTTCGCCAGGCGCAGCAATTCCGCCAGCTTGCGCCACGCTGCTGCATGGTCTGGCGCCCGCGCAGTGCAGTTGCGCAACGCTTCAATGGCGGCAGTATGAAATCCCATCGCAGCGGTGGTCAGGCCGAGTTCGTATAGATAGGCCGGCGAAGCAACCGTAACCTCCGGCTGGGCCTGCAACAGAGCCGGCTCTTGATTACCGGGGGACGGAGTCGGAACGAGAGTGCCACCGTCTGCTCGCAACGGCCGACCAAGGCCCGGCAGACTGTCATCCTTCACATGAAACCCGCCATCGGCGAGAAGCGCCGTCGGCACCGCGCCAACTATGGGTGATCGCACCTCGCCGCCTCCCAGATACATGCCTACGCCAGGGCAGAGAAGTATAGTATCGCGCTCGCTTTGGCAAAAGCCTGGTGTCGCCGCGGCAAAAAATAAGGACCAGCGATCGGTGCCGCTGGTCCTTTGTTCACAAGATCGCACAATCCCCGGTGGCTTATGCCGCCGGAGTATAGACGCTCATTCAGGAGCTACTTTTTCTTAATGGTCAGGTCCGTATTGGCCACCAAGTCAAGATTATATCCGGAGAATTTTTTCGCCGAGACGTTGCCGGAAAAGGAATCCGACTTCGCCGACTTGACTTTCAGATCGTAGAGCGGGCCATAGAAGGTGTAGATCGTGCTGCCGCAGCCGCTGATTGTGCCGGTCGAGGTAGTCGTTGTGATCTTCGCGACCGTGCTCTTTTCGAATTTCGCCGTCTCGTTCGCCGGTTGCGTACAGTTTACGTTGCTGTACCAGGTTTCGCCCCACAGCATCACGGGAGTCTTGAGGTCTGCGGAGTCGGTGAGGGCCCCGGTGAAAGTGAGGGTTTCGGTGAAGTCATGAACTTTCCGGTCCTGGATGTCCGTCTTGAAGTGGCTGTTCAAACTCATATTCATCCTCAGCGGACTTGGGATGCTCACGAGATGAATGGTAGGCGGCCCACTTGCCAGAGCAGGAGCGGTAGAGAGGGCGCAGAGCGCTGCGCCGGCCAGCATGGTTTTGGTGATATTGTTCATCGACATTTTTCCCTTGAAGAACAGCGGGGCATCGATTTTGTCGGGCTAGTTGGGCTACCCGAGTTTCCGCTTTGTGCCCCCCTGAAGCGGTCCCTTAACGGATTGTAATCCAAACCTAAATTCCGAGCAAGGCGGACATATTGGGTTTTCGAGCAGGGTTAAATGGAGTTTGCCCGGCAGTCATTTCGGTTCGCCGATTATCCAGGTCAACCTTGCTCTGCCGTCGGGCCTGACTTGCATTTTGCCTTTAAGGGACGGCACCTGACCCGGCATGAACTTGCCGTACAGGGCCAGGATCGCCTGCCGTGCCGCGTTAACTTTTTCCGGCGAAAGCAGGTCGCCGGTTTTCAGGCCGGTGGCGGCAGCCAGAGCGCTGGCGGAAATACGAGAGGCGCCCTCGAATTCCTGCGCCTCGAGGCGCCGACCCGGTTTGCCGAGGTGCCCAGCCGGCCGGTTCGGATCCTGCAAATCGAAAATGACCCAAACGCGGCCGTGCTTTTCGGCAAGGGTGGCGAACAGATTTCCTTTGATGCCCCGCGTCCGCAGCTCGTTTGCGAGAATGACTTCGTCGGCGGCGACGTCGGCCCGCGAGATCCGCGCGCCTGGTTTGTGCTTGAATTTCGCCGCCAGTTCGTCGGTATTCACGCCGGATATACCGCCGAAGCTGTAGCCGTTCAGGATAAAGGTTGGCAATCCGTCAGCGTTAGCCGCCATTGCGGCGCCGGCGGCGAGCAGGGTCGCCAGCAAAACCGTCCGCGTTATGTCTTTCATGCATTGCGTTCCGCCGGGATCTAACATCCCGCTAAAGTTACTCGGCAGCCTGCGCGCGGTCGATCACGCGCTGGACTTCGGCGCGGCGCGCATCGAACCGCTTGGCGATGAAATCGTCTTCGTCCTGCAGCGCCTGGACGTCGGTTTGGGCGTAGCCCATGACGCCCATCTCCTCGTATCCCTTGCGGATATAATCGCCCCACAGGCCGATGTCTTTCACGATGGGCACGATGCGCGCGAATAGCGAGTTGCGGAACTTTTCCATGAAGCCACTCTCGTACATGGCGGTGGCGCATTCCTCGATCGGCAGATCGAGATGCTGCCACAACTCGACGGCGTCGAACCGGTCGCGCATGAGATAGGATGCTTCGAGCAGGAATTCCTCGCGCTCGTCGCGTTCCTTCTGGGTCAATTGCGGATAGAAATCGCGCAGCGCCAGCCGCCCGAATGCGACGTGACGCGACTCGTCCTGCATCACATAGGCGTTCACCTGTGCGCAGAGCTGGTTCTGGGCATTGTCGCGAATCGTGCCGAAGGCCGCGAGCGCGAGGCCTTCGATCACGACCTGCATGCCGAGGTAGGTCATATCCCAGCGCGAATCCCGAAGAGTCTGGTCGATGAGTTCCTGGAGCGGCTTCGTCATCGGATAGGCCACTTTGAATTTTGTCAGCAGGCTGCGATAGGCCTCGACATGCCGGGCTTCGTCGATGGTCTGGGTCGAGGCGTAGAATTTCGAATCCGCATCGGGGACCTGCGTCACGATCTTGGCGGCGCAGATGAGCGCACCCTGCTCGCCCTGCATGAACTGCGAAATCTGCCAGGCCTGGAAGTTGCGCCGGACTACGCCTTTCTCCTTTTCCGACATGCGCTTGTAGCAATCGGCCATGTGAATCGGCAGCGACTCTTCGGGCATACCTTGCGGATTGTCTTCGTCGAGCTCCTGCGACCAGTCGATGCGCGTGACGGCATCCCACTGCATCTCCTTGCCCTTGGCGTAGAGACCCATCATGCCGGCGCGGCCATCGTCATAGTCCCAGTTGAAGACGGTGTCGAAATCCTGCTTCACCGACCAGGTGGAGCCTGCAGTCGAGAGTGCGTACAGATCCTTGAATGCCATGGCGCGTGTCCTCTCAGATGTCTTTGCGCCACCCTAGCACATGCTGCGCCCCAGCAAGAGGGGTGGGAACATTTCGTGGCCGCAGCGCGTTTAGCCCCATATTAAGACCGGTTTGAGGGCTATCATGCTGCGCTTGGCGTTCCTGTTTCTGATCCTGGGGCTCATCGCGGGGGTGCTTGGGTTTACGGGCATTGCCGGCGCCTCCTTCGCGATTGCAAAGTTCCTGTTTGTCCTCTTCCTGCTGATCTTTGTGGTGCTGCTGATTGCCGGGCTGACAATCGCCCGGCGGCTGGGCGCCTGACTTTCTACCTCGCGCCGACTTCCGGGAGTTCAGCGGGCCGGCATTCCCGGGGCGCGACGGCGATGTGCCTGTTCCCTCGGCCCATCCGGCTCCGCTGCTTCCTGAAGCAGGGTCAGCAGCCGCTTGTTCCAGTCCTCGGCGGGCGCCGCATAGGATTCGCGAAACCACGGCATGTTCTTGCGGTCGAACACATGCGTGCGCAGAAAATCGATCGTCGCCCGCACCGGCCATTTCTTGGCGGCGTCACGCTGATAGCTGACGAAAATCGGCGTCTGGAAACGAATGCCGATATCGAGCGGGATGAACGCGTCGTCGACCAGCGGCGCATAAGTGGGTAGAAGCGCGATGCCCGCGCCATATCGCACCGCCTCGCCGAGGCACGCGCTGAGATTGGTGAAAAGTACGGTGTGCTTGTTGGCGTCGTCTCGCGACCAGCTCGACCACGATCCCATGTCGGCCAGATAGGCCGAGAGATCGAGCAATTTGTGCCGCCCCAGATCGTCGATGTTGCGCGGAACGCCGTGCAGCCGAAGATAATCGCGCGATGCGAAGGGAAGAAAATGCAGGGATCCAAGCTTGATCGCGACCGGCTCAGCCTCGGCCGGCTCGTAATAGTGCACGTGCAGATCGAAGATATCGCGCTTGTCCCCGGGCGTATCGAAGGCGCCGAACAGTTTGAGCTCGATGTTGGGATAGCGCGTGAAGAACGGCGTGAGAAATCGCGTCATCCAGTAGCAGGCAATGCCGTCACCCATGAAGATGTTGCAATTGCCTTCGACGCGGCCGGAGGCATTGGACGCCTGGTTGGCGGCGCGCGTCAGTGCGGTCTGCGCCGCATTCGCGTCGGTGAAGATGCGCTGGCCTTCATAAGTCAGGCGGGGCCCCCGTCGATCCCGATCGAACAGCCGCACGCCGATGGCGCTTTCCAGACGGACGAGCCGGCGGCTCACCGTCGGCTGCGTCATTTTGAGTCTCGTCGCGGCTCGGTTGAAGCTTCCAGTCCTCACAACTTCAAGGAATACGCGGAAGTCGTCCCAATCGACATCCGCCAAGGCCCCCTGTTCGGCTATTCCCGCATAAGGCAATTCGTTCATAGCAACTACCCGTAGGTGCAATATGCTCCAATTTAGTACAAAATGAAATTCGTGTCTGCGTCCGGCGGGCCTTGCCGGTGATGAGCAAGCGTGGGGTGATGGGTTAGTGCCATGGAGTCGAATCTTCGTAAAATCATACACTTAGCGCATAATTCCGAGCGACGGGAACCGCGTTTCCAGCTTCCCGACGGCAGTGTCATCTTTGTCCGGCAGCCTTCGGACGACGAGATCGACCACCTGTACGTCTTGAGCAAGACCGAGATCTCACCCAGCGTCGCGTCACTCGATCTTGTGAAGGCCGTGTATAAACTCAATTCGGACAGTATCTGGGGCGTGTATTACACGAAGGCCAATTCGCCCGACGAAGTGCGCTTCATCGGCTATTACGCATTTCTGCATTTGAACGATGTGGGGCGCTTGGCGCTTGAGAAGGGCAGCTTCGATCCCGTGGAACCCAAGCTCGAGCAACTCGTCTCCGAAGGAGAGAGGCCGATCGTCGTCTATATCTGGGCCATCGTGGCCAAGAAGGTTGCCCGGATCGCAACGCCTCTGGTCGCCAAGGCGCTCGGCAAGGATCGTTATGGCGGCGTTCCGATTTATACGAGCGCAGCGACGCTCGGGGGGCTCAGCACCATCAAGAGCTATGGCTTCGTCAACGTGCAGCCCGCCAAGATGGGACTGGGCGATTTGTTCCGCCTCGACGGCGACGGTACCGACTCGGCTCCGGCGGCATGACGTCATGGCCAAGGAACTGAAAGCCGTCGTCGCATCGACGCCAGATCTGATTGCCAAGGCGTTCGCGTTGCGCGCGGCCGTTTTCATGAGCGAGCAGAACTGCCCTTATGAAGAGGAATTCGACGGTAACGATTTTTGCGCAACGCATATTCTCGGCTTCGTCAACGGGCAGCCCGCGGCCGCGTTACGGCTGCGTTACTTCGCGGGATTTGCGAAGATGGAGCGGCTTGCGGTGTTGCCGAAATTCCGCCGAACGATGATTCCCAAGATCGTCGTCGATCGCGGCATCGAGATCGTCCGGCGTAAAGGTTACCGCTCGCTCTATGGGCATTCGCAGAAGCGGTTGCTCAAATTCTGGGGCCGCTTCGGCTTGAAGCCGATGCAGAAGAACTTTCCGCTGGTGTTCTCGGATCACGAATATATCGAGGTCCACGCGGAGCTGGAGCCTCATCCCGACGCAATCACCATGATGAGTGACCCCTACGTGATCGTGCGCCCCGAAGGTTCATGGGATACGCCGGGCGTTCTCGACGAATCCGCCGAACGGCCGCCCACCAATCCGCATTGAACGCCGATCACCGCCGGCATTTGAGCGCTTCTTACGATCATGCGAGCATCGCGGCGCGTCGGACGCAGCCAAAGCGGGTGAACTCATGACCGTGAAGAACGAAAGAGTGCAGCAACCGGCAACGCTCGCGGCCCAGGGTCTCGGCTGGGTCGACGAAGAATCGCGCGCGATTTCTCCCGACCTGCAGACCTCCTCCACCTATCTGCGCGATGCCGACAACCAGTATCGTTCGGGGCGGACATACGCGCGCGCCGACAATCCCGCTTTCGATCAGCCAGAGGCTTTGCTTGCGGCGCTCGAACGTGGCGCGGATGCGATGCTGTTCTCCTCCGGCATGGCGGCCGCGACGGCGGTCTTTCTGTCGTTGGCCCCCGGCGACCATGTGATCGCGCCGAAGGTCATGTACTGGTCATTGCGCAACTGGCTTCTGGGCTTCGCGCAAAATTGGGGACTTGCGGTCGAGATCGTCGACATGACCGATCTCGCTGCGCTCAAGCGCGCGATCCGCCCCGGCAAGACAAAAATCGTCTGGGCCGAAACGCCGGCCAATCCATTGTGGGGCATCACCGATCTTGCGGCCGTAGCGGAGATTGCGCATGCGGCAGGCGCGCGCCTTGCGGTCGATTCCACGGCCGCGACGCCCGTGTTGTCGAGTCCCATCGAATTCGGCGCCGATCTCATCATGCATTCGGCCACGAAATATCTGAATGGACATTCCGACCTCATTGCCGGCGCGCTCGTCACGCGCGTCGAAGACGAACAGTGGTCGAAGATTAACGCCGTGCGGGCGCAGATCGGCGGCGTGTTGGGATCGTTCGAGGCTTGGCTGTTGCTCCGCGGGATGCGCACGCTTTTCCCGCGCGTTCGAACCGCGGTCGCCAATGCGCAGGCTTTGGCCGAGCATCTCTCGACGCATCCGAATGTCGCGCACGTTCTTTATCCGGGCCTCGCGGATTTTCCGGGGCATGCGATCGCGGCCCGCCAGATGACAGGAGGCTTCGGCGCGATGCTGTCCATCCGCGTCAAAGGCGGCGAGCAGGCCGCGATCAAAACCGCGGCTCACGTTCAAATCTGGAAGCGCGCCACTTCGCTGGGCGGCACCGAGAGCCTTGTCGAGCATCGCGCGTCGGTCGAAGGACCGGGAAGTCCGGTCCCTGCGGACCTGTTGCGACTGTCCGCCGGAATCGAAGACACGAACGACCTGATCGCCGACTTCGATCAGGCGCTCCTGGCCGCGATGTAGCGATCGACCACCTGCTCCAGCACCGTCAGAGGCACCGCGCCGCTCACGAGAACCGCGTCGTTGTAATCGCGAATATCGAAGCGCGGCCCGAGAGCAGTCTTCGCCTTTTCGCGCAGGCGCAGGATCGTCAGCTTGCCCAGCATGTAGGCGCAGGCCTGACCGGGCCATACGCAATAACGTTCGACTTCCGTCGCAGCCGACGCATCCTGGTCGCCCAGAGTATCGACGTAATATTTGATCGCATCCTCGCGGCTCCAGCGCATCGCATGCATGCCGGTGTCGACCACGAGACGCACGCCGCGGAACATCGCATCGTGCAGATAACCGATGCGGCCGAACGGGTCGTTTTCGTACATGCCGATCTCGTCGGCGAGTTGCTCGGAATAGAGCGCCCAGCCTTCGATATAGGCCGAGAAAAACGACAGCTTGCGGATCATCGGCAGATTCGCTTCCTGCTGGATGCTCAGTTGAAGATGATGGCCGGGAATGCCCTCGTGATAGGTGAGCGTGGGCAAGGTCCAGCTCGGCACTTCCGCCGTGTCGCGCAGATTGATGTAGTAGGTGCCCGGCCTCGTCCCGTCGAGCGAGGCGGGCTGGTAGTAGCCGCCGGGCTGGCCCGCTTCGGTATATTTCGGGATGCGCTTGATGATGAGATTGGCCTTGGGCAGGGTGCGGAAATATTGCGGCAGCTTCGCGCGCACCGCCTGGACCTTCACGTTCAGATATGCCAGCAGCTTGTCCTTGCCTTCGTCCGTGTTCGGATAACGGAACTTCGGATCGTTATACATGCCGCGCAGGCGCTCGCCGACCGTGCCCTGGGTCATGCCTTGCGCCTTCATGATCGTGTCGATCTGGGCGGATAATGTTTTCACGAGATCGACGCCCGTCTTGTGGATGTCCACGGGCTTCATCGACGACGTCGTCCAGTTGATCAGCGAATCCGCATAATAGGATTCGCCGTCCTTCAATTTCCACACGCCGGCGTCATGTGTCGCATGGCCCTGCATCTCTTTGACGAGCGCAATCTGCCGGTCGAGAGCGGGATAGACTTTCTCTACGACGATCTTGGTCGCCTGCGCCGCGTAATCGCCCGGAATGTTCTTGTCCTTGGCGCGGCGTGCGACCGATGTCGCGAGCACGGATTGATCGGGCGCAATCGCGCGGAACTTGGTCATCTGCCCGAGCGTCTTCGCGAGCGCGAAGTCGGGCGGCACCGTGCCCAACGCCACATCGTGGCGGACGACTTCGTCCTCCTGATCCATCGCGACGGCAAACGCTTCGAGGCGCGCGAGATACGCATCCGCATCGGACTTCACGTCGATCTGGTGCTGGCTGTCGAGGAAATCGGGAATGCCGTCATAGGAGCCGGTGAGCTGGCTGATGATGTAAGGCGCGCCCGCGCCTCCCGGACCGTAATTGTAACGCTGGTTGGCGGCTTCGCCCGTCTGCAGATTGAACATCACGACGTCGTAATTGATCCCGTCCACGCCCTCGAGCTTGGTGCGATCGATCGTCAGCAACTGCTTGAGCTGAGCCGCGTTGGTGGCCTTGTCGCCGGCAATCGCCGCCAGCGAGCGATCGTCGAGCTTGCTCTTTTCGTAGGCGCGCGCGCCCGTATCGAGGCCGAGACTGGTGGTGCCTTCGGGAGAACGGTCGAGACCCTTCTGGACGAAGGCGTCGAACATCGCATACATCCGCGTGGCTTCTGTGTTCGGCGTGGGCTGCGCCATGGCGGCAGTAGCCGCGCGCAGCGGCGACGAGAAGGATGCAACAGCCGCAGTCGCGGCTCCGGACAGTAAAATCTTGCGGCGGTTAAGCATGTTGGCCCCTCGGCGGATTGTGCCCGGCAGAGTTATGGACGCGCATCGCTACGGGCAAGGCCGAAGGCCGCCGTGCACTTCACATTCCCGTGCAATTCCACCTTGCGCAGAGCCGTTCCGCGGCCCGCGCATGGCGGCGAAACAGTTGCTATTGCGTGCCGAATTGCTTCGCCAGATAGGCAGCAGTCGCCGTGTCCGCACGTTCCCAGGAAATCCAGCGCTCGAAACCATGGATCTCGTTGGGGATCACCATTTCCTCGTAAGAGATGTGTTGCGTATCGAGCCGGCGCGCGAGATCGACCGTCTGCTGGAACGGCACGTTGCGGTCGTCATCGCCCTGGATCAGCAGCACCGGCGATTTCCAATGCGCCACGTCGGCATCGGGTGAGGATTGGAACGCGACCTTCAGTGCCGCGTCGAAATCGCCCTTCTCGTAGCGCTTCGCATTGCCCGGGCCGAACCACACATCCAGGAAGCGCGACCAATCGTGCACACCGTGGAAATCGACTCCCGCCTTGAAGATGTTGGAATTGCGCGCGAGTGCGAGCGCGGTCAGGTAACCGCCATAGGAACCGCCCCACATCCCGATGCGCTTGGCGTCGACGCCTTTCGTGCTCTGCAGGAATTTCGCGCCTGCCAGCACGTCTTTGTATTCGGCCGCCCCAGTGGGCCCTGCATGGTCCGGATTGTGGAACGCATGCCCATAGCCGATACCCAGGCGATAGTTGATGGACAACACCACAAAGCCGTGGGCCGCGAGATATTGATTCACGGCATAGGCGTTCGAGTAGTAGTCCATATAGTGCCAACCCAGCACCATCTGCCGCGACGGCCCGCCATGCACGAAGATGATTCCGGGTTTGGCGGCCGCGCCTTCATCGCGCGCAAAGAGCTGGCCGTGGATCGTCCAGCCGTCCGTCGTCTTGAAGCTCACATATTTCGGAACGATCAGCGCGTCGCGCGGGAAATCCGAAGGATAACCGCCGCTGTTCAATTCACGCCGTCCGTTGCCGTCGGCGCCGACGATGCCGATACCCATCGGCTGTTTCGCGCCGGCATCGGCGAAGGCCACATGCGCATCGTCCGCGACTGCAGGCGACCATTCGAGATTATCGCCCGATGTGAGTGCGACAGGCGTCGCCGCATCGACCGGCACGCGGAAGACATGGCGACGGTCCTCATCGTCTTTCGTTGTCCCGGTATTCGCGCCGTAATAGAGAAAGTGCTTGTCGCGGCTTTCCACGACATTCTCCACCATGAACGGGCCCGGCGTCAGCAACAGCGGCGCGCCGCCGCTTGCGGGAATCGAATAGAGATGCGGCCAGTTGTCGAGATCGGCGAGGAACACGATGCGGTTGCCCGCGGCCCAATTGAGATTGCCTTCGCCCGGCGCATCGGGAAACGAACCCAGCAGCGTGTTCGGGCTTTGCCACACCAGATGACCCTCGCCGCTCTGCGCATCCGCAATCCAGATCGACCACGGATCGGGAGTCTGCTTGAGGATCGGTCGCGGCGGACCGCCATCGCCCGGACGGCGCACGAACAAGATCTGCTTGCCGTCGGGCGACCAGCGCGGCGAGATCGCAAAATCCGTGGACGGCGCGGGCCATGCGATCGGCTTGTTTTTTGCCGTATAGATGCCGATCAGCGCGTGATCTTCGCGGTTCGACACGAAAGCGAGGCGCGTTCCATCGGGCGACCACTGTAGAGAACGATCCTTGCCGCGGTCGAAAAAGAGCAGATCCGGTTTGCCCTTGCCGTCGAGCGGCGCGGTATAGACTTTGTGGTCCGCGATATAGGCCAATTGTCCGTGTACGGATAGTACTGGCGCATCGCCCTCCGCGATCTTTACCGGCGCGCCGCCGGCGAGCGAGGCGGACCAGATCGTCACCTTGGGCTGATCGGTGGAGGAATCGGGGTCGGGCGCGAGATCGCCCGGCGCATCCCAGTTGGCGTCGTGATCGCCGCCCCGCACATAGAGCAGCGTCTTGCAGTCGGGTGAGAAGGTGAGTTGCGTAATTTCCTGGCCGTCGTCGTCCTTGTATTGCGTCACCTGGCGCGGCGCAAAACCCGGCGCGTCGGCGACCCACACATTGCGCACGCCGCGCAAGTCACGCGCAAACGCGATGTGCCCGCCACCGTCGCAGCCCGCGGTCTCACTTATGAACGGATAATCGAGCACCTGATCCATGGTGAAGTTCGGCGCTGCTTCAGCCACGGCAAAGCTCGCGCCGAGCGCAAGCAAGATCATTCCAGGCAAGAGCTTTTTCATCCGGTAAATCCCCAACGGCCGAGCGGCAAGCTTGGCAGAGTTCCGATGGCCCCTCCAGCGCGGCGGCCCGCGGCCTTTGATGCCGGATACGGCCGTCGAGCATGCTTGCTATCTCAAACGTCCTTCATTATCTCCACCCTCGGACAGGTGGTCGAGTGGTTGAAGGCACCGCACTCGAAATGCGGCGTACGGGCAACCGTACCGAGGGTTCGAATCCCTCCCTGTCCGCCAGTTATACCTGGGGCAAACATCTCCGCTCAGTATTTGGTCTGCGAGAACGCCAATCCCCACGCAGCTTTCCCACTGAAGCTGCTGACAGACGTATTGGCTCTGGAACCCGAATTCGTCTCTCTGCGGTCTCGACCGAACCAGACTCCTGTCCGAGGGACGCCGTAGCGAAAGCGATCGCTCCGCTAGAAAAGATGTTCCGGCTTTGACGCCGGGTTTCCCGATCGTGCTGGAATAGACCGTGGCTTCGGATTAGGTTCCGACGAGACCTCATCACCAACCGAATCGGGTGAAGCATGAAAACGCTTGCGGCATGGTTGTTGATTTGCGCATCGCTCTGGGTCACGCGCGCCGAGGCCGTCTCCGTGACCATTCTCGACCCCTATCTGATCCAGCCGAACAATCTCCAGGACCTCCAGCTGGAGTCGTTCCTGCAGGCGAATCCCACCCTGACCGACTACGCAGCGGCAAAGGTTGCCGGAGACGGCGTTGCGGCGGGCATCGTGCTGGTGGAAACGAACGTGAACGCCCCGGTGACAATCTCCGATGTCACCGGGCTTGTCGGCTTGCGTCCATATTCGGATACGTTTCTGACCAAACCCGCGGGCGCCGCATCGCCGACGCTGACGATCTCGAATCTGTGGCACATCAACCGCAAATATTACGCTGCCGCTCTAACCGGAGTTCTGCAAAGCGCCGGCGGCCGCAACTCCGACGAGGTGTCCGCATCCCAGTCGAATGAAGGAAGCGCGGCAGGCACGATTTATTTTGCCCTTCCGCCCGTGGTGCTCGTACACGGCCTGTGGGGAAACAAGGACAGCCTCAATGGTATCGCAACCCATCTCCAGGGCCAGTCGTACAACTGGTCCGCGCCGCCGCTGCAGATCTGTTATTCGCTCTACCTCAGATTTAACGCGACGACGGATCCCCTGACCGACGGCCAGGACCCTTGCGAATATACCTCGGCGGACGCACTCGGAAAGGCCATCACCAGCACCTTCGATACGCTCGATAGCGAACGCATCGTCAGCGGACGCGTCGATATCGTGGCGCATAGCATGGGCGGCCTCGTGTTGCGGAATTATGCCGCGAGTGCGGGATATGCGTCGCCCAGAAATGGGATGCAGGGACAATTTCACACGATCGTGACCCTCGATACGCCCGAGTTAGGCTCGGAACTGGCGCCGTTCCTGATTGCGCATCGCAGCGATTCTGCAATGGCGCCGCTTCTCTCGGACGCCGGTCTTCTTTGGTATCCCCTTTGCGGGACGGGGGATGTCCAGATCTGCTTCGCCGGTCTTGGGGATCCGTTGTCGGCACCGACGCTGCCGATCAATACGGGAGCCGTCTTTTCGCTTGAACCCGCATATGTCGCAAGTGCGAAAATCTCCGGTCCGGCAATTGCCAATACATCCTGGCTCGCGGTTTCTGCCACTGCTCCCGGCAATGGAGCACTTGCCGCAGGCATAAACCTGCTTATCGCGGCTCTCTACAAAAATCCGTCGGCAAGCGATGTGCCCACCGTAAATTCCATTCTTCAGAATCTGCCGAACGACTCCATCGTGACCGTGAAGAGCCAGCTGGACGGCGCGCGCGCGGGCCAGAGTACGACCGAGCCGAATCTGTCCCACACGGTCGTGCCGGCGGACCTTCTTGCCGCCCTGGATATCCTTTACGAGCAACCGCTCGATAGCAACAGCGTGATCGAAAGTTCGGGCGTCGACGGCGTGCTGACATGCTGGCTGGTCTTTCAAAATTCGACGACTTGCCTCCCGGAAGCGAGTCGGAAAATCGCGCAAAACGGTTCGGACGTTCCGCAGACAGCGAGACGAATCCTGACGCACGAAGTCACTGTCGATGTTCCAGGCCACGCCCAATTGGCAACGCCCATCGATATCGTGGTCCATTTCCCCGCGTCGACTTCGGTTACTCGGCTGGTCGTATTCCAGAAGGCGGATGGCGGCGAAACCCGCCCGCAGATCATTCGCGCGTCCTCGTCGGAGGGCGGCCTCGTGCATTTTAATATCGTTCCGGAATTCCTGGGGCCGGTCAGCGTGCATATCGCTATGCGTCTCGACGACGGAAGCATCTCGTTCCCGGCGGCGACCATCGATGTGGCGCCACCCGCGGCAAAGCCATCGGTGTTCCGAGCCCATGTGTTGCCCTATCTCGAACTCGACCTGAGCAACGGCACGAGACGCAGTCAGCCCGAACCCAACGCAATCTATCCGGGTCTTTCAGGCCGAGTTTGGCTCACTTATCCGTTCGTGACGTACCGACTCCTTTCGCACTCGGCGAGGCCGGTGATCGACATCACACCGAACGGGCTTGTTCAGGCGATCGCACCCGGGGACGCCGATATCGAGGCGCGGTTCGGTGCCGTCACCGATCGCGTCCACGTCATAGTGCGTGCGACCGAGCGGTAGGGGAAAATCGCGTAACACGCGAGAAACGCGCCGCCGTCCGTGCTTTGCACCCGTATGGAAAAGCTCGCGCTCGCTCGTGGGCTCGGGATTGCTAAATTTTCTCAGGAACAATGAGAGCGGCTTTCAGGGTTTATGTGCCGCGCACTTCAACGAATCGCAAATAAACGCTATTGTCCGGTCCGAGCTGGATTATCCGGGAATGTCGGATTAAGACAATTCTGAGCGTTCATCGGGGGAATCATGTTGAAAAGAACTTTGTTCGCGGCAGCCATCGCGCTCGCGAGTCCATCGGCGCAAGCAGACACGCCACCGCCGCAAGGTCATCCGCTAACGGCGTCGGACCTCGATGCATTCTTCGACGGCTTCATGCCACTGGCACTCGAGCGAGGTGATATCGTCGGATCCGTAGTCGCTGTGGTGAAGGACGGCCAAGTGGTGTTCGAAAAGGGCTACGGCGTCTCTGACGAAAAGACGCAGGCGCCCGTCGAACCGATGACGACCATGTTCCGACCGGGTTCGGTTTCGAAACTGTTCACCTGGACGGCGGTCATGCAACTGGCGGAGCAGCACAAGCTCGTTCTCGATACCGACATCAACACCTATCTCGATTTCAAGATTCCGCCGCGCGACGGCAAACCGATTACGCTGCGGAATTTGATGACGCACACGCCCGGTTTCGAAGAGACAGACAAGAATCTCTTCACGACGGATCCGAAAAAAATGCTTACGCTGGAGCAAGCGCTGAAGATATGGGTCCCCGCGCGCGTTTTCCCGCCCGGCGAAGTGCCGGCCTATTCGAATTATGGCGCGGCGGTTGCCGGTTACATCGTCCAGCGGGTTTCAGGTGAGCCGTTCGAGACTTATGTGGCGCATCACATTTTCGCGCCGCTCGCGATGTCGCATTCGACCTTCGTGCAGCCCCTGCCTGCGAACCTCTCGAGGTTCATGTCCCAGGGATATGACAAGGCGGCGGGCAAGCCTCAACCTTATGAACTTATACCGATGAGCCCAGCCGGCGCGCTCGCGGCAAGCGGCGACGACATGGCGCATTTTATGATCGCGCATCTCAATAATGGGAGCTATGGCGCGAGCCGCATACTCGAGCCCGAAACCGCGATCAAAATGCACGGTGTTGCCTACCAGCACACGCCCGGTATTCCGCCGATGGCGTGGGGCTTCTATCACGAGGACCGCAATGGCCACGTCATCGTAGCGCATGGCGGCGACACACTTTGGTTCCACAGCGATCTGCACCTGATCCTCGACCAGAATGTTGGTTTGTTCGTCTCCCAGAACAGTGCCGGTAAGCAAGGCACCGGTCTCCGCGGCCCACTGTTCAAGAGTTTCATGGATCGCTATTTCCCGGCGCCAGCCCCGCCGCCGGAACCCACGCTGAAATCCGCGAAGGCGGACGGAAAAATGGTGGCCGGCGACTACATCGTGAGTCGGGGCTCGTTCACAAACATCCTGACGATCGCTTCGCTGCTCGGTCAAGTGCACGCAGAAGAGAACGACGACGGCACGCTGAGCGTCGACCTGTTCAAGGATTTTGCCGGCAATCCGAAAAAATTCCGTGAAGTGCGGCCGTTTGTGTGGCGGGAAGAGCACGGACGGGATCTCTTGCTGGCGAAAACCGATAACGGCCACGTGACCGAACTCGTCGGCGACGCGCTTCCCCAGATACTCGCGCTCCAGAAAGCGTCGTGGTGGCAATCGAGCTCGATCAACATGCCGGTATTCTTTGGCATGCTAGCGATGCTCGCGCTCACGGTGATTTTCTGGCCGATCAAGGGGGTGCTTCGCTGGCGCTATGGAGCTTCGTTCGCGCTCAGCGGCCGACAAGCAGTTTTGTACAGGCTGACCCGGATCGTGGCGCTGTGCGACGTCATCCTGTTTGCGGGGGTGCTCGGATATCTTACCTACGCCGAAAACAACCATCTCGAACTGCTGAGCCCGTCCTACGACTGGGTGCTGCGCCTCATTCAGTTCTTCGGATTCGTTGGAACTGTCGGCGTCTTCGTGCCCGTGCTGAATGTTGTCGCGGCATTCCCAGGCAAAGGTCGCCCGTGGTGGACCAAAGGCACGGACGTGCTCGTCGCGCTCGCAGCGATACTGAGCGCATGGTACGCGATCAGCCAGCATTTTTTGGTTTGGAACCTGAACTTCTGACAAACCTGCCAAACGCTGCGCGAAGCCGTCTGTTGACGCATGTCAGACAGCCGATCGGCGCGCGCATGACACAATTGACCGAAGACGCGCATTCGGATTTCGCAGAGCCCAGGTCGCCATCGGATCGTTAGCGGCCACAGCTTCATGACGGGAATGCTGGGTGCGTCAGCACAAACTTTCGCGTGCGGGCAATGTCGGGTGTCTGGCTAACGGGCTTTGTGCGCGCCTGCTACACTTGACCGCTTTGCAGCTGGAAATGGGATCAAAATGCGCGTGCAACTTCTCAAAATAATTCTCGGCTGCGGATTAGGCTCAGCGCTTGTTGCCGCGGTCCCGGCCGAGGCGGGTGTCGTCATCTCCACCAAACCGACCGCGAACATGTCCTGTTCGGCGGGTGTCTGCACCGCGACGGCGGCGACCGCCGTTCTCAATGTCACCGATCTGGAGAACCTGGTCAGGTCCGGCAAAGTCACTGTCTCTACCGGCGGCGCCACCGCTTCAGACATCGTCATTGCCTCGGCGCTGACTTGGGCGAGTGCGAATTCGCTGACGCTCGACGCCTACCGATCGATCACCGTTGAAGGAGTGGTTTCCGCGGCCGGATCCGGCGGACTCTCCATCCTGACGAATGACGGCGGAACAGGCGGCACATTGTCGTTCCCGCTCAATGGGAATATTGGCTTTCTGGGCTTGACAAATGCGCTATCGATCAACGGCGCGTCTTACAAGCTCGAAGGCAACATCGCGAGCATGGCGTCCGACATCGCGGCAAATTCTTCGGGAAATTACGCGCTCGCTGCAGCATACAATGCGACCCCTGACGGCGTTTACGCCACCTCGCCGATAGAGACGCAGTTTTCGGGAAATTTCGAGGGTCTGGGAAATTCCATATCGCATTTGCAGATAAACGACGGCACCGACATAGCCGTCGGCTTGTTCGCTTTCATCCAAGGCGGCCACGTCAGCGATCTCAAAGTCGTCAACGCACGAGTCACTGCCGGTTCCTCAGCCCAGTCGGTCGGCATTTTGGCGGGTGGGTTGAATGGCGACGTCAACGACTCCGCGGAAGGCACGAATTTCGGGGGGACTATCTCCGGAGCGGTCACGTCCGGAATCGTGCAGGTCACGTCTGCGGGCCAGGCCGCAGTCGGTGGGGTGGTTGGGCTTGCGTGCAACTACGGGGCGAAATTTCCCGTTGCTCTCGTCATCGATTCGCAATCGAGCGCGGACATAACCGCGAATATTGGGTTTGCAGGCGGACTCATAGGTGACAATTGTGGAGGGGCCGCGATCGAGACTTCGTTCGCAACAGGCCGGGTCATTTCGGGAGACGGATATGCCGGGGGACTGGTCGGCTTCGACATAGGACTGATATCCGATTCTTACGCTGCGGGAAACGCAAAAACCGGCGCAGAGTCAGAGAATGGCTTCAGACCGCCGAACGCTGCAGGTGGACTCGTGGGCGTTAACTCCGGAAATTCTGTGCAATATTCGTATGCAACCGGAACCGCCATGAAGGGTAAACGCGCATATGCCGGCGGCTTCATCGGATACGGAGGAGGCACCGACACCGATAATTATTGGGACATCACGACCAGCGCCAATACCTCCCCATCTGGACAACCGGATGAAAACAACCTGGCGACAGGCCTCACCACGAGCCAATTTCAATCGGGTTTGCCTAGCGGTTTCAGCCCAACAATTTGGAAAGAGGATCAGGCAATCAACTCTGGCTTGCCGTACCTGATCGACAATCCCCCTCCTCTCTAGGCTGTGTCGTCGAACGGACCGTAAGGGACGCGGCTATGAGCGCGGCCGGAACGTGCCATGGCAATCTTGAGCCTCGAAGTTCGATCGCCAGCGCACATCGAACGAGAGATGAATCCGATGTCCGTCGCAGAAACGCACGATCGTCGGCAGTCGGAGCGGCAGCGCATCATTGAATGCCGTCCTTGAGCGTTCTACTCTCACTTCAGCATTCTTGACGGGACGCCCTTGAAATCGGACTGGCCCAAATTGTTCGTGGTACTGGTTGCGTCCACCGTGCTTGCCGCTGGGGCCTGGGCGGATGAGCCGTCAGCCAACGCGACCTGGTACAGCGTCCTCACCGAGAGCGGCTTGCTTGTCGGTCACGCCACGCACGAGATCACGGCGGTGCCGGACGGTCTTGAGATCGTCGATACCCAGGAAATCGACGTCCGCGACGAAGGAAGTCCTCCGACAATCCCGTGGCCCAGCCCGGTCGACCATTCGACCAATCTGTCCTGGCGCACCGTGCTCAGACAAGACAAGGCGGGTCGCACGGTTTCGATCGACTCCGTTTCGCAGGTCGGCCGTGTCGTATCGCGCGTCACGGCGCAAATCGCCGACGTCCGTGCCGAAATCACGCGAGAGACGACGGCCGAAACCCGAACGACGACTATCGCCCTTCCGCCTGGTGTTCGTTTCGATTCCGGCGACGATCTTCTTCCAGCCTGGAATCCCGCCACGATGTCGCGACTGGAGTTCGAGAATTTCAATATCGACGCGATGGCGGTCGAGCGCGTCACCATCGAAGCGCTACCCGGCACGCCGCCCGATGCGCAGGGACGAATCGCGGTGCTGCGAAAACGCTACGAGGGCAGCGAACTGCGCGCGATTACGCGGCTGTGGCTCGACAGCCAGGGCCGCATCGTGGAGGTCTGGCAGCCCATGTTCGGCACCAGCATCACAATCCGGCAGACAGACCGGAACACCGCGCTCTATTCGCACGACGCGTTGCGCGCGCTGGCAAGTACGATGACGAAATCGCCCTTCCGCATTTCAACCTCCGCGATGAGCGGGCACATCCGCTATCGCTTCTCGTTTCGCGATCGTGTCGAATTCTCCCTGCCCCAAACCGCCGAGCAGCGCGTGACGGCGGAGCCGGGATTCGCCACTGTCGACATCTGCGAGGATTGCGGGCCGGGAATGTCGGGCGATGAGGCCGATCTGGCAACAGCGCTGAAGCCGACCGCGTGGCTGCAAAGCGACGACCCGCGCATCAAGGCCATCGCCGAGCCCGTGGCCACGCTTCCCATTTCCGACTCGCAAAAAATGGAAATGCTGCTGAAAAAAGCAAAGCCCTTTCTGGGCCGGGTCGACTTCACGGGACATTATTCGGCGCTGGAGACGATGTCGCGCCACGCCGCGGATTGCACGGACGCGGCCGTTCTGCTTGCGGCGTTCGGCAGAGCGGCGGGCATACCGACGCGCGTTGTCAGCGGCCTCGTCTATTCCCGCGAGAGCTATCACGGCGTGAGCAATGTCTTCATGCCGCACAGCTGGACGCTCGCCTGGGTCGACGGAAAATGGCGCAGCTTCGATCTGGCGCTGGACGATTTCGACAGCACGCATATCGCGCTGACGATCGGAGACGGCGACGAACGGTCCGTTCTCGCCGCCGGTCAGCTCGCCGGCTTGCTGAACTGGGAGAACATGGCAGAGATCAGGACGACGTCCGCGAACTGATCGAAGCCTGCGCGGGCTCCGCTTTATTCTGGGTATTGTCGGTCGCCGGCTTCTGGCCCGAATTTTCATATACAACGGGAAGCTCGGGAATCACGCTGTCGCCCGAGCTTTGGACATATTGGACGTTTGCGCGATCCTTGATGCCTCCGACAACGACAACGGCGACATCTGTCGCTTCGCAGGCTGCTGCAGCTACCGGCGCCGCCATCGCAGCGACAACGACCGCCGCTGCCAATACCGGACGCACGGGGAATTTGTAGGTGACGCACACTTCGCCGGTGCAGCCCTTCATGAACGCCACGCGCTCGTCGTCATTCATGGCGGTGAGATCGAAGACCTGCCGTTTGCATAGGCGGCAGGTCTCCCCGTCCATGATCGCCGAAAGCTGCCCTTTATAGGGACAGGGGCTTTGGATCTTCGGAAAGAGCGCCATGCCGACCTCCAAGTCTCGAAGGGCTAACGATAGAACAAATACGGGCATTTCGCCAGCCTAAGATTGCCGAATCGGCACCAGCCAGCCGCGGTATCCTACGATCGGGCCGGTGAGTCTGTGTCCGATTTCGACATGGAAGCAGAAGCGGCCGTCCTCGACGGTTTCATGAGCCTCCATGCGCAGGCACAGCCACATCGGCAGGCGCACGCCGAACACGCTCCAGCCGCGCAGAACAAGCGCGAGCTTTGCGCCGTCGCGGACCAGCGCCATCGCGAAGACCAGCGGACCGAACCGCTCGCAGAGAAGTCTGTCCCACCGGCCGTGGCCGGCGAACTGGCGACTCGAAAAAGAGTCGTTGCCGAAACTGC
>JBEKDC010000009.1:0-29528 GCA_050014535.1 Rhizomicrobium sp.
AATATCGGATATCTCTTAGTTAGTTATTTCAAGAAGTGCGCCGCTACCTCACCTCGATAAGCGTCTCGCCCGCTTCAATTGCCGAAACGATATCGGGCAGCAGCGGCAGTAGCCGTTCCTGTAGCGCCCGGTTCGTCATGTTTCCAAACCGAAGCCAGATAACCACCGGCCCGTCGGCTGACGATTGTCTCAACGCCACAAAATCCTCATCTTTGGTAATAATCGTGGCACGCATTGCAAGCGCGCGTTCCCAGACAACACGATCCGGCACTGCGAGCATCCCCAGCGAGACGAGATGCTTTGCCTCATGCCCCAGTTTGGTCAGTGCCTTGGTCAATGCAGGCGGCAATTGGGCATCGATTAGGAAGCGCAACTCATGCCGCCCGGATCATGCGGTGATCGACAGACCGGGCCGCGTATTCGAGCGCGGCGTCGATATCGGCATCTTCGATATAAGGAAAATCAGTCAGAATCTCCGCGCGCTCGGCGCCTCCCGCCAACATATCGAGAATATCGCTGACGCGGATTCGCATGCCGCGTATGCATGGTCGCCCGCCGCAGACTTTCGGATCGACCGTGATGCGGTGTTCGATCCCCGACAGCCCGTTTCGCGATTTGCTCCGTGCGGCAAGCGACCCAAGATCGGACTGCAGCACGTTAATGCGCGTGAGCTTGTTCGGCGTCTTGCCGTATCTGGCGAAGAGGCGGCGCAGCACGCCGGTGAGTTCACCATGCAGAGCAGTGCCGGGTTCTACAGGTTTGAACCAATGGGACAGGTTTCTTTCTGTCACACGCCCATCGTCTTCGTTGTGGTTCTTTTGATACGCGTCGCCGCTATTGTTCTCATAGCCGACGAATTTGCTCGGCCCCAGAATCCAATTGCCGCCTTCGTTCCGGCAGGCATGCCATGACCGCGCATAGGCCAAAACGTCTGCCATCGCCGGATGAGCCAGGAGCTCGCGCTCAAACCGGCGAATATTGTCCTTCGCCGCGTTTGCGTCCGCGACGGGACCACGCTTCAATTTCTTGTCCGCCATTTGTCACCAACTTAACTCATTAGCTACAGTATATACTGCATCTAATGATGTAAAGCAAGTTGTCGAAAAGTGGTCCGAGGCGACAGAGCCGAAGACGCTGGTGGAATTGAGCCAGATCAAAAACACCTAGCCGATAGGGGCGAAGATGCAAAGGATCGGTTTCCCCCTGCCGTCGCGCCTTGTCCCCTACTGCGCGACGGGCCGATCCCGGAGGCCTCCTAACGGAGGCCTCTCTCGCTTTGAGAATTGGCTTGCTCAGCCCGGCGGTGTGTATTCGCCGTGCGGCTCTGCAGTCATCGCGCCCACCGGATCGAGCGGCGGTGCGTCAGGCGATGGCTGGATCGTAGAAGGAACTTCTTCGACTTGCTCTGCGTCCGCATGCGCTACGGTTTCGGCATGCTCGCCGATCGCCTGGAATTCCTGCGCGGGCTCGGCATGTTCGACTGCGGCGACCTGCTCTTCAGGTTGCGCCGGAACGTCCTCGACAGAAGGCGGAGCCTGCGCCCGCAAATCCTGACCCTCTGCAGGGTTCGTAGGCATTTCCGGCTGCGCAGCGGCAAACATAGGCAGCGCCGCCTCCGCTGCGGCGCGCGAGGCCAGATCTTCGCGCAGTTCGGAACTGCGATGATCGCCTGGTCGCGCATCGCCGAAGTCACGAGGCCTCGCATCGGCGAAGGCCATCACCGGCTCGCGAAACGCAGGGGTCTCTACTTCCACCGGCGCCGCTTCATACGCTGCCGCTTCAGCAAGTTCGTCATAGGCTGCGGCGGAAGCGCCGGCGAACAAGGCCTGCAGCGCGACGAGACCTCCGGCAAGAATTGCCGCGAAGATGGCGATATGGCCGGTTTCGACAGTGTAAAACGCCTGCATTCCACTGGGCAGCGTCTTGCCCATTTGCAGGCCGCCGATTGTCGTCTCGCAAGTCGCGAGCAGAAGCGTCGCCGGAAGCCCGACGATGAGATAGGTGAAGGCGATCCGCCAGAAATTGCCCCGGCTCAACTGGCTGGCCCGCACAAGCTTGACGTGCTTTTCGGCCGCCGCCACTGGCGCAAGCAGGAAGCCCAGGCGCGAAGCCACCATCAGAAACATCGCCGCCGCAACCACCGCCGCACCGATATCCAGCCAACCCTGGAGCGAGATGCCGGCCCAGCCGAGATGAAGATGCTGCGTATCGGCATAACGCACCGCACTGCTCACCCCAATTCCGGCTGCGACCGCCAGCACCAGCAACACGACGACCTCGACCGCATAAAAACGCAGCAGCGCGAAGAACATCCGCGCTTCGCGGGGACCCACGACGAAATGCACGGCCACGGGCTCATCGCGCAGGCCGAGTGCGTCGCGCGTGAGGGGGACCGCGATCACCGCGCCCAGAAACGCCGTCACGGCGATCAGGGCCAGGAAATAGAAAAACGGATATTCGCCAAGCAGGCCGGCATCTGCCGGCACCGCGCTCTGCATGGCTCCGCTCACGCGCTGAATCAGGTACGTGGCGGCCACCGCATAGAAAACGGCCGGCAACCAACTCAGGCCCAGCACCTGGAACAACCGTCCGAACAAAAACCCATAGGCACGCGCAACCCCGTGCCGGACGGAAATCTTCGCCATGACACCCCCGTCGCCTGTCGCGACTGTTCCTGACCAATGATGCCCAATTTGCATGAAACCGGCGCGACGGTCCACCGGGAGGAGCGCTTTCTGCGAATTTTTTGAAGTGCCCGAGGTTGCAGCGCCGAGACGATGACCGGGTGGGACGCAGAACGGCGGGTCCCGAACCGAGGGGGCGAGGAATGGGCTTGCAAATTGGGCGAATGGACCGCCAAACCTGCGGCACGATGCCCTAGCAGAACTGCCGGAGTGTGTTGGCGGAACGCGATGCGGCTTATCCGTTATTCCGCCTTGAACGAGTCGGAATAGCGTTTCTGCATCTCCTCGGTGCTGACCGCTTCCTTGCGCGTCGACAGGAACCATTGATGGCCGAAGGGATCCGCGATCATGCCGGACCGATCGCCATAGAACTGGTCCTGGGCCGGCCGCAGGATCGTCGCACCCTCGGCAACTGCCCGTTTCATCACGCCATCGACATCGTCGACATAGAGATGAAGCTTCACGGGCGTGCCACCGATCGTCGGAGGACTGAGCGCACCGAATGCCGGCGCCTCGTCGGCGAGTATGATGCCGCCGTCCCCGATCGCCAACTCGGCGTGGCCGATCCGACCGTCCGGTTCGGCTAGGCGAAACTGCTCCCTTGCGCCGAGCACCTTGGCATAGAAATCGATTGCCGCGTTTGCACCTTTTACGCTGAGATAGGGCGTGAGCGTAAACGGGCCTTTTGGAGAGAAGGACTTTGCCATATTGCCGTGGTCCCTATCGGTTGGCGCGCGACTTAATAATACGGCTTGTCGACTAGGCGCTGCGAAATCCACCATATGTTGCCCGACGGATCGACAATCCCGCCCTGCCTGTCGTCATAGGGTCTGTCCCCGACTTTCGCCTTAAGTTTTGCGCCATGCTGAAGGGCCTGCGCCATCGCGCGGTCGGCGTCTTCGACGTAAAGATAGAGCGACGCTCGACCTGACGGATAGTCTGCCTGTTCCTCGCTGACCATGATGTTTGTCGAACCCAGCCTGACCTGGCTGTTCGCGATCTTGCCATCAGGCCTATTGCTGCGGCCAATCTCCTCGCCGTTCAGGGCCTGCACCAGAAAGCGCACATAGCTTTCGGCATCCTCAACGACAAGGTACGGAAACACGGTGGCGAAACCCGTGGGCACATGCATGGGGACCTCCTTCAGTCTGCGCACCGGAGCGCTCGAACGACATGCGCTTTCTTATGCATCGTCCTTGCGATCCTCCGATAATTACGTTACGTAACGTAACGATATTTGGAAACGAGTCAAGCGTGAGCGTTGAAAAAAAATCGAAGCGGGGCCGCCCGCGCGACGCCAACGCGCGGAAGAATATCCTGGCGGCGGCGGCGGCGCTGCTCGACGAAGGCGGAATCGGCGCCGTGACGATGGAGGCGATTGCCGCGCGCGCCGGCGTCGGCAAACCGACCATCTATCGCGAATGGCCGAACGCTCAGGCGGTCGCGATGGCGGCGTTCCTGGAGACTGCCGAACCCTCCCGGCCTGGCTCACGCGCGCGCAGTCCGGTCGAAGCTCTACGGCGGCAGTTGCGGAAAGTTGCCGGCGTGTTTGCCACGCGCGCGGGCCGCAACACCGCGATGATGATCGCGGCCGCGCAGAACGACAGCGAATTGGCAAAGGTGTTCCGCAATCATTTTATTTTAAAGAGCCGGGAGGAAGGCCGCATGCTGCTCTCCGCGGCAATTGCCGCGCGCGAATTGCGCAAGGATGTGGACATCGAGGCGGCGCTCGACCTGATCTACGCGCCGCTCTACTTCCGGTTGCTCATCGGGCATGGGCCGCTCGACTCGGCGTTCACCGAGAGCATTCTGGACATGGCGCTTGCGGGTCTTGCGGCTCGCCGGCCGGGCTAGGCGGCACGCACGACCGCTGTGTCCTGCACGAGTGCGCGATACGCAAATGCGGCGGCGCCCAGATTGAGGCCAAAGCTGAACGGCGCAAGTATCAGTTCGAGGAACAACAACCCGGGAAGATGGCGGTCGACGATCCTCATTTCATATTTCAACAGTTCGGTGAAATTATTGGCGATCGCCGCGGGCACATTGGCCGCAGTGTCGCTGCCCATGATCACCAAATTGCCGATCGCATAGACAAGGAATATCGGAAGGCCGACTGCGAGCATCACCGCCAGAATTCGCCAGAAATTGCTTTGCGTGAGGGACCAGCCGCGAACGAGATTGATCTGCTCTTCGGCCACGGTCACCGGCACGACGAGAAATACCAATCTTATGACCGCATAGATAAGCGCCAGCGCTCCCAACATTGCAATGACGGAAGCGGCAATCGCCGCGGCTGCGCTGTTTCCTCCGACGGAATCCGCAATCGCTATGACGAAGAGATACGTTATCAGGAAAGCCACCATCACGCCGAACATCAGGAGCAACGCTCCGAACATCCGAAATTCGCCCATGCCCAACGCAAAATGCACGCTCGCGACGCCCTGACGTAGTCCCAGAGCCTGCCGCGTCACCGCAACACAGATGATCGCGTAGAGGAGAAATGTGAGAGCTATGACCGCCACGCCCCCGATTGCCTGACTTCCCACCGCGAGCGGGCTCTGGTCGGCCGAGTCCAACCCGCTTCCGGCCAGGCGAGGCAGAAAGCCGAGTACGGTCATGATCACCAGCGGCAGCCAGACGAGCCCGATGATCGTGCCAAGATGGCCGAAGGTGAAGCTATAGGCATACGTGATCGTCTTGCCGACGGGAATCTTGTTCATAGCGGCGAACCTAGCTGGCGGCGGTCGCTTGCGCCAGATCGGGTTCGGGCTCTTTGGGCTCCGTTTTGGCCGGTGTTTTGACCGCCCCATAGGCCGCTCCAACGAGCAACAGCAGCGGCAGCGACAGCCACGTCAGACCGATGATCGTCGCGAGATTGCCGAACGTAAAGCCATAGGCGCGCGCGATCGTTCCGAAGACGGGGAGCTTGTCCATTGCAGCCACGGAGGACCTATTCGGAAACCGAAGCCGGAATGACACCGCGATAGGCACTACCGACCGTACCTGCGCCCAAACCTTCGAACAGAATCGTCCGGATGAACAGGAGCACCGCGTAAACCGGCCCGAGCAAACTCAGCTGATGCGCGAGCGTTTTCGTGAAATCCTCCGGCTTCATCTGATCCAAATGCTGCAGGAACGTCATAGGGAACATAAATGGCCCGGTAATTGCCGTCTCGACCATCGAGAACCCGATCAAAACGGGCACGAACACCACAATTGTGACGGCGACGATGCGCCAGAAATTTCCTCCGCCGAGCGTCCATGCGCGTCCAAACCCGATTTCCTTTTCGGCAACGACGACGGCTGGAAGAAAAAAGAGGAGACGTATGTAGAAATAAATGAACCATAGCACCGCCGCGATAATGGCGACCGCGCGGATGATATTGACCGCAGCAGGTATCGAAATCATTCCCGACCCAAACCAGATTGCCACAACGGCGACCGCCGAAAGAATCGCGACGAGAATGACGATGAGTAAGGCGAGAATCATTGCACCCGCCATCATCCAGACTTCGGAACCGAGCGAAAAGAAGATGAAAACCGGACCGGGATGCTGACCGAGCGCCAAGCGCAGCAGCCCCACTCTGACCATGCAGGCCGCGATAAAAAACAAAATCCATATGAGCGAGGCAATGCCCACCAGATGAGGCACGTTGGCCATAAGCACAGCTTGATCGACCTGCCCGTGGGCTATCGCGCGGATGAGCTCGGGGGCGGCCAGATATGCCAGCCCCCCGCATATGGCCAGCATCGCCAGATAGGGAAACCATGTGACGCCAAGAACAGACAAGAACCGCATGAATCCAAAGCTGTAAGCTTGGGAAATCGTCTCACCGACGGGAATCTTGTTCATGGACCGGCCCCCAGGAATCGTCGATCCACTCTAATCATGTCTACAACCGCGGACAATCGCAGACGGTCCAGGGCGTCCATTCCGGAATCGGTGCCTTTTCAGCCGGATGCGCCTCGAACCGTTAGCGGAGACCGTGCTCGTGACAGCCTGTCACTGCATGGTTAAGGTCGAAAGAAACATCCCCGGGACGGACACATGGCTATCAAGGACTACGCGAAATATGACGGGCTCGGCCTCGCCGAACTTGTACGGAATAAGAAGGTCAAACCGATCGAATTGATCGACGAGGCGATCGCGCGGAGCGAGCGGCTCAATCCAAGACTCAATTTTCTCGTCTTCCAGGACTTCGAGCGCGCGCGCGAAACTGCGAAAGGCAAACTGTCCAAGGGCGTCTTCGCGGGCATTCCGTTCTACCTCAAGGATATTTTTGCGCTGGCAAAAGGCATGCCGACGCGGCAGGCCACGCGTTTCATTCCAGCCTTTCCATCGGACCACGACTGTGTCCTGACGGCGCGCTACCGAGCGGCGGGATTGATTCCATTGGGCAAGACCAATGTTCCCGAATTCGGACTCGTGCCGACGACGGAATCGAAGCTCTATGGTCCCGCGCACAATCCCTGGAATTTGGCGCATTCGACGGGCGGGTCGTCTGGAGGATCGGCGGCGGCGGTTGCCGCGGGGATTGTGCCTCTCGCGCATGCCAACGACGGCGGCGGTTCGATCCGCATTCCCGCATCGTGCTGCGGACTTGTGGGACTGAAACCGACGCGTGCACGCATGACGTTTGCGCCAGACGCCGGCGACATCATCGATGGTCTCGCCATCGATCACGTGGTTTCCCGCAGCGTTCGCGACAGCGCCGCTGCACTGGATGCAACGGCAGGCTGCGTGGAAGGCGATCCCTATTGGGCGCCGCCTGCGCCTGCCTCCTATCTCGATGCGATCAAGCGCAAGCCGAAGCGATTGAAGATCGCCGTATCCACCAAAAAACTCGATGGCACGGCCTTGCATCCCGATTGCGTGGCGGCCGTCAAAGCGGCGGCAAAGCTCTGCAGCGAACTCGGCCATGAGGTCGAGGACGCGTCGCCGGATCTCGATCAGGCTTCGCTCATTCCAGCCTTCATGGCGTTCTGGAGCGCCAACCTCGCATCGGGTATCCATCTCATTTCGCGCCTGACGGGACAGACGCCGAAGGAGGACATGTTCGAAGGGCTGACCTGGGGACTTTATCTCGCGGGAAAGACGGTCATGGCGAGCGATTATCTTCTTGCCAAGATGGCGATGCAGTCGGCCAGCCGCGCCGCGGCGAGATTCCACCACACCTACGATCTGTGGCTGACCGCCACGCTGGGCCTTCCTCCCGTCAAGCTTGGTACCTTCGACATGGATGAGCGCGATCCCGCGAAGTCCTTCGCGCCGCTGATCGACTATGTGCCCTTCACCGCGATGCAAAACGTCACCGGACAGCCGGCGATCAATCTGCCGCTCTACTGGAACAAGGCGGGCTTACCCATCGGCGTGCATTTCACGGCGCGCTATGGGGACGAGTTGACCTTGCTGAAGATCGCTGCGGAACTCGAAAAGGCGGCACCCTGGGCGCACCGCTACGCCGAGATCGATCTCTGAAATGGCTTTCGCGGAATACGATCACTATGACGCGCTGGGTCTCGCCGATCTCGTGCGCAAAAAGAAAATCTCCGCGCTTGAACTGGTCGACGAAGCGATCGCGCGGGCGGAGAAGTTAAACCCTGCGCTCAACGCCATCGTCTTCGAAGCCTACGATCGCGCGCGCGCCGCGGCGAAGGGAAAAATCCCAAAAGGGCTCTTCGCAGGCGTGCCGATGCTGCTGAAGGACATTCGCGCCGCGGCTGTGGGCATGCCGACCCGCAACGGCTCGCGTTACGTTCCTGCAGTTCCCGCCCAACACGATTCGACTCTTGTGGCGCGCTACCGCGCGGCCGGCCTCATTCCGCTGGGGAAAACCAATGTGCCGGAATTCGGCATTCTGCCCACCACGGAATCGCGGCTCTATGGTCCGGCGCACAATCCGTGGAATCTCGCCCATTCGACGGGAGGATCTTCCGGCGGATCTGCTGCGGCAGTCGCCGCGCGCATCGTTCCCATCGCGCATGCGACGGACGGGGGAGGCTCGATCCGCATTCCCGCAGCCTGTTGCGGACTGGTGGGTCTCAAGGTCACACGCGGCCGCATCACGCAAGGTCCGGATGCATCGGATGCGACCAGCGGCTTGAGCGTCGACCACGTTGTCACGCGCAGCGTCCGGGATTGCGCGGCAGCCCTCGACCTGAGTTCGCCGCTCGATTATGGCGATCCTTATTTCGCGCCGCCGGGACCGGATTCCTATCTGGAAGCCATCAAGCGCAAACCCAAGCGACTGAAGATCGCGGTCTCTCTCAGGGCCCTCAACGGCAACGCGCATCATCCCGAAGTGACGGCCGCCGTGATACGCACGGCGAAATTGTGCGAGGAACTCGGTCATCGCGTCGACGAAGCCTACCCTCCACTCGATCCCTTCGTCATGACGCCGGCATTCCTGACCTTGTGGACCGGCAATGCCGCTACCGCGATTGAGCGGCTGTCGCAGATCACAGGCAAGCCGCCTTCGCTCGATGTGCTTGAGGGCCTGACGCTCGGCATCTATGAAGTCGGAAGCAAGGTCACTGCAGTCCAGCATCTGATGGCCCAGGCCACGATGAACGCGGCAGCCCGCACCATGGCGCGGTTTCATCAAGACTATGATGTCTGGCTCAACGCGACTCTGGGCACGCCGCCGATCGAGCTCGGAAAAATCGACATCGACGAGCGCTATGTCTTGAGGGCATTCGGGCCTATCGTGGAGTATGTGCCGTTCACTTCCATGCAGAATGCGACGGGCCAGCCGGCGATCAATCTGCCTCTCCAATGGAGCAAGGACGGCCTGCCGCTCGGCGTGCAATTCGTGGCACGCACGGGCGACGAGGTGACATTGCTGAGGCTCGCTGCCGAGCTCGAAAAAGCTTCGCCATGGGCGGATCGCCGCCCGCCAATCGAGGACTGACGACCATGGGATTTGCAGAATATGACCGCCACGACGGGTTGGGGCTCGCCCATCTCGTCCGCCGCAAGGAAGTTTCGCCGCTCGAGCTCGTCGACGAAGCGATCGCGCGTATCGAAAAACACAATCCGAAGCTGAACGCCGTCGTCTACAAAGCCTATGACGAAGCGCGCTCGACCGCGAAAGGTCCGCTCGCCGACGGACCGTTCAAAGGCGTGCCGTTCCTCATCAAGGACATCAACCTGCCGGTTGCGGGTTGGCCGATGACCAACGGCTCGAAATTTCTGGCAGGGTATCGCTCGAATCAGGATTGCGAACTCGTGAAGCGCTATCGCGCGTCCGGCGTGGTGCTCGCGGGCAAGACCAACACACCGGAATTCGGTATCCCCGGCACGACGGAGGGCCGCCATCTGGGTGTATGCCGCAATCCGTGGAATCCCGATCACAGTGCCGGCGGCTCTTCGGGCGGCGCGGCGTCAGCCGTCGCATCCGGCATGGTGCCAATGGCGCATGGCAGCGACGGCCTCGGCAGCATCCGCATTCCGGCCGCGCAATGCGGCCTCGTCGGCATGAAACCCACCCAATGCCGCAACCCGGGCGGACCCGACGACCGCAATCGCGCGCATGGCTTCGTCGTCGATCACGTGCTGACGCGCACCGTGCGCGACTGTGCGGCGATGCTCGACTGGACCGGCACGCCGGAAGACGACGCACCTTACGCGCCAGTCCCGAAGGCACGACCTTACGTCGAGGAAATCGAGACACCGCCCGGGAAACTGCGCATCGCGTTCTCGACCGAAGTGCCGCGCGGAATTGCGCCGCATCCCGACGTCCAGGTTGTCTTCGATTCAACTGTGAAACTTCTTGGCGAACTCGGTCACATTATGATCGAGAAAAAGCAATTCCCCATCGACTGGCGCGCATTGTATCGTGCGCAGGCCGCGGTCTCGGGCGCCATGTTTGCGGCAAGCATAGACGACTGGACGAAGGTTCTGGGTCGCGAACCGCGCGAAGAGGACATGGAGCCGCTGGCATGGGCAAGCTATCGCGGCAGCAAGGTCCTCACCAGTTCCCAGATCGGCACGGGCTTGCAAAATCTGCGTTTGATCTCGCGGCACATCCTCGCGCTGTGGCGCGAATTCGACGTGTTGCTGTCTCCCGTCACGCTCGCGCCTCCGCCCCGCATCGGTCATCTCGATCCCGTCAATGTCGAGCCGCGCGAATTCAACAAGCGTCAGTCCTTCGTGTTCGGCTATACGCCGCCCTTCAACATGACGGGGCAACCTTCGCTGTCGCTCCCTCTCGGAATGTCGTCAGACAAGCTGCCGATCGGCATGATGTTCACGGGCCGCTACAGCGACGAAGCGACATTGTTCCGGCTCGCGGCCCAACTCGAACAAGCACGCCCGTGGCGCGACCGCCGGCCGACGGTCTGGGGATAGAAGAGTGGCACGTGATTTCACCGATCCAATCCACGTCATTGGCGGCGGATTGGCGGGCAGCGAAGCGGCATGGCAGGCGGCCCAGGCGGGTGCCCATGTCGTGTTGCACGAAATGCGGCCGGTGCGCGGAACCGAGGCGCACCAGACCGATGGTCTCGCCGAACTCGTCTGCTCCAATTCATTTCGCTCGGACGACTGGGAAAACAACGCCGTCGGCCTTCTGCACGAAGAGATGCGCCGCTCGGGCTCGCTCGTGTTGCGCGCGGCCGAAGCGCATAAACTCCCCGCGGGCGGCGCTCTGGCGGTCGACCGCCACGGCTTTTCGGCCGCAATCACACACGCGCTCGAAGAGCATTCGAACATCGAGATCGTACGCGGCGAGATCGCGGAATTGCCTCCGGATGAGTGGCAATCGACCATTATTGCGACCGGCCCACTCACCTCGCCGGCACTCGCGGACTCGATCCGGACGCTGACGGGCGAGGACGCGCTCGCGTTCTTCGACGCCATCGCGCCCATCGTGCATCGCGAGTCGATCGATTTCTCCGTCGCGTGGTTCCAGTCGCGCTACGACAAGGTCGGCCCATCCGGCGACGGCGCGGACTACATCAACTGCCCGCTCGACGAACCGCAATATCGCGCCTTTATCGCGGCGCTGATTGGGGGCGAGAAAACCGAATTCAAGGAGTGGGAGACATCGACTCCCTATTTCGAGGGCTGTCTGCCCATCGAAGTGATGGCGGCGCGGGGCGAAGAGACGTTGCGCTTCGGACCTATGAAACCCGTGGGGCTCAGCGATCCGCGCAACGGTCATCGCCCGTTTGCCGTCGTGCAATTGCGCCAGGACAATGCACTGGGCTCGCTGTGGAACATGGTCGGCTTCCAGACGAAGCTCAAGCATGGCGAGCAGACGCGGATTTTTCGCACGATTCCAGGATTGCAGGATGCAAATTTCGCGCGGCTTGGCGGACTGCATCGCAACACCTTCATCAACTCGCCGCGCCTGCTCGACTGCGGATTGCGCCTGAAGACGCGGCGCTCCTTGCGCTTCGCCGGTCAGATCACGGGCGTTGAAGGCTATGTGGAGAGCGCAGCGATCGGGTTGCTGGCAGGGCGATTTGCGGCGAACGAGCTTCGCGGGGAGACATGCGAGCCGCCGCCGTCCACCACGGCGCTCGGCGCGCTCCTCAATCACATTACCGGCGGCGCGGATGCGAAAACGTTTCAGCCGATGAATGTGAATTTCGGTTTGTTTCCCGATCTTGCGCCGGCGTTGCGCGTCCGAGGCCGCGACCGGAAAAAGACGATGGCCGCGCGCGCGCTCGCCGATCTCGCGAGCTGGCTCGGCGTTCGCGCCGCAGCGGAATAAACTTTAAATCCTTCCCGTCAATGCAGCGCGCAGAAACACGATCTGCTTGCGATAGTTCGCGACATCCAAGGGGTCGTGCAGCGGATCGAAATCTGCGCGCGACAGCTTCTTGAGATAAAGCGGAACAAGGCTTGCCGGCATCAGAGCGGGCAGCGCATGACCTGGAATCGGACGCGCACGCGCCGCCGCATAATGCGATCGCGCATATGCCGCGATCGCGGTCGTCACGCGCCGGAGCTTCGACATTTCCGCGCTGCCTGCAAAAATTTCGTCGGCTTCCACGTTTTCCACCTGTAGAAGGTCCGCCGGCAGATAGAGCCTGCGCCGAGAGGCTTTGAATGGAATCGCGCGCAGGATGCCCGTAAGACCATACGCGACGCCGGCTTCGTGCGAGATTTCGTCGGCCTTTTCGCTGTCGAGCAGGACTGTAGAGGCAATCCGCATCAGCGAGCCCGACGTCGCATCGGCATAGGCAACGAGCGAATTCATATCGGTAAACAGCTCGTCGCCCAGATCGAATTCGCGCGCTTCGATCATCGCCTCGAAAGGCGCAATCGGCGGCCCGACGCGGGCAAACAGCTCCGCCAGTCCGCGGGCGACATCGTGGGCTCGCGGGCGACCATCCCGCGCTTCGGCCACCACCTCGCGCCACCATTGAAGGCGTATCTCGCCCATCATGGGTTCGCGAACGGTTTCGCCGATGCGGGCCAATTCGTGGTTGAAGGCGTAGAGCGCGAACAACAGAGGCCGCCGTTCCTCCGGCGCGAACAGCGCCGAAAGATAGCGGTCCGGATCGGCGCGTCGGACCGTCTCCTCGCAGGCGGCAAGTGCAGCTTCGATCGTCATTCCAAGCTAACCAACAAAAGAGCCGCCCGGTTGCCCGGACGGCTCCTATCGCCTATTCGGGAAATCGCCCGTCAATTAAAATGCGTTTGCGCCACCATGCAGAACAGCATGGGAATCGAGAGTAATGTGTTGATGCGCGAGAACTGGCTCGCCATCTTCGCGGATGCATCCTTCGCCGGTTGAGCAAGATCGGGATACTTGTTATCGATGTTCAGCGCCTTCTGCTGGTTCGGCCAAATGACGAACCAGACGTTGAACCACATGATGGTACCGAGCCACATACCGATGCCGATCATCAGAGAGGAAGGATCGAATATCCTGCTTCCACCGACGATACCCAGCGTGTAGGCCTGCCACAGATAGCCGTTGAGATATGCCAGTATGATGCCCAGCACGATCGTGCCCATGGCCGCCCAGCGGAACCAAAACAGAGCAGCCGGCGTGATGAACTTGCCCAATGCAGGCCGCAGCTCAGGTGGAATTTTGGGAGTCGTGGGGGCAGCCACAAAGTTGAAATACCACAGCAGTCCGATCCACATCACGCCGCAGATGACGTGCAGCCAACGGGCCAGGAACATCCACATATTTGGATCCGTTGGATAGCCGAGCTGATACCAGCGAATTCCGAGAATGATCAACGCCAGCACGAACCCGGCGATCACCACATTGCGCAGATTGGATAGAAACGCAGCCATTTGAGCGGCCTCCCCAGTGTTGAGTCTGGGGACCAGTTTACCCCAACTTTCCCGGATTTCAGCCGGAAAATCGCATCGTTAAAGGGTGAGTTTCTTGGGCCGGGCCACCTTGAGCCACGTCACTATCATCAGCCGCGTCACCATCACGGCTGTGAAGAACGATGTGATAATGCCTACGCCCAGCGTGACGGCGAAGCCGCGCACGGGGCCCGAGCCGAGCTGAAACAGGATCAGCGACGCGATCAAATGGGTCATATTGGCGTCGAAGATGGTCGCCATAGCGCGGCGAAACCCGGTGTCGATCGAGGCGATGATGGAGCGGCCGTTGCGAGCCTCCTCCCGGATGCGCTCGTAAATCAGCACATTGGCGTCGACCGCCATGCCCATGGTGAGCACGATGCCGGCGATGCCGGGAAGCGTGAGCGTGGCGCCGAAGAGCGTCAGCGCGGCGAACAGCAGCACGATGTTGAGCGTCAGCGCCACATTCGCAAACAGGCCGAACAGGCCGTAGCGCGCGATCATGAAGACGATTACGAGCAAGAGGCCGGCGAGCGCCGACTTGGCCCCGGCGTTGACCTGGTCCTGGCCGAGCTCCGCACCCACGATGCTTTCCGAAAGGACCTTTAGAGAGGCCGGCAGCGCACCGGCATTGAGCAAACCGGAAAGATCCGTCGCGCTCTGCACCGTGAAATATCCGGTAATGATGCCCGAACCCCCAAGGATCGGATTGATGATCCGTGGCGCTGAGATCACGCGATTGTCGAGCACGATCGCAAACTGCCGTCCGACATTCTCCTTGGTCGCGTCGCCGAACTCTTTCGCTCCGACTGTATCGAAAGTGAACTCGATGTCGGGTTGCTGGTTCTGATCGTTGCCCTGGCGCGCGCTCGTCAGTCGATCGCCTGCGACGACGACGTGCTTCTCCACTACGATGGAGTCCTGCCCGCCGGGCGCATGATCCATCGGCAGCAATTCGGAACCGATGGGCACGATGCCCTTCTTCGCTTCCTCGATCGACGCCGATTCGTCAACCATCTGAAAAGTCATGCGGGCCGTCTTTTTAAGGGCCTCCTCGAGCCTGCGCGTGTCGAACAGGCCCGGTATCTGCACGATGATTCGGTCGTCGCCCTGCCGCTCGATGGCCGGCTCGCGCGTTCCCAGAAAATCGATGCGTCGCCGCACCACCTCGACTTCCTGACCCAGAATGTAGTTCCGAGTCGTTGTCTTAAAGGCGTCGGTCATTTTCATGACCAGAGTATTATTGCCTGGTTCGAGCAGGTCGTAGTCGCGCGTGCCGACGGCCAGCAGAGACCCTCCGATCGTCGAGTTCAGACTCGACAGAATCGTCTTCGCATCGGCGTAACGCTCGGGCTCGAGAATGCGGATCGACACGGAATCGGCGGTCGGCGGCAGCCACGTATAGCCGATGTGAGCCTTGCGTAAACCGATCCGGATATCGCCGGTCAGGGATTCGATTTTCTCCTTCTGCACCTGATCGAGTTCGACTTCGAGCAGCAATTGCGCGCCGCCCTGCAGGTCGAGACCCATCGTCACCGTGCTCGTCGGCAGAAAATGCGGGAATTTGGCGACCACCGAAGCCGGAAGCACATTCGGCAACGCGATGATGATGCCGAAGAACAAAATCAGGCCCGTGACGACCCGGCTCCAGGTAGGTATTTGCAGCATGACGGGCTAGCTTTTGTCGGTCTTGGCGTCCGCAGGCGCGTTTTTGGAGCGCACCTCGGCCAGCGTGCTCTTGATCACGCGTACCTGGACGTTGTCGGCGATCTCGACCGTGATCTCGGGATCGTCCTTCTGCGGCGGCTTCGTGACCCGACCCACGATGCCCCCGGCAGTCACCACCGTGTCGCCTCGGCGCACGTTTTCCATCATCTCCTTCATCTGCTTCACGCGCTGCTGTTGTGGCCGCCAGATAAGAAGGTAAAAGATGGCAATCAGAGGTACGACAAGCGTCAGCGTCTGCATCAGGGGATCGGACAGGGACATCGGCGATAATGCTCTCGGGCGGGTTTTGGCGGCGGACTATAGCGGCGGGCTCCTCCATTGCAACCATGGGGCTTGAAGGGTGAGGCGATGACACCGCGCAAGGAATCCCAGGATTTTCAAGGCGAATTGCTCGCCCGGATCGCCGCGGCGCTGGACCGGCTGGCCCCGCCGGCGATCGAGGCCGCGCCACCCGATGGCGGCGACGCGTTCGTTTGGGAGCCTGCCCATGGCGGGTTGGTCGCGATCGGAGCAGTGGCGCATGTGCCGTTGCACCTGTTGAAGGGGATCGATGCGGCACGCGAGACGCTGCTCGAAAATACCCACCGTTTCGCCGACGGCCTGCCGGCCAATAACGCGCTGCTGTGGGGCGCGCGGGGCATGGGAAAGAGTTCGCTGGTCAAGGCAATCCACGCCGAGGTCAATCGCGCGCGCGGGGACAAAGTCCGGCTCGTACTCACGGAGATCCATCGCGAAGAGATCGCGAGCCTGCCCGTCCTGCTGCGAATCCTGCGCAACGCCGAGCGCCGTTTTCTTCTCTATTGCGACGATCTTTCATTCGACAAGGACGACACCAGCTACAAATCGCTCAAGGCTGCTCTGGAAGGCGGCATCGAAGGACGCCCCGCGAATGTGCTCTTCTACGCGACATCGAATCGCCGACATCTGATGCCGCGCGACATGATGGAGAATGAGCGCTCGACCGCGATCAATCCTTCGGAAGCCGTCGAAGAGAAAGCCTCGCTGTCCGATCGCTTCGGCCTGTGGCTCGGTTTCCACAATTGCGGCCAGGACGAGTATCTCTCGATGATCGACGGCTATGCGACGCATTACGGCATCGCGCTTCCGAAGGAGCAGTTGAAAGCGCGCGCACTTGCCTGGGCGGCAGGACGCGGCGCGCGATCCGGTCGCGTCGCATGGCAATTTATCCAAGACCTGGCAGGCGAACTGGGAAAAGCGCTGCCGTAGCTAACGATCTTCGCGAATTCCGGGGGAGTTCGCGCGTGCGATAGGCCGCGTTGAGAGTCAGCCTTCCACCACGAATGTCAGTCCGGCATTCGTCGGGAGACGCTTGAGAAGCGGTTCGGCCATTGCGGCTGCCGGTGTCCAGCAGCCGCCCGGCGTGGTATCGCGCGGTACATCGAACGCCAATGCGAGCGCAGCCTCGGCCAATATTTTCGACGTCGAACCATAGCCGGGATCGGAATCGCCCTTGACTGCCGCGCGGACAGTACGGCCGTCGTCCATCTCGGCAATGAAGAGGATGTCGTACCAGCCCTTGTCGCGCTCTTCCTTCGACGGCCCCTCGCCGGGCTTGGGCAGATTGGCGAGTTTGAAATCGAAGCCGCCCAAACCGGGACCGCCCGTCGGAGGACCGTCCAGCATCTGCATTTCGTCGTAACGGAATGAATTGCCCCAGGGATGCCCGAGCGACAAATTCGTGCGATGCACGGCCTTGGTGTTGATGCCCGCCATCATGAAGGGTCCCACCCAGGAACCCGTGACCGTGTCGTCGTAAGGCGTGTCGCCGTCGGGTTGCGCCGGTCCCTCAAAGCCTGGTGTCAGCGCGAAGGGATTTGCAAGCAACGCACCGATGGACGGATTCGTCTGCGCGAGCGCCATCGTCGCCTGGCCGCTGGCAAGCGTGCCTCCCGAAAGACCGCCTTGCAATCCGCGGACACGGCCGCGCACACGCGACGCGTATGCTCCGAATCGCTTCTTTGCCTCTTCCTCGACGAACCAGACTCCCAAGTCGAACGGTATCGAATCGAAGCCGCAGGAAAACACGAGCCGGGCACCCGATTTTTTCGCGTCGGCGTCATGTGCCGCGATCATCGCGGCAATCCAGTGTGATTCGCCGGTAAGGTCGACATAATCGGTGCCGCTTCCGGCGCAGGCGGCAACGAGCTTCGATCCGTAGAGTTGATAAGGCCCGGCAGTCGTGAGCACCACTTTAGTTTGCGCCGCCATTGCGTCGAGCGCGGCATCGTCATTGCCATCGGCGACAATGAGCGGCAACGACGAGGGCGCGCCGATCAGGTCCCGCACTTCAGCCAGCTTGTCGCGATTACGGCCGGCCATCGCCCATTTGACGTCTTTGCCGAAGCCGCAGGCTCTTAGGAGATATTCGGCGACAAGCCGGCCGGTGTAACCGGTGGCGCCATAGACGATGACATCGAATTCGCGGCCGCTGCCCATTGGTCTTTCCCCGAAGGTCCTGGCGTCGAACACATCGCAATTTGTTCGACGCATCGAGCATGTGGGCAAACACCGACTGCGCGCAAGGCGGTCAATGGCGGCTGCGTCACCCGGTTACGGCAGCCGCGATCTTCGCGCCATTCGATGGTCGGTCGCGGAATTCCGAGACTTCAGATTCTTCGCGTGAAATATTTGCACCAGCCTTGCGTGCTGATGTTGCCCTCGACCAAGGTGCAGGAAATCGGCGGCATGAAGAGCGCACAGATGTCGCATTGGGCGCCGTTCTTGGGAATCGTCTGATAGCCGGCGGCGGATTGCGAAATCTGGTTTCCGGCCTTCGCGCTTTCGGCGATCATTGCCGTGGCGAACACGGCCGTGCCGCCTGCCGCAATGGTTGCGCTTCGCAACAGATTGCGACGTGAAACTTCGGCGGAGTCGTCGGACATCTGGAATCCTCCCAACCGACAACGCTTGGGGACGGTTATCGATCCGAACAAGCATTCAACAGCGACATCGCTTTGGCCAATCCCTGGCCGAAGGCGCCTTCGAATGCCACGCTGACGCGACCGCTCAATCGTTGGCAAGATAAGACACGAGCGCCTCGATCTGGCTGTCGGTCATGTCCTTGGTGTTGGCATGCATGATGTCGCTGTCCCGCAAGGTCGAGCGGAACGCTTCGAGTTGCTTCTTCAAATAGTCCGCGTGCTGGCCCGCCAGCCGCGGAATGATGCTGTTGCCTTCGCCATGTGCGCCGTGACAGGTCACGCAGGCGGGAACGCTCTGGGCCGGAGCCCCTGTCAAATAAAGCTTCTTGCCGTCCGCGGCGAGCGCACCGCCGCTTTGGGGCGGCGTAGGCGTCTGGCCGGCATAGTATTTTCCCAACTCGACGATGATGGCGTCGTCAAGTTGCGAAGCCATACCCCACATGAAGGCCTGGGCATGGGGATCCGCACGGGAGTGATCTCGAAAATTCTTCAACTGGGCCGTGATGTAGTCGGCCTGCTGCCCGTTCAGACGGGGATAGGTGGCCGAGACGCTGTCGCCCTTCGACCCATGACAATCCTGGCAGGTCCTTGTCGCCTTGGTTTCTGCAGCCTTCATGACGGCAGGATTGTCGGCTGCAAAGGCGACCGTAACGGCGAGACACGCATTCGCGGCAAGAAGTGCGGCCAATCTGTATTTCATGGGAGTCATTCCTCTTCCCGGCCCGTCAGAACGCGACCCACAGAAAGCCGTACAGGAGATTGTTGTCTGAGGCGTTCCGACCCGCACCGTCGTAATTCGTCGAAGCGCCGTCGAATCTCATGAATGCCGTGTATTGCAGGCCCAGTTTGACGTTGAGCCAGGGCACAAAGTCGATCTCCGCCGTGCCCCAGCTGCTGTTGGAGTTGCCGGACACCGTGCCCAGATAGAGCGGATCGTTCGAGCCGCTGATGTTGAAGAAGCTGAGGCTCGCGCCCAATTTGCGGTGCCAGTAATAGCTCGCCGTCAGGTCTGCGCTGTCGAACTGGTCGCTTTTGTTGGTCGCGAATCCTGCCGAATAGCTTGCGTCGAGATTCTGGTTTTCATGAATCCATCTCGCGTCGATCGAAACCTGATTCTCGTCGTCGATAAACTGATATTCCGAATCCAGCCCCATATCGAGGAAACGGTCCGTCGGCGCATTTTGCAGCGACAAATTGATCGCGTTTCCTGCCGGCGTGGTTGGATTCTCGAGCGCGGCATACATGCCGAGCGTTCCGAATTCCCAGGAATTCTTGCCCCAATCGTATTCATACGCCGCGCGCCAATAGGGAGCGACGCCGGAGATGATGTTGTTGGTCGTGTTGCCGTTGTCGGCGACCGACTGACCCTGCAGCGCGGAGCGATAGACACCGGCTTCGACATAGAGCGACTCATCGATATAGGTGTAGACTGACAGACCCGCGACAATCTGGCCCATCGCGTATTCGATCTGCGCGCCCGGAACGGCAGGAGCTTGCGCGGCTGGAGATCCGATGAAGGGCTGTCCCCAGGCGGGCGTGCTATTCCATAGATCCTGGACCGTCGGATTGTTGTTCAGGCTGAGCCCGTAAATCACGTTGTGACCGTCGATATTCGCCACATCCGCAAACCGGATATCGGTGTTGTCGATGCCGATTGAGCCCGCCTGATCGTCATAGGTGATCTGGACGAAAGCGCCGACATTGTCGGAAATTCGACCGGCATAGAAAAGACTCAACTGCTGCGGAAAATCCGTCGACACTTTGCTCGAATTGGAATCGTCCGCCTTGGCGACGTCACTCGTCGAAGCCATGAGCGACGCCGAGATCGGCGGAAGATCGGAAATCGACAAGATGCTTTGGCTGAGTTTGTTGATGTCCTCGACTTTCTTCGTATTGAAAAGCGTGTAGCCGCTCGCCTTGAACACGCGTCCGAATGGGGTGAGTTGGGGGAAAACAGTATGGCAGGCCTCGCATGCGAGGCCGGTCTGGCGGGCGAAACTCGGAACCGCGAGCGCCGACTGGGGAAGTGACGCGAAGGTCAGCGCAAACAGTCCAAAAATCAGGCGATTTGACCACTGCACGCGCGTTTGACGACCCGACATGACGACTTCCCCTCAACAACTTAGGCGACCGGTGGCCCCCGAATGTCAGCTTTTCTTCGCGAAGAACTTGCACCAGCCCGTCGGACTGATCGTGCCGTCTACCAGTTGGCAAGACGAAGGCGCCTGAAAGAGCCCGCATCCGTCGCATTGCGCACCGTCCTTGGGCTTTGCCTGGTACGCGGCCGCCGTTTGGGACATCTTGTCGGCCTGCGCGCTGGTGGCGGTCATTGCGGTTGCAAGAACTGCGGCGCCTCCAGCCATGATCGTCGCGCTTCGCAACAGATTGCGGCGCGAGACTTCCGTAACCTTCTTGTCATCGGACATCTGAAAAATCCTTTCTTTGAAGACCCCGGGCAAATGCCGATCCAAGCCGTTGCCCGATGGCCGTAATATGACGCGGGCAATCGAGCAAAATAACACTCGACCGGTGTTGATTCAGATCAACTACCGCCGTGCGCGCGCATGCTCGTTGCGATATAACCGTAAGAGAATCCCGCCTCTTCGGCTGGTCAATATAGCTCAGTTTCGGAAATCGATGGCTTGGCCGGAGCCAAAGCGGGAGTTCTAAAAAGAACCAACCCATGACTCAATTGATAAATCGCAAGACAGGCCGAAATCGCAGCTTCATGATCGCCGGCGCGATGTGCGGCGCGCTGCTGACGGGATGCATACACGCTGCGCCGCCGATGCTCAGCGACCGCACGGCCATGATTTCCGGTCGGACCACTTCAGGACGTAGCGCAAGCGACGCGACCGAGATCGTTCTCGTCAAGGCGGCGGCAATGACGCTCGATCACGGCTTTCGTTATTTCCAGATCGTCGGCTCCGACAGCGTCGCCCCGGATCGCAGCGGACAGGCACTGATAAGGCCCGGGGCCGATGTGACCATCAGAGTTTATCGCGAAGGTGAAATAAATCCGCGAGCGACGGGAATCGTCGACGCAGAAGATATCGCGGAACATAACCCGACGATCATTGCGAGTCTGCCGTCACCCGCCTCGCCTTCAAGCGTGCAGCCGCCGTCGCAGACATCGCAGCCTGCAAAATCCGGCATGCCGGCGCCTCATTGCACGGTTTACGGCTGTACGTGGTAGGCAGACTCCTCAACTCGCTTCCGCTTTTGCAATCGGCTCTCCTCCGCGGTCGGCGCCTCGAACCGCAGCGTCACCTCTTGCCGGATGAGCGATCGTTGTCGCGGCGCCCGGACCGGGCGGCGCGATCTCGACCCGCGCGCCCAGATTCTTTGCGAGAGCCTCGACGATACTTGTGCCCAGTCCGACATGCGCAGGCTCCGGCGAGCTGGGCGACCGGCCGACGCCGTCGTCGGAGACCGACAAACGCCACTCGCCGGCCTCATTGACGTAGTCCACGACGATGTGGCCTTTGCGACCGTTCGGAAATCCATGTTTGAGCGCGTTGATGACCAGCTCCGTGACGATCAGGCCGAAGCTGACGGCGTCCTCGGCTTTGATCGATCCCGCTGTGGCAAAGGACGCGATCTGAACGTCCTGATCGTCGCCGATCATCGAACTCGCCAGGCCTTCGCATAGCACCGTCAGGTAAGGGCCAAGTTCGACATATTGTCCCGGACCCGCGACGCTCAACTGGCGTTGCACGGTGGCGACCGACACGATCCGATGATGGACATCGTGCAGGTGTCGGCGAATCTCTTCGGACTTAACTGCACGGGCCTTGAGCAGCAATATGCTTGCTATGATCTGGAGGCTGTTGGCGACACGATGGTGGACCTCCACGAGAAGCATCTCCTGCTTCTCGCGCAGCGCGGATTTGAGTTCGTCCGCCTCGCGTCGTGCCGACACGTCCTCCAACCCGACAATCATCAGGGCGCCCAAATCGCCCCGATCGCCGGCCAACCTCGCATTCAGCAGAAACCGGCGTGGTCCGATTTCCGGGAAGTTCAGCTCGATCTCGCGATCTTCGATCACTTCAGCTTCCGAAAGCACGCTTGCCAGAAGCTCGAGCACCGAATTGTCCCATTGAAGACAATTCAACTCGGCGGCCGTGCGATTGTTTGAGTTCGTGAAATTCGCAGGAAACATCTCGCGATAGCGCCGGCTTGCGGCGACGATGCGCAACCCGCCGTCGAGAACGATCAGCGGCTCGTGGACCGTCGCCGTCAGCGCATGCGCCAAGGCGTTGCGCTCATCGGTTCCCATCGTTGACGCCTGATGGGATGGCACGACTCGCAGATGGTCCTGGCTTGCGGTGCCAAGCACATGTTCCGGAGATGCTTGCGCCATAATGCTCATTCCTCGATATCTGCAGGCCAGTCGAGCGACTGCACAGACGTCCGGATTGAACACAACTCCCCTAAATCTCCGCGACTCCAAGCAGGCAAGATGACGACGTACAGAGCGCGAATCTAGCCGCAACCCTCGATGAATATCTGTATCCGATTGACCAGCGTTCGGTGAACCGGGTGCGGCAAGTTGCGCGCGCCGAAAGTGGCATGAGCGCCATTCGCGCAACCTTGCTCTGGAAAGGCAGGCGAATCCCGGCGGATCATCGACTGCCATGCCGGAGTCTGTTGACTACGTATGAGCTGTATTGACCGGAAACAGCCGCTGATTCCGGTCATATGCTATGTTAATATCCTGCGTCGACGGGGGACGAAAGTAGTCGGAGAGCAGATTTTGAAAAAGACCGTTGCACCGTTCGATCCGCGCGATTTTCTATCGAAAGTCGGCGGCGGGCGCACGATCACCACCTACAGCAAACACAAGACGATCTTCTCGCAAGGGGAACCGGCCGACTGCGTCTATTATATCCTGAAGGGAGAGGTCAAGATTTCCGTCCTCTCGAGACAAGGGCGGGAAGCCGTGATTGCCCTTCTCGGAAAAGACGAGTTTTGCGGAGAAGGTTGCCTCGCGGGGCAGAAATTTCGTATTGCGACTGCCGTCGCCATGAACGATTGCGAGATCATGAGGATCGACAAGGACGCAATCATTCGAGCGCTCGCCAAGGAGCCGGCCTTCTCCCAGATGTTTGTCGCTCACCTTCTTCTCAGGACAATTCGGGTCGAGGAAGATTTGGTCGATCAGCTCTTCAATTCCAGCGAAAAGCGACTGGCCCGGGCCCTTCTTCTTCTCGCGAATTTCGGTAAGGAAGGAAAGCCGGAGCCCCTCATCACGAAAGTAAGCCAGGAATTGCTTGCCGAAATGATCGGAACCACCCGCTCGCGGGTCAGCTTCTTCATGAACAAATTCCGCAAATTGGGCTTCATCAGCTACAATGGAAAAATAGAGGTCCATAGTTCGCTGCTGGGAGTGGTGTTGAACGATCACGCTCCCATCAAGAAGAAGCCGAACGGGCCACGGACCAAGAGAGCATCCGTGACGCGCGACGTATAGGCGCAATGCGAAAGGCTCCCTGCGCGAGCAGGAAGCCTCTCGTAACGTGTTGTGCAGTGTACCGCTTAATGGTTCGGGTGATCGCCACCGTCGTGCGATCCGTCCTGGCGTTCATCGCGCATCGGGTGATTGGGGCCGTGATAGCGCCCGTTGATTCGGTCCGCGCCGTCCCATCCGTCGTACCGGCCGCCTCTGTAGTAGCCGCCATTGCTGAACGTCATCGACGCGGGATAGGCGCCGCCCGTCCATTCATTGCGATGCCAACCGCCGTTCACGAAGAACTCGCGCTGGCCGTCGCGCATCTGCCAGCGATACGGTCCGTGATACCAAGCCCCGCCGAAATAGATCGGGTCATAGTAATTCTCGCCATCATAGGGATTGTATTCCGGGCCGCATGGGGCATAGCCGGGGCCGCACGGTCCGTAGACGGCGGGATCGAACACGGGGCCGGGAACACCGACGGAGACACCGACTGGTCCGACGCCGACCGACACACCCACCTGGGCGGAAGCCAGTCCGGGGACCATCACCGCGGTCATTGCTGCCGCCGCGATGGCAGACTTGAGAATCATTTTCATTGCAGTTTCCTGGTTTGAGGGGCCATCGCGCCGGCATGATGCCGCGCAACGCTCCAGAGGCTCGCTTTGCAAGGCGTTGTTCTTGCGGAGGTTGCGCGGTGTGCCGGGAGGCGGCGCGCTGCGAACAAGCTCAAGGAAGGAACTTGCGTTCGTGCCCTGCAGAGTTAACGCAGCCGCCTCGCATTCGTTTCAACACGAAGGCCGTAGGCAGGCGAACAATCAACTCGCGCGGTCGGCCATCAGGAGCGGCTTGGGGTCGACGGGTTCGACACCTCGGCGAATTTCGAAATGAAGTTGCGGGCTGTCGACGTCTCCGGTGGCGCCGGCCAGACCGATGACCTGGCCTTTGTCGACATGGTCTCCGCGATGGACACCGATGCTCTGCGCGTGCGCATAGGCGGTGACGTAGCCGTCATCGTGCCGAATCAGAATCAGGTTGCCGTAACCCTTGAGTTCGTTGCCGGAATAAGTGACGGTGCCGCCAGCAGCCGCATGGATGGGTTCGCCCATTTTGGCGGCAATATTGATGCCGTCATTGCGCTCGCCATTTCCGAAGCTGCCGAATGTCGAGATCACGGGACCGGTGAGGGGCCAGATGAAATGCCCATCGCCATATGACGCCGGCATCTGCTGCGGCTGATCCTGCTCGGCCGACGTCGGGACGACCGGAGGATTGGAACGTGGCCGCGCCCCCGGCGGAGGAGGCGGAGGCGGGACCGCGTCATTGCGCGCGACAGTCACGGGCCGCGGCGGCACAGGCGGCAATGGTTTGGTTGTGACCGTGGCATGGGTCGCACGGTAGGGCCCAGTGGTCGCGTCCTGGAACACCGCTTCGCGCGTGCGCCTCGATGCTGCGGGCACGCGCAGGACTTCTCCGACGTGGAGTTCATCCTGCCGGCCGAGATCGTTCATATGCGCGATCGTCGACGTGGAGACGTCGTAGCGTGCGCCGATCGAGCCGAGCGTATCGCCCGGGCGCACGACGACCGTGAAATAGGTGGGGCGGGGCCCCGGATCTGGCAGGCCGTCGTAGTCTCGGGGTATTACGGTCGCGCAGGCCGAAAGCAGAAAAGGCACAAGCAGAACCAGCGCGGCACCGAGGCCACGCAACGATTCAGGTCTTGCTCTCTTCTCCATCGGGCTTTCGCACCTCCTGCGGCAGGCCCGGTACCATCGGGACAAACACCACCGGGATGAGCGTCTCCTGCCGGGGACCGCTCTCCGTTTGCATAATCTTCACCAAGTGTTGCGAAAACCTTTCAGACCCGGGAACCTGGCCCACCGGGGCGATCAAAATCCCGCCCGGTTTCAGTTGCGCGAGGATTTCCGCGGGCACTTCAGGCACCACCGCCGTAAGAATAATCCGGTCGAAAGGCGCCTGTTCGGGCCAGCCCTTGAGGCCGTCCCCATGCCTGGTCACCATATTGTGGAGATTGAGCGCCTTGAAGCGCGGCTCCGCGGCCTTAAGCAGCGGGCGGTGTCGCTCGATCGTGTAGACCATGCGGCACAGCTTCGCGAGGACAGCCGCCTGGTAGCCGGAACCGGTGCCGATCTCGAGCACCCGGTGCTTTTCGTTAACTTCGAGCGCTTCGCTCATATAGGCGACGATGTAGGGCTGGCTGATGGTTTGCCCGCAGGCGATGGGTAAAGCGCTGTTCTCATAGGCGCTGCCTTCGAACGGTGCCTCGACAAATAGTTCACGTGGCGTGCGCTCGATGGCCGAGAGCACGCGCGGGTCGAGAATGCCCTGCCCCCGCAGCGCCATCACCAGCGCAATAGGGCGGTGGTCCTCGGTCATTTTCGTGTTGGAGGCTGTCCGTCCAGCAGCGGTTTCAATCGCTCGCGGACTTTGAACTCCGTAAGATTGAGATGCAGCGGCGTGACGGAGATGCGACCTTCATAGATCGCACGCAGATCGCTGCCTTTGGGCGGATTGCTGCGCACCCGCTTGAAACCGATCCAGAAATAAGGATTGCCGCGTCCGTCGATACGCCGATCGAGCGTGGCGGTCTGCAAATCGCGCTTGCCCTGTTCGGTTACTTCGACACCCTTCACGTCGCCGGGTGCACAATCCGGAAAATTGATGTTCATCAGCACATCGCTCGGCCAGCCGATGGTCACCAGCCTTTCGATCACGCCGGGGCCATGCGTTTCGCCGCATTCCCAGCGAACGACCTTCGCATCTTCGCCGAAGCCGTAAGCCTGCGACAACGCAACGGAAGGAATGCCCAGTGCGCAACCTTCCATCGCACCGGCGATCGTGCCGGAATAGGTCACGTCGTCCGCAATGTTGGAGCCGCGATTGACGCCGGACATCACCAGTGTGGGCCGTGCGTCCGGCATCAGATGTGCCACCGCCATCATCACGCAATCCGTCGGCGTGCCGGTCACGGCGAATCGCTTCCTTTCGATTTCGCGCAGGCGCAGCGGCATTGTCAGCGTCAGCGAATGCGAGGCACCGGATTGTTCCGTCTCGGGCGCCACGACCCAGACGTCGTCGGTCAGCGCGCGTGCAATGCGTTCCGCCGCGGCAAGCCCCGGAGCATGGATGCCGTCGTCATTGGTGAGCAGAATCCTCATCTATTTCGCAATCCGTTCGACGCCGCCCATATAGGGACGCAACGCCTCCGGCACCGCGATGGAACCATCGGCCTCTTGATAATTCTCCAGGATCGCGACGAGCGCGCGGCCCACCGCGAGGCCCGACCCATTGAGCGTGTGCACGAAGCGGGTCGATTTCTCGCCTTTCGGACGATAGCGCGCGTTCATGCGCCGCGCCTGGAACTCGCCGCAAGTCGAACACGAGGATATCTCGCGAAAGCGATTCTGCCCGGGCAACCACACTTCGATGTCGTAGGTCTTCTGCGCGCCGAAACCCATATCTCCCGTGCACAAAGTCACCACGCGATGATGGAGCCCCAGCCGCTTCAGAACTTCCTGAGCACAGTCCGTCATGCGCTCATGTTCGGCCTGCGACTGGTCGGGTGTCGCGATCGAGACGAGCTCGACCTTGGAGAACTGGTGCATGCGGATCATGCCGCGCGTGTCCTTGCCGGCCGCACCGGCTTCGGCGCGGAAACAAGGCGTCCCGGCCGTAAAGCGCAGCGGCAGGCTCGCCTCGTCGAGGATTTCCTCGCGGACATAGTTGGTGAGCGACACTTCTGCCGTGGGAATCAGCCAATAATCGGTCGTGGTGAGGAAGGACTCCTCCGCAAATTTCGGCAACTGGTTCGTTCCGAACATCGCCTGCTCGCGCACCAGAATCGGCGGCGCGATTTCCGTGTAACCGAAATGCTCCGTATGCAGATCGAGCATGAAACTCGTGAGCGCGCGTTCGAGCCGTGCCAGCGCACCCTTGAGATAAACGAAGCGTGCGCCGGAAACTTTTGTCGCGCGTTCGAAATCCATCAGACCGAGTGCTTCGCCAAGATCGAAATGTTCCCGAGGCGCATTCATGCCGGGTGCCGTACCCCAGCGGCGCGAGACCAATTCGACATTGGCGGTTTCGTCCGCGCCGTCCGGAACGTCCGACGCGGGAAGGTTCGGGATGTTGGCGAGGATATCGCGCAGCTCCGCCTGAAGCGTGCGTTCCCGCTCCTCGCCTTTCGCGATTTCGTCCTTGAGCCCGGCGACCTCGACCATCAGGACTTCCGCCTGATTATCGTCCTTCTGAGCCTTGGCGCGGCCGATCAGTTTGGACGCTTCGTTGCGGCGGGCTTGCGCCTCCTGAAGGCGCGTTTGAAGCGCACGCAGATCCTTGTCGCGCGCAACGAGATTGTCGGCGAGCGAGGCCGCGTTCGTCATGCCGCGCCGCGTCAGGCCCGCGACGAACGCGTCCCTGTTGTCCCTGATGGCCCGAATATCGTGCATGAAACCCTCGTTCGGGCCGGTAATGGCACGACAAAACGGAGAGGTAAAGCGGACCTTTTCTAGGTCCCCTGGCCTTTTGAGGCCTTAGCATCTTTCTGCGCGCGGTCGCGCTCGATCACGCGCACGCACCAGATCGAAATCTCGTAGAGCAGCACCAGCGGCAGCGCGAGGCTCATCATGCTGAAGGGGTCGGGCGGCGTGATGATGGCGGCCAGCACCACAATTCCCAGGATCGCATAGCGCCGCACACTGCGCAGCTGGGCGCTGGAAATGATTCCAACCCGGCCCAAAAGCGCCAGCAACACGGGCAACTGGAAACACAGGCCGAATGCAAAGATCAGTGTCATCACAAAATCGAGATATTCGCTCACCTTCGCATCGAGTTGAATCGGCAGTGCGCCGTGACCGCCCGGCGTCTCGAAACTGAGGAAGAAGCGGATCGCGAGCGGCATCATCACGTAGAACACGAAACAGGCGCCGATGATGAACAGCACCGGCGTCGCAAGCAGGAACGGCAGGAACGCGCTGCGCTCATGCTTGTAGAGGCCGGGTGCGATGAACATCCACACTTGCGATGCGATGATGGGAAAGGCGAGGCAGATGCCGCCGAACAATCCCACTTTGACATAAGTGAAAAACGTTTCGTAAAGCGCCGTGTAAATCAGATGGCGTCCCGGCTGTCCCGCCAGCGCATTGGCGAGCGGCTGCGTGAGGAAGGAATATATCGGCCGCGCGAAGATGTAGCAGACGATGAATGCGCCAAAGAGCGCCAGCAGCGAATAGACGAGCCGCTTCCGGAGCTCGATCAGGTGATCCATCAAGGGTGCTTTGGTCGCGTCGATCGCGGCCTCGTCGGCTGGCGTGGGCGAGATCATGGCGGAGGTGCGCCGGGCTCATGCACTAAGGTTGGCGCGGCGTCGGTCGCAGGTTCTGTCGGCACGGCGATCGGCGCCGCAGCAGGTTCGGCGCCGTTTG
>JBEKDC010000010.1:0-28872 GCA_050014535.1 Rhizomicrobium sp.
CGCCTGATCATGCAGCCGCATGACCCAACCCTGCCTTGCGAGAACGCCCGGGAGCGGCACGCCGCGAAAGCTCAGCAGCGCGAGCGTGAGGCCGCCTCCGAACACGGACGCGATCAGCGCGTAGCTCGGTAAATCGGCCAGCCCGAGCCATAGCGACGCGCATGCGAACAGTTTTGCGTCGCCACCGCCGATATAGCCGAACGCAAACAGCGCGAAACCCACCGCGAGTCCGATGGAGCCCGCAAGCAGATGTGCGCCGAACGCCGGAGCCGGCATTCCGGTCGCCACTGCGAATACGAGAAAACTTGCGATTAGCGCCGCTTGAATGAAATTGGGAATCGTGAAGCTCGCGATATCCCAGCATGCCGCCGCGAGAAGCAGCGCCGGAAGTGCGGCCAGTACGAGAAATTCGCCGATCACGCCTTCAAATCCCCGCCTGAGAAAGGGCAACGGCCGCCTTTTTGGGGGCGGCCGTCTCCAATCTGCAATATAGTCGTCGACAAAAGATTACTTCACTGCTGTCGCGACCGAGTTGAACGTCGTGGTCAGGTTCGTGCCGACGAGCTGCACGGCCGCGATGATCACGACCGCAATGCCGGCCGCGATCAGGCCGTATTCAATGGCCGTCGCACCGGATTCGTCACGCAGGAAACGAGAAACAAGGTTCTTCATGGTAAGCCTCCGCTTGATTGACACCCTAGGATGTCCAGCTTGCGCCGATCTTGAATAAAACGGCCCATCGCATGGACGCGATGTGAGACTACGCGAGGGCGATTAACGGCTGATTAAATGGCGATGCCGCCCGCACCGAAAACTGTGCCGCTGCGATACGGAATCGGGCAGTTGGAGAATATGCGACCATTAAGTTTGAAACTTCGTTTACCAACGAGGACGATATCGGACGATTTTGCGCTTGACGCGCGATTTTTGTTTTGGCGATTCCGCCATTCGCTCATATTTGCACGCCGGAATCCGGTCGTCGGTCTTGTCCGACGCCTCGGATTGCAGACGAGACAGGGCTTGCACGGATCGTTTCGTCTCCGGTGACGGGTTTTAAGGTCTGCGAAACCACGGATCGCTTAGTTTCGTCCAGTTTCTGACGGATTCGCCGATGCACGATCCTGCGCCGGATGCGAGCGTTCGCTTGCGTCCGCTCAATCCGTTCTCCATCCTCGCCGGCGCGATCGCAGCCGGTTACGTGGCCGCGCTTGTACTTCTGTATACGCGCCATCAATGGATTGCGGATGCGCAGGGCCGGCCGATCGTCACGGATTTCCTGGAGGTTTGGGTCGCGGGCCGCTTTGCGCTCGCAAGCACGCCTGTCAGCGCTTATGACTGGCAGGCTCACCATGCGGCACAAGCCGCTCTCGCAGGTCACGACTTCCAGGGTGTGCTGAACTGGAGCTATCCGCCACTCTTCCTGTTCGTGGCGGTCCTGCTTGCATGCCTTCCTTATGCGGTCGCATTTGCAAGCTGGGTCGCGGCGAGCGCTGCCGGCTACGCCACCACAATCGGAGCCATTGCGAAGCGGCGGGATGCCGTATTCTTCGCCTGCGCGACGCCGGCATTTTTCGCCAATGCACTGGTTGGACAAAACGGCTTTCTCAGTGCCGCTCTTATCGGCGCATCGCTACTTTTCCTCGAGCGCAGGCCGATTCTGAGCGGAATGTTCCTCGGACTGATGACTTACAAGCCCCAGCTTGGCGTGTTGTTTCCGCTTGCGCTGCTGCTGGACAGAAATTGGCGTGCGCTGGCGTCCGCTGCCCTCGTGTCCGCGGCCGCAATTGCGGCGTCATGGCTCGCATTCGGAACGGCCACCTTTCGCGCGTTCCTCCACTTTCTTCCCGCGACATCCCAGGCAATCCTGACAGACAGGGGCGAGGACTGGAACAAGATGCAAAGCGTCTACGCGCTCGCCCGGAGTCTCGGTGCGGGCGATGCAACGGGCTGGATCGCGCAAGGCTTCGCCATTGCGCTTTGCGTACTGATGCTGATCTGGCTGCGGCGACGGAATGCGTCGTTCGCGGTCAGGGCCGCCGGATTGTGCGCAGCCGCGATGTTCGCGACCCCCTATCTCCATATGTACGACTTCGTCGTCCTCGCGGTGCCGTTCGCGTTTCTGTTCCGCGAACGCGCATACGACCGGACGGAATGGGCCGGCGCAATTGCCGCGAACGTGTTGCTCGTCGGTTTTGCCGCGTTTCCGGCGCCGGTCGGTACGGCGATCGTCGCGATCGTGTTCGCACTTGTCCTGCGCCGGGCAAGCCGGCTGCCCGGAACCGATCGCGCCGTGTCGGGCTTAAGCATTCCTTTACGGCAGGTCGCCTAATTTGGGCGCCAGCATATTGCGAACAGGATCGCCCATGCGCCGCTCACCCTGCTTGGTCGTCGTTGCAGCCCTTGTCTCGATCGCGGGTCTCGCGCCTGCTTTTGCGGGCACATTCTCGGTGCCGATGGACGAAGTGAGGATCCTGACCTTCAAGAAACCCGTTTCGACCATCTATGTCGGAAACACGGTGATCGCGGAAGCGACGCTCATCGATTCCAAACATGTGTTCGTTTTGGGAAAGACGATGGGCGAGACAAACGTGGTTGCGCTCGGTGCCGACGGGACAGTCGTTTCCAACGATCATCTGACGATCTTTGGACGCCGGGTCGGAATGGTGACCTTGAACCGCGGATCGACCCAGTACAATTTCTCGTGCACGTCCCTGCAGTGCGAGACGCAACCCGTGCCCGGCGACGAGCAAACGTATTTCAAGGATACGCACGACGCGATCACGCAGCACGAAGGCATGGCCAACACGGCTGGCAACGGCGGGGCCGCGAGCCCGACCCCCAATGTCTCGAGCATTACCGTCGTTCACTAACGCCGGCGCGCGGACATAAATCGCGTGTGAAATCGTGCGTGTGTCGCTCGGCTTCTCTTCCTAGTTCCTGACCCGCATCAGACCCTCCTGGGCCACCGACGCCACCAGACGGCCGTCATCGGCATAAATGAGTCCGCGGTTGAACCCGCGCGCGCCGGATGCACTCGGACTGTCCTGCACGTAAAGCAGCCACTGATCGGCGCGGAACGGCCGATGGAACCACATAGCGTGATCGATGCTCGCCATCTGAACATTTTCCGAAAACCAGCCGATGCCGTGCGGCAGCAGCGAGGTGTCGAGGAGCGTCATATCGGACGCATAGGCTAGTACGCATTGGTTCAGCGCCACATCATCGGGCAGTTTTCCAGTAGCGCGCACCCAGACGGCCTGATGCGGCGGCCGTTTCTCGCCGCCGAAGATGTCCACCCTGTCGACCGGTCGGAGCTCGATCGGCCGCGGGCGAATAAAATGATCGCGATATTCGAGTGGAATCTTGTCGGCGATTTGTCGCCGAAACTCGTCTTCGCTGGGTAGAGTCTCGGGCCGCGGCACCGTGGGAGCATCGATCTGGTGCTCGAGCCCGGGTTCTTCAATCTGAAATGAAACTGACATATGAAAGATGGGTCTGCCGTGCTGGATTGCCACCACACGGCGCGAACTGAAGCTCTGTCCATCCCGGCTGCGGTCCACTTCGTAGAGAATGGGAACCTTGGGATCGCCCGGCAGCAGGAAATAGGCATGAAGCGAATGGCAGAACCGGCCTTCGACCGTGCGGTGGGCCGCCACAAGGGCTTGGCCCAGCACTTGTCCGCCGAAAACGCGCTGGGAGCGATCTTTCGGACTGGTTCCGAGAAAGATATTGACTTCGATCGGCTGGAGATCGAGCAGCTGGATCAGCTGCTCGACGGGCGATCGTTCATCTTGCGATTCGATAGCGGCCATGCGCTTCCAATAGTCGAGCCAACCTATGTTTCGCAAGCGCCAAGCCGCGTGCCGCCAAAAAGCTTTGCACCGACACGCTTACGGCCTAGATAGAAGCATTCTCGCAACCCGAACGCCGCCGAGCCCGCAACGCCCCATGCCCCATTCGCTCCTGGAACGCGCCGCTCACACCAAGCCCGCAAACACCAAGCGGGGCGCTCTCGAACGCCTCTTCACGCTGATGTTCAAGGGCTTTGTTTACAATCAGATCTGGGAGGACCCCGACGTCGATCTGGAAGCCCTGGCGCTCAAGCCGCATCACCGGCTGATCACGATTGCGTCGGCGGGCTGCAACATCCTCAATTATCTCGCTGCCGATCCGAAGCAAATCGTCGCCGTAGATCTCAATCCCAATCACGTCGCACTGACGCGCCTCAAACTGGCGGCGCTCGCTTACCTTCCTTCTCACGAAGATTTTTTCCGCTTCTTCGGCACTGCCAACGACAAGATCAATCGCGATACCTACGATGAATTTCTGCGCCCGAAGCTCGACCCCGAGACGCGGAAATACTGGCAGAAGCACATTCCGCTGCAGGGCCGGCGCATCAACATGTTTTCGCGCAACCTTTATCGCTACAGCCTGCTGGGCCGCTTCATCGGGATCCTGCACACGGTTGCCCGCCTGCACGGCAAGAAGCTCGATCGCATCGTGAACGCACGCACGCCGGCCGAACAACGCGCGCTGTTCGATCGGACGATCGCACCGCTGTTCGATTACAAGTCGATCCAGTTCCTGTCGCGCTCGCCAGTGTCGCTTTACGCGCTCGGCATTCCGCCCGCGCAATATGACGAACTGGTGGCAGCCTCCCACGGCAATCCGGCAGCGATCCTGCGCCAGCGCGTGGAACGGCTCGCCTGCGACTTTCCCATGAGCGGCAATTATTTCGCGTGGCAGGCGTTCGCCCGCAGCTACGATATCGAACATCGCGAAGCAGTCCCCGCCTATCTGCGCCGCGAGGTCTACGATATCATCCGTACACGGACCGATCGGGTGGACGTCCACCATGCGTCTCTGACCGATTTTCTCAAGTCCCAGCCGTCGCAGTCGCTGCACCGCTACGTGCTCCTGGACGCACAGGATTGGATGACGCCCGAGGTCCTGGCCGCGCTCTGGCAGGAAATCGATCGCACAGCGGATACGCGCGATGCGAGGGTCATATTCCGGACTGCGGGCGCCGATTCGCCCTTGCCCCGCAAACTGCCGCCCGACCTGCTGGCACCCTGGCAGTATCTCGAGCTGGAAAGTGTCGCCTTTCATGCGCAGGATCGGTCGTCGATCTATGGCGGCTTCCATGTTTACTGTCGCCGCCCGCTTTCCTGACGCCGATGTCGCGCAACTTGCCCGCGACCGATCACGCGGCGCTGATGGACCGGGTCTATCGGCGTCAGCGCCATGTCTATGATTTTACAAGAAAATATTATCTTTTCGGGCGGGACAGGCTGATCCGGGAACTGACGCTGCAGCCCGGCGACAGGTTGGTCGAGATCGGCTGCGGCACGGCTCGCAATCTCATCAAAATCGCGCGGCGATATCCGGGGGTAGCCTTGTTCGGGCTCGATGCGTCGCAGGAAATGCTGAAAAGCGCTGCTGAAGCAGTCGCACGCGCCGGCCTCGAAGCTAGGATCAGGCTGGTTCATGGCTATGCGGAAAACCTGAATCCGGCTGCGTTCGGCGAAAGCGAGGCCTTCGACCGGGCCATTTTCTCCTACAGCCTGTCGATGATCCCGGACTGGCGGCAGGCACTGGCAGCGGCCGGGGAGGCTCTCCGCGAGACCGGCACGGTTCATGTTGTCGATTTCGGCGATCTGACAGGCTTGGGAGGTTTCGGCGCGACGTGCTTGCGGACCTGGCTGGCGTTATTTCACGTCGAACCCAGAGTGGAGATTCTGCACGGAATAGAGCGGCTTTCCGCCGGAAATCCGGCCGGAAAAGACGAGCTTTGGATCGCAGCCGGGCGCTATGCTTTTTTGTGGACTTGTCCAGAAGTGTGCATTCGCGCCCTCGCAACAATGGATGTTGCAGCCCGGTAACAGCCGGTCGGGAATCCCACCATGGAGCAGCCCGCGCGGGAGCCTGCGATGGACAATTCGGCTGAAAATCCTTCACAATGCGGTTGATACAAGTTTGGTATCCCGAACGATATGGTGGGGGTCCCTGCCCGTCGGTGCTTCAAACGAGGGTTAAAAATGAAAATTAGGATGATCGCCCTTGCGGGTGTGGCCGCACTGGCCCTGACGGGCCCGGCAGCGGCAAGCGATGCGACCGGCTGGTATCTCGGCGTGGCTGCGGGCTACGACCACATGGGGAATATCAAGGTCCGCGATATCACAAATCCCCCGCCGACCACGCCGCCCATTCCGTCCACGGAGACTGATGACATTTTCGGCACGAAGGACGGCGGTTTGTTCACCGGAACGTTCGGCTACAAGTTCCACGATCATATTCGCTTCGAAGGCGAAATCGGGTGGAGCAGTCACAACATCGATACGACGACGATCTACCCCTTCACCTTCGGCGGACATACCAACACGTTGTCGTCCTTGGCCAACGTCTTCTACGACTATCCGTTGTCCGAAAAATGGACTCTCTCGATCGGTGCGGGTGGCGGCGTCGGAAGAAACTGGACGGACATCAGCGACGGCTCGATAGCGCTCGCCGACGGTTCGCGCAACGGTTTCATGTGGCAAGGCGATGTGGGCATGGCTTACTCGCTGACGCACAATCTCGATATCACCTTGGATTGGCGCTATCGCTCGCTCTCGGTCAACAAGGATTATCCGACATCGTTCCAGTTCTGTGACTCATCCGGGAACGCGACGGCGTGCGCGCCGGATAGCGTGAGAGTCACCGAGCTGAACGATCAAGCCGTGCTGGTCGGCCTCAGGTGGTATCTCGAATCGGCGCCACCTCCGCCTCCCCCGCCGCCACCGCCGCCTCCCCCGCCGCCGCCTCCGGTCGTGGCGCCGCCGCCGGTCAAGACCTTCATCGTCTTCTTCGACTTCAACAAGTCGAACCTGACGGCCGAAGCGCTCTCCGTCGTGCAGGAAGCCGTTAAGGTCGCCAAGGCGAACGGATTCGTGAAGGTGATGGTGACGGGCCACACCGACACGGTCGGCTCGGACAGCTACAACCAGGGCCTCTCGGTCCGTCGCGCAGAAGCCGTCAAGGATGAAATGACGCGCGAAGGCATGGACGGCTCGACGATCTCGATCGAAGGCAAGAGCTTCCACGATCCGCTCGTGCCGACGGGACCGGGTGTGCGCGAACCGCAGAACCGGCGTGCCGTTATCGATCTGGGCGGCTAAGCGTCCGGACGAAAGTCCTGAAAATCAAGGAAAGGGCGGACCTCGGTCCGCCCTTTTTCTTTTGTGCGCAAGCCCAAAAAAATGCTCGCGCAACGCCGCGCGACATATGACGGCGCCGCTCCGGCACTTTGGCTGGAGGTCTACGAACCCAAGCGGGTTACAACAGCTGAAACTACTTGCCGCCAGGTCCAGGCGGTGACGCCGGCTGCGATGGCGGATTGTCGGGAAATGTCAGCGGAGGACTACCACCCGGCACGGGAAGGTCCGGGAATATGCGGCCATTGCCCGGTTGTGTGTCTGCCGGCGCGCCGCCGTTCAGATTCGCCAGCCTCAGCGGATTGGGCTTCGGCACCACGTTCGGCGCCACCTTCGCGCCCACCAAGCCCACTGCCACCTTGATCTCGCAGGAATCGACAGGGCTCGGATCGTTCACAGGAATGCCCGACACGAAGTTCGCCAAAGTCGGCTTCTGCGGGCCCAGCGCCGCGGCAAAAACTTCGCCGGCTTCGCGGCAGTAATCCGGATTGTTCTTGATGCTGCGCATCGACGAATTGTTGGCGAGCCGCGTCTTGAAGGCGTGGTATTCGGCTTCTCCTCTGCCCGGCCCGAAAAGGCGCTTGAACATGCTTTCGAGCGTTGCATCGGACGAGCGCAGCTCGGCGCTGTAGCCGGTCTGGAACGCGTTGAAATTCGAGATCTCGTTGCAGGTCAGCGCGGCGACCATCAGTTCCTGCTGGATTGCCGCGGCCTGGATGGCAGTAACCTCCACCGGCTTGGCGCATTTCGGCACCGCCAATGCCCCGCTTGCCGCCATCACTGCCGAAACCGCGACTGCCCCTACCCCGAGGTAACGTCCCATGGCCCACCGTCTCATTGTTGGCTGCAAACCTCACCCTAGCATTGTGGTTTGAAAGGCGCGAATCTCTAAGCGTTTCTTCCTTAAGGCAAAGACAATGACATCACGCTCCGGCCTGGACGGGCCAGCAGCCTCAGCCGTCGATCTTTCCGGCGAAAAGGTTCATTGGGACCTCAAGGGAGCTATGTCCTATGGCGACTATCTGCATCTCTCGGAGCTGCTGAACTGCCAGCGACCGCTCAGCGGCCAGCATGACGAGACCCTGTTCATTGTCATCCACCAGGCCTCGGAGCTCTGGATCAAATTGTGTCTCCACGAAATTGCCGGCGCGATCCGCCAGATCCGGGCGGACGAATTGGGACCGGCCTTCAAGATGATGTCTCGAATCGCGCGGGTGCAGGTCAATCTGATCCAGTCGTGGGAAATTCTCTCGACCATGACCCCGTTCGACTATTCGAGCTTCCGATCGGCGCTGGGAAAGTCTTCGGGATTCCAGTCGTTCCAATATCGCATGCTGGAGTTCCGGCTCGGCAACAAGAACCGGCAAATGGCCCTCGTATACGAAGCCCCCGGCGAGATCGCGTCGGCGGTGCAGGCGGCGCTGACGGCGCCCAGCATCTACGATGAAGCGCTGGCGCTGCTCGCGCGGCGCGGACTGCCCGTGCCGGCCCACAAGCTCGAACGCGATTTCGCGGAGCCCTATATTGCCGACCCGCTGGTGATGGAGGCTTGGCGCCAAGTCTATCGCGATGCCGAAAAGCACTGGGACCTGTATGAGCTCGCCGAGAAGCTGGTCGATCTCGAATACCGTTTCCAGCTCTGGCGCTACACCCATATGAAGACCGTGGAGCGGATCATCGGATCGAAGCCCGGAACGGGCGGCACGTCCGGCGTCAATTACCTCAAAAAGGCGCTGGATCTGCGCTTCTATCCCGAGCTGTGGGACGTGCGCACGGAAATCTGATGCGATTGCGGCCGGGCCGGGCTAAGCCGCTCTCTGAAACTGGAGGTTCGTTTGGGCGCGCTGTCGCACATTCGCGTGTTGGATTTGAGCCGGGTGCTCGCGGGGCCTTGGGCGACGCAGATCCTGGGCGATCTGGGCGCCGAAATCGTCAAGATCGAGAAGCCGGGCGAAGGCGACGAAACGCGCGCATTCGGACCGCCATTTCTGAAGACGAAAGACGGCGCGCGCGGAGATGCGACCTATTTCCTGTCCGCCAACCGTAACAAGCAATCGGTCACCATCGATTTTTCGAAGCCGGAAGGTGCTTCGCTCGTCAAACGTCTGGCGCGGCGATCCCATGTCGTGGTGGAGAATTTCAAGACGGGTACGCTTGGCCGATATGGCCTCGATTACACGGCGCTCTCGGCCGAAAATCCCGCGCTCGTCTACTGCTCCCTGACCGGCTTCGGTCATGACGGTCCGTATAAAGACAAGGCCGGATATGACTATTTGATCCAGGGCATGGGCGGGTTGATGAGCATCACCGGCCAACCCGACGGCACGCCGGGCGCCGAACCGATGAAAGTGGGCGTAGCAGTGTCGGACCTGTTCACCAGCCTCTACACGACCGTCGCGATCCTCGCGGCGCTCATCCACCAAGAGAAGACCGGCGAAGGCCAGGCGATCGATATGGCCCTGTTCGACTGCCAGGCGGCGGCGCTTGCCAACCAGGCCGGCAATTATCTGGTGGGCCGCACCGCGCCGACCCGGCTCGGCAATGCGCATCCCAACATTGTGCCTTACCAGGTTTTTCCAACGGCCGACGGACATCTGATTCTTGCAATCGCAAACGATCGTCAGTTCACGCGCTTCTGCAGCGCGGCGAATATCGAGCAACTCGCAAGTGATCCGCGCTTCATCGCCAATGCCGACAGAGTCGGCAACCGGGAAATCATCGTCGATCTGCTCAAGCCCGTTCTTGCTTCGCGCACAACGGCGGACTGGATTGCGCGGCTGGAAGCAGCCGACGTGCCTTGCGGTCCGATCAATACGATCGGCGAGGTCTTCGCCGATCCGCAGGCGATCGCCCGCGGCCTGACGATTTCGATGGCGCATGCCGCCGCAGGACCCCTCGATCTCGTGGCAAGTCCGATCCGGCTCACCAAGACTCCTCCGGAATACCGCTCCGCGCCGCCGATTCTCGGTCAGCACACGGACGACGTGCTTAACGGCGTGCTCGGGCTTTCACCAATCGAGATAGAAAAGTTGCGATCGCGCGGCGTGGTCTGACAATCCGCAACCAAGCGTTAGCAAAGAGCGTTGATGCTGATGAGGTCGGCAGGTACGCCATGCGCACGGGTTCGTCAGTTTTGTTGGTTCTTGCGGCGCTGACAGCCTCGGCCGCCGCGCGTCCCCCTTCGCCTCCGGCGACGCCGATGCCCGCGCAGCACGACTTCGAGGTCGATCGCGCTGCCTCCCGCATCGACTTGCCGTCCCAAGATGCGTTTCTGTATCGGCACGAGCACGGCGACGACTCCGATACGCTCATGCTGGGCAACCCACGTACCCATCCCGCACCTGTCGGCGCTTCGGGGCCCTCGATCACAATCGGCTCGTTCCATGCCGAATTCGGCGGAACCGGCGACCGCGTCCATCTCGCGCATTATACGCTCGACGGTGTCCGCGTGATGGGCGGAACCGTGTCGGGAACAATCGACGGGCGCTCGGCCCGGGTCGCCATCCACTGGTAACGAAGCCCTCTGTCAGGCCGCCTCTTTTCCATCGGGTCCGCTTGCAGTATTGGTGCGCGCCCGAAGGCGAGCCTCGCACGGGTCCTTGAGGTGCAATCGATGTCGTACAAAGTGGCCGTCGTGGGCGCGACCGGTAATGTGGGTCGCGAAATGCTGACCGTTCTCTCCGAACGCCTGTTTCCCGCAAGCGAAGTGGTGGCTCTGGCGTCCACCAGTTCGACCGGAACGGAAATCTCGTTCGGCGACGCCATCCTTAAAGTGAAGGCGCTCGACCATTACGATTTCAAAGGCACCGACATCGTGCTGATGTCGGCCGGCTCCGTCGTGTCGAAGGAGTGGGCGCCGAAGATCGCCGAGCAGGGCGCCCTGGTGATCGACAACTCGTCCTTCTGGCGCATGGACCGCGACGTGCCGCTGGTCGTGCCGGAAGTGAATGCCGCGGTGCTCGAGACCGATATCAGGAAAGGCATCATCGCCAATCCCAATTGCTCGACCATCCAACTCGTGGTGGCCCTCAAGCCGCTGCACGACGCGGCGCATATCAGGCGCGTGGTGGTGTCGACGTATCAATCGGTGTCCGGTGCGGGAAGGGAGTCGATGGACGAATTGTTCCGCCAGACGCGTGCGGTTTTCGTCGCCGATCCGATCGAGACCAAGCTGTTCACAAAACAGATCGCCTACAACGTCATTCCGCATATCGATGTCTTCCTCGATTCCGGCCTTACCAAGGAAGAATGGAAGATGATGGTTGAGACGCAAAAGATTCTCGATCCCGATATTCAGCTCACCGCGACCTGTGTGCGCGTGCCCGTGTTCATCGGACATGCCGAAGCCGTCAATATCGAATTCGACAATCCGATCACGGCCGATCGTGCACGCGGAATTCTGCGTGCGGCTCCCGGCGTGCTGGTCGTCGACAAGCGCGAGGACGGCGGTTATGTAACACCGGTGGAAGCGGCAGGCGAAGACGCGACTTATGTCTCGCGCATCCGCAAGGATCCCACCGTCGAGAACGGGCTTTCGATGTGGATCGTGGCGGACAATTTGCGCAAGGGCGCGGCCCTCAACGCGGTGCAAATCGCCGAATGCCTCATCAACCGCAAGCTCCTGAAAAAAGCCGCATGAGCCGCGCCATGACGCAATCCGAATTCGAAGCGCTGGTGGCGCGCCTGGGTGCCGCGGCGACGAAGGGCGACGGCAAGGCGTTCGCCGCCTGCTTCACGGAAGACGGCGTCTATCACGACTACATCTACGGCCCGCACAAAGGCCGCGACTCCATCGCGGACATGCTGGAGAACCTGTTTCACCGCGACGCCGCCGATTACGACTGGCGCTTCTTCGATCCCATCACGAACGGCCGGATCGGCTATGCGCGTTCGCTGTCGCGCTTCGTTTCGACAATTCCCGCCTTCAAGGCCCGCCGTGTGGTGATCGACGGCACAAGCCGCTTCGTCCTGAAGGACGGCCTGATCGGCGAATACCATGAGAGCGTGAACGGCGGCGTCGCCATGGCGCAGCTGGGAGTCGAAGGCGCGCGCATGGAAAAAGTGTTTCGCCGCTGGGCCGACCGACTTCTCGCCGAACCCGAGGCGGCTGATTACGCCAAGGGCTTTCGCGAGTAGCGTTGCCGCCGGACACGCGCGATTCAGGCCGACCGTTCGATTTGGACGAATTGTAAAGGCGGCTCGACAAGCGCGTCCTGTTCCGCCGGCAGCAGCATCTCCCTGTAACCCGCACTTGCCGACAGAATATGAAACACGCTGGCCGTCGCGTGTGCGAGCGCATCTGACGAGTCGCGGCCGGAAAGTTTTGCGGCCACAAACAATGCCGCAAACAAATCGCCCGCGCCGTGCGGCGCTGATTCAAGGCGCGGCGTCGTGGCGAGCCACGCCTCTGCGCCTTCAACGACCAGCGCACCGATGCGGTCTCCCGCCGGCACCGATGTCACGACAACGACCGGACGATCCAGTTGTTTGGCCGCGGCCAGCGCATCCCTCGTGTCTTGGATCACAACGCCGGTCAGGCTCGAGAGCTCAAAAATATTCGGCGCGACGATGTCGGCAAGCGGCAACAATCTTTGCGCCATCGCGTCCGCCACGCCGGGCTTCGCATAGGCGCGGGTCCCGTCGCCGAAAACGGGATCGAGGCAGTAGATCGCCCGCGTGTTCGCCGCCTTCACCCGCCGAACCGCATCTGCCACCACATCCGCCTGATCGGCATGGCCCAGATAGCCCGACAACACGGCGTCGCACTGACCAAGCCAGCCATTGCCGTCGAGCCCATCGATCAGCCGGCGCATCAGGCATGTATCGGTCGCCTCGCCTTCGACACGCGCATAACCCGCATGGCTCGAAAGAAGAATCGTGGGGATGGTCCAGGCTTCGAAGCCGAGCCGCTCAAATGCAAAACGCGCCGCGCGATTTCCCACATGGCCGTAGACGACTTCCGACTGGATCGAGAGGATTTTCATGGGGCCCCGCCGGGATACGTTCGCCATACTAGAATGAAACGGCCGGAAAAAATCGACATCGGCACGGCTTGGCGAGTCCCTCCTTCGTGCCGTAAGTGTGGGGCATTCACTCACTCAGGACGACCATGACCATTCGCCCACGCCGTTCGGTTCTCTATGTGCCCGGCTCCAATGCCCGCGCGCTCGAAAAGGCCCGCTCGCTGCCGGCCGACGCGCTGATCCTCGATCTCGAGGACGCCGTGGCGCCCGACGCCAAGGACCTCGCGCGCAATCAGGTCTGCGAAGCGGTCAAAGCGAAGGGTTTCGGCAAGCGGGAAGTCGTGATCCGGATCAACGCGTTATCGACCCCCTGGGGCCGCGCGGATCTTGCCGCGGCAGTCGAGGCCGGCCCGGACGCCATCCTGGCGCCAAAGATCTCGGCGGCGAGCGACCTGGCGGCCATCGACGCGCCTCTGGAAGGCCGCGCCATCGCATTGTGGGCGATGATGGAAACGCCGCTGGCCATCCTCAAGGCGGCCGAGATCGCGGGAGCCGGCGGAAAACTCGCCTGCCTGGTGATGGGCACCAACGACCTGATCAAGGAATTTCACGGCGTGCACACGCCGGACCGCCAGAATCTGGCGGCCGCGCTCGGCATCGGCGTCGCGGCGGCGCGCGCCTTCGGGCTCGCCATCATCGACGGCGTCTATAACGACATCGCCGATGCGGCCGGTTTCCTGGAGAGCTGCAGGCAGGCCCGCGCCTTCGGGTTCGACGGCAAGACCCTGATCCATCCTTCCCAGCTCGAGCCCTGCAATCAGGTGTTCGCGCCGTCTCCGGAAGACGTGGAGGCAGCGCGCAAGATCATCACGGCGTTCGACCTGCCGGAGAACAAAGGCAAAGGCGCCATCGCGCTCGACGGCCGCATGGTCGAATTGCTGCATGCCGAGATTGCGCGTAGCACAGTGGCGCTCGCCGATGCTATTGCGGCGCTGGCGACTGCGTGACGCCATGAAAACCAATAGCGGCAATTTCTTCGAAGATTTCCGGCTTGGACAGAAGCTTATCCATGCCACGCCGCGAACGCTGACCACCGGCGACGCCGCGCTCTATACGGCGCTCTACGGTTCGCGCTTTGCGCTGCAGTCCTCCGATACACTCGCGCAATCATTGGGATACAAACGCGCGCCGCTAGACGATCTGCTGGTCTTTCACATCGTGTTCGGAAAGACGGTGCCGGACATCTCGCTCAATGCGGTCGCGAATCTCGGATATGCGGAAGGCCGCTTCCTGAAGCCCGTCTATCACGGCGCGACGCTGTCGGCCACCTCCGAAGTGATCGGCCTCAAGGAAAATTCCAACAAGCAGACCGGTGTCGTTTATGTGCGCACCGACGGGTTCGACGAGACTGGGGACAAGATTCTTTCTTATGTGCGCTGGGTGATGGTGCGAAAGCGAGATCCCGACGCGCCGGTCGCCGAGGCGCATGTCCCAAAGCTCGCGGCTGCGGTCGACCCCGGCAAGATGTCCGTCGCACAGGGCATCGATTTCGATAATTTCGATGTCGCCATGTCCGGAAGCCCCCATCTGTGGGACGATTACTCGGACGGCGAAAAGATCGATCATGTCGACGGCGTCACGGTGGAAGAAGCCGAACACATGATGGCGACGCGGCTTTATCAAAACACCGCCAGAGTGCATTTCAATCAATTCGCAGAATCAAAGGGCCGCTTTGGTCGGCGGTTGATTTATGGCGGCCATGTCATCAGCCTCGCTCGCGCGATCTCGTTCAATGGTCTCGGTAATGCGGTGGCGATTGCGGCAATCAACGGCGGACGGCATGTGAACCCGTTGTTTGCGGGCGACACCGTCTTCGCCTGGTCGCAGGTGCTCGACAAGCAAAGGATCGTCGAGCGCAACGATTGCGCCTTGTTGCGGTTGAGGCTTGTCGCGACGAAAAATCTTCCCTGCGCCGCACATCCCGACAAGAACGCCGATGGGCAATTTCCGGACGACATCATTCTCGATTTCGATTATTGGGCTCTCATGCCCTGCCGCGTCTGATGCCGGCATTCGATCTCTATCGCGCTCGCGTCAAAAAGGGCGAGCTGACGCTCGATGTCGCGCAAATTGCCGCGGCGAAGAAGCTTGAGTCGCTCGCGGCGGCCCTCAAATCCTATCGTCCCGGCCGCGGCTGGTTCGGACCCCGTAAACCGCCGCGCGGAATCTATATCTGGGGCGATGTCGGCCGCGGCAAATCCATGCTGATGGATCTGTTCTTCGCGGCTGCCCCCACACCCTTGAAACGGCGGGTGCATTTCAATGCGTTCATGGTCGAAACCCATGCGCGCATTCACGAGTGGCGCGGCCTTGACCCACGCGCACGCGCGCGACGGCCGGAATATGTGCGCGAGGCAGGCGACGATCCGATTGCGCCGATCGCGCACGCCATCGCCAACGAAGCGACGCTCTTCTGCTTCGACGAATTCCAGGTGTCCGACGTGGCCGACGCGCTCATTCTGGGTCGTCTGTTCGAGCAGCTTTTTGCGCGCGGCATCGTGATCGTGGCGACCTCGAATACCGCGCCGTCGCGGCTCTACGAGGGCGGCCTCAATCGCCAGCTCTTTCTGCCGTTCATTGCGTTGCTCGAAAAACGTCTCGACATCGTGGAACTGAACGGTCCGCTCGACTATCGGCTGCAGCGCATGGAAGGCATGCCGCTCTATATGACGCCGCTCGGGCCGGACGCCGACGCTGCGATGGATAGCGCCTGGCGGCGACTGACGGATACCGCGACAGGCGAGACGCGGACCCTCAGAGTGCTCGGTCGCGCGCTTCGCGTCCCTCAGGCCGCGAACGGCGCGGCGCGTTTCCCGTTCGACGATCTGTGTGTGCAGCCGCTGGCCGCGGCGGACTATCTCGCGATCGCACAGGCCTTTTCGACGCTGTTCATCGATCGCATCCCGGTCATGGGCCCGGAGATGCGCGATGCCCCGCGGCGTTTCGTCGTGCTGATCGACACGCTCTACGACGAAGGCGTGAAGCTTGTCTGCTCGGCAGCCGTGGCGCCGGACAAACTCTATATCGATGGCGATGGCGCGGATGCGTTCCGGCGCACGGCATCCCGCCTTGTCGAGATGCAGACCCGCGACTACCTTAGGCGCGGTCGCGGCAAACGCAGTTCGGCGTCATGAACGGTCTTTATCAGGTTAGTGCGCTCGTTCTGGGCGGCCTTCTGATCTACGGATTTCGCTACCGGATTCTCGATCGGCTTCGCCGCTTCGACCAGCGAAACATCGCGCGCCAGCGCCAGGACATGGAAGATCGCCGCGATCGTTTTGCCCACTACAAGCACACGCTGCGTCTTGCCGAAGAGCAGGTCGAGGAAATCGCCGAAATCAAAGTGGCGGACGAGCGCACGGGCGATCCCGTCACGCGCTTTGTGTTCGAAGGCGAGACCTTCGCCTCGCGCGATGAGGCCGAGGCCGTTCGCAACGAGAAGATCGTCGCCAAGGCGCGCGAATTCTATATGGAGCTGCCGGCGGCGCTCGCGGCGCGCGGCAAGGACAAGCTGAATTAAAGCGTTTCAGATCTCAGCAGAAGCAGAGCCTGCGTTTGCGATACACTTGGCGCATACGCTTCACGTCGCGGGTCGCAGGCCGATACTGTGCAGTAAGCTCGCATATCGCGGATCGGAGCGCATGCCGTCGAACTCCGGCGAGCACAGGATGGACAGCGTGTCGAGGTCGTGCTTGCGGTAGGCCTCGTCCAGCGAAACAAAAGCCGCATCCGTCTGGCCGAGCGCCGCCTGATCGAGCGCAGTGGAATATGCGGGTTGCAGGTAAAAGCGGCGCTCCGCGAGCGTCTCTTCCAGAAAGCCGCGAGGCCCCGAGCGCGCATAGGCATCTGCGATCTGGTCGACGGCGGTGGGTCCGAAAAAGCGGTCGTCAAGCCGCGCGGCGATGCGCATTTCCGCGATGGCTTTGTCGAAGACGCCGAGTCTGCGCCAGGCCATGGCCGCTCCGCCATGCGGCTGCGAAAAAGCCGGATCGATGGCTTCGGCCTTCGTGTATTCTTCGATGGCCTTTCGATAGTCGCGCGCATTCTGCAGAATTTGTCCGGCCTGGTGATGGATGATCATGGAGAAAGGATCGAGCTCCTCGGCCTTTCTCACTTCCGCAATCGCTGCTTCGTGCCGTCCCGTCACCGAAAGCACTTCGGCATACCATTGATGCGCAGTCGCGAAATTCGGATTGAGGACCAGCGCGCGGCGAAATTCGCGCTCCGCACCCGCAAAATTCCAGTCTTTCAGGAACAGAACATAGGCCATCGAGCAGTGCGCTTCCGCCAGCTGCCCATCCAACGCGAGTGCATGCGCCGCCGCAGAGCGCGCCTTTTCGAGCGTCCCGGAATCGGCCGTGCTGCTGTAAAGGCTGTCCAACAGATAAGTATCGGCGAGACCCGCATAGGCCAGCGGATTGGCCGTATCGGCTGTCACCGCGGCCTTGAAGTACATTTCGGCCTTGCTCAGCCCGTCCGGGGTTCGTTTGTTCCAGTAGTAACGGCCTTGCAGATAGTCTTCGAACGATTCCGGCGATACCGCGTGCCGACCCGCAAAATACTGCTTTTCGAAAGGCGTCAATTGCACGCCGATCTGGGCGGCGATCTCTTCCGCCAGTTCCTGTTGCATGGATGTGGCGTCGCCCATGTCGCGTTCGAGGACGTCGGCCCAGATATGCCGGTCGTGCCGCGCATCCAGGAGCTGCACATTCACGCGAATGCCGTTCGGCGTCCGCATGACCGACCCTTCCACGACGGCATCCACGTCGAGCTCGGCGGCGATCGTCGACAGGGATTTCCTCGTATCGGCGTATTGCTGAACCGACGTATACGAGACGACCCGTAGGGAACTTATGCGGGCGAGATCCGTGATGAGTTCGTCCGTCATGCCCTGCGCGAGATAATCCTGCCTGTTGTCGCCGGTCATGTTGTGGAGCGGCAACACTGCGATGGCGCGGATGGGCGTGTGATCGCCCCTTGGTGCGAAAAGCAGAAGCGCCGTCCCGGCCAGCGCCAATGCGACCAATACCGCCGCCGGCACACGCCATTTCCGCCAGGTGCCGCCTGGCGCCGTGGCGACTCCGGGTTCGACGCGCGCCGGCGCCGCGCCGATGGCAGGCTGGACCGGCTCCGGGTCCGGCTCGACCACCTCGTCCGTCGATCGCTTGAGCCAGCGTGCCAGCTCGTCGGTATAGGCGAACACCTTCGCGCCGGCGCCGCCCGGCACCCGATGCACGGGCAGCCCACGGTCCTTCTCCCAGCGGCGGACGGTGCTTTCGTCCGAATCGAAGAAGGCGGCGATTTCCTTCCAGGAGCCGAGACGCCGGTTCTCGTGTTCGTTGCCCGCCTGCATGGCCCCCGACACGCCCACTTTTCCCGCAGATGCGCGCCGATGCGCGCAGAAACCCGTCGGGGAAATCCTGCCGATCAGGCACATTAATCGAACAGCAGCGGCTTGGGTAGCTCGGGGTCCCGGACGCCCTCATCCGCCAGCCACTTGGGAGATCACGACCATGACTAAGACTCAGCGCATTGGCCTGCGCCTTCTAACTGCATCGCTTCTCGCGACAACCTTGGGAGCTTCGCCCGCCCTCGCGAAGGTGCCGCAGCCGCCCAAAAGCGACGGCAGCTCCGGCAGCTTCGACGCCCAGTTCGGCAACGGCCAATATATGGTCTCGTTCGATACCGATAACGGAAACGTCGTCGAATATATTGGGGGCGGGGACACTGTAGCTTTCACCGTTCCTCACGAGACCATCACCTATAACGGCCAGTCCGTTCCCGCTTACGAATTTTCCAGCTTCAATGTCGAGCCTTCGGTCAGCCTGACCATTGTGGGCACGGCACCCGCGGTGTTCCTGTCGCAAGGCAACATAAACATTGCCGGTCAGTTCAAATTTGCGAACACACCCGTTGCAGGGGGAACGGTTAGCACCGGGCAAAACGGCAATTATGACGGTGGACCAGGCGCCGGCGTGGGCGGCGGCGGCGGAGGCGAGGGTCCCGGCGGCGGGGCCTCGGCCTGTGTCAGCGTCTCATATACCGGCAGCGGCGGCGGCGGCGGCGGCAACTACTCCATCGGCCAACATGGCCTGAAGAACTACGAACCGAGTGACGCAGGAAATCAGGTTGACTATCCCGGCGGGCTGGCCGGACGCGCCGAGAGCACGACAAGACTTCAGGGCGGCGGCGGCGGCGGCGGTCCGGGTGGCGGAAACGCCAATGGCGAATACTGGGATGGCTATCCGGGAGGAAGTGGAGGGGGTGCGGTGGTCTTCTCGACACCCGGAACCTTTACGATCACGAGCTCGGGCGTACTCGATGTCAGCGGCGGAGCCGGCCAGACCAACGACGGAAGCGGCAATCCCGGCAATTCCGGCGGCGGCGCAGCTGGGGACCAGTGGATTTTCGCGAAGGGCGGCTTGACGAATGCCGGCCAGATTTTGCTCGATGGCGGTCCGGGAGGCGCGTACAAGGCGCCTAAAACCGCCTGCGGCAGCCAGCAGCCGGTCCCCGGCCCCAATGGCGGCTACGGATCGGGCGGTGTTCTGATAATCACTGCGCCGACGATTGCCAATTCCGGCACCATCAATCTCTCGAGCGGCAACGGCACGTCTACGCCCAGTGGCGGGCTGCTCGATGCGAACGGTGTCACAATCAGCAACACGGGAACCATCGAGGGCGCCAGGACGACGGAATAGCTTCGGCTGGTGTGAGTATTCGAACTTAATTGATCGGGGTCGAAGCGAGCAGATTCGCTTCGACCCCGATTTCGTCGTTAAGCCGCTTCGCCTTTCAGCAGCCGCGGCAGTTTGCCGATGTCGCCGCCGGCGTGGCGCATGAAAAAGCGGCGCAGCGGGCCGATGCCGTCCACGATGCCCATGCCCAAATCGCGCGTGATCCGCATAGGCGCAATGTCGTTCGAGAACAGCCTGTTGAGCGCGTCCGTCGACGCGGCCAGCGTGAGGGAATCGAAGCGCCGCCAGCGCTCATAGCGCTGCAGCACGTCGAGATTGCCGATATCGAGCCCGAGGCGCGCGGCTTCGATGACAACTTCCGCCAGCGCCGCCGCGTCCTTGAATCCGAGATTCAATCCCTGCCCCGCGATCGGATGGATGCCATGCGCCGAATCGCCGGCAAGCGCGAAACGCGGCCGTACGAAACCGCGCGCAAGATGGAAGCGTAGCGGATAGGACCAGCGTGGACCTTCCGCATGCGTTGCACCCAGATGCGCGCCGAAGCGCCGCGCGATCTCGGCGTTAAAGCCTTCGTCCGGCAATTTGAGCATTTCGGGTGCGATGTCTTCGCGTTCCGTCCAGACCAGCGAGGACCGATTTCCGGTCATGGGCAGGATCGCGAACGGACCCGACGGCAGAAAATGCTCATAGGCCGTGCCTTCATGCAGTCGATCGTGATGCACGGTCGCAACGATACCCCATTGCGGATAGGACCAGCCGATCACACCAAGTCCCATGTGCTCGCGCATAGGCGACTCGCGGCCGTCCGCGGCAATTGCGAGACGCGCGCGAATTTGCGCGCCGCCGGTCAGGGTGGCTGTGATGCCGGATGAGTCGGCCGCAAGATCGGCGAGTGCGGCCGGCGTGCGCAACTCGATGTTTTTCGACTTCGCGACGGCCGCATAAAGCGCGTGGCGAATGTGGCGATTCTCGGCGATCGCGCCCATTGGCCGGCCGATCTCGTGGTGATCGAAGTGCAGCGAGAATGGGGCAGGCGCACGTCCGAGCTGCGCGTCGGTGACGAGGATGTCGAGAATGGGCTGCGAGTCCGGCGCCAGGCTTTTCCAGACACAGAGAGCCTCAAGCATGCGGATCGACGAATAGGAGAGCGCGCTGACCCTGCCGTCGAACCTCACGTCGAGCGCGGCCGACGGCGGCACGGGATCCGCCACGATGACCGACAGGCCGCCCTGGCCCAGCGCCAGCGCAAGGGTGAGGCCGACCATGCCGCCGCCGCCCACAATCACGTCGGTGTCGAATTGCTGCGCCATTCGCTGCTCCAGGCGTCCGTTATAGCCGAAACGGCGACCGACCCGCAGCAAGGGTCGCGCGTGACTCATGTTCCGATATCACACTGATCATTTTCTAAGCGATTCTAGAAATTTGCATATGTTTTGTGCGGTGATCTCAAATTGTCGCCACTATCCGTCCGGTTCGTGGCGCATAAAATTCTTTCAATTCAACGACTTACGCCAATCTGTGGAACGCGTCGCCGTCCGGCACGCTTCTTGATGAAGCGTTAACGCCGAACACGGTTCGGCGAGCAACGGAAGGATCAGCGATGAAGCTCATCACGGCGATTATCAAGCCATTCAAGCTGGACGAGGTGCGCGAGGCGCTTTCCGTCCTCGGCGTTCAGGGCATGACGGTCACGGAAGTCAAAGGCTATGGACGCCAAAAGGGTCACACGGAGATTTATCGCGGCGCGGAATATGCCGTCAGCTTCCTGCCCAAACTCAAAATCGAAGTGGCCGTGAAAAGCGAAATGGCCGAGGCGGTCATCGACGCCATCGCCGCTAAGGCGAAGACCGGACAAATCGGCGACGGAAAGATTTTCGTCACCTCGCTCGAATCCGTGGTGCGCATCCGCACCGGCGAAATCGATGGCGACGCGCTCTGAGGCGTTCGCCGCATTCCATTCACTCAATGGTGTCAATCAGGGGAGCTTGAGACGCATGCGAATTTCCACCATCACACGCATCGGCGTGGGAGCAGCAACAAGCATCGTCGCGTTGCTGGCCACTGCGAATACGGCCTTTGCCGCGGCACCGCCCGATCCGCTGAATTCCGGCGATACGGCGTGGATGATCACATCGAGCGCATTGGTGCTGATGATGACCGTCCCGGGACTCGCGCTTTTCTACGGCGGCATGGTCCGCAAGAAAAACGTGCTGGCGACGTTGGCGCAGTCGTTCGGCGCCACCAGCATCATCACCGTGTTGTGGATGGTCATCGGCTATTCGATCGCGTTTACGCCTCATCCCGACGCGACGATCAATCAGTATATCGGCAGCTTCAACTATCTGCTGCTCGGGCCCATGGGATTGAAATCGATCAATCCGCTCGCCGGCACGATCCCGGAATCCGTTTTCATGTTTTTCCAGATGACCTTCGCGATCATCACGCCGGCGCTGATCGCCGGCGCATTGGCCGACCGCATGAAATTCTCCGCCTTCATGTGGTTCATGTCGTTGTGGCTGCTGCTGGTCTATTGCCCCATCGCCCATTGGGTGTGGGGCGGAGGCTGGCTCGGTACCCTGGGCGCGCTCGACTTCGCAGGCGGCACCGTCGTGCATCTGAACGCCGGCACCGCGGGCCTTGTCACCTGTCTTGTGCTCGGTCCGCGTATCGGCCTCGGCAACGAAAACATGGCGCCGCACAATCTCGTCTACAGCGTGATCGGCGCTTCTCTGTTGTGGGTCGGCTGGTTCGGTTTCAACGCCGGCTCTGCGGATACCGCAGGTTACAACGCGGGCATGGCGGCCGCGGTCACGCAGATCGCGACGGCGGCGGCTGCCATGTCGTGGATGTGCGTCGAATGGCTTGTCGGCAAAAGGCCCAGCGTGCTGGGCATGATCTCCGGCGCGGTGGCCGGTCTCGTGGCAATCACACCCGCGTCGGGCTTCGTCAATGCGCAAGGCGCGCTGATCATCGGGCTGACCGTCGGCGTCGTCTGCTACTTCTCCTCGGTGTGGGTGAAGAAGTGGATCGGCTATGACGATGCGCTCGATGCCTGGGGCGTGCACGGCATCGGGGGAGCCTGGGGGGCGATGATGACGGGCGCGTTCGCGATGAAAGCGATCAACGCATCCGGCGCGCCGAATGGCGGCTGGCTCTATGACCACAACGCGCATCAGATGCTGATCCAGTTCTACGATGTCGCGTCCGTGTTCGTGTATTGCGCCGTCGGCACCTTCATCATCCTCAAAGTGATCGACTGGACGATCGGTCTCAGGGTTCCGCCGGAAGTCGAAGTCGAGGGTCTCGATATCAACCTCCACGGCGAGACCGTGCACGGCTGATTCCGGGTCGGAGTACCGAGAGAGATTGGGGGCGCCCGCGACGGCGCCCCTTTTCTCTTTGGTGTGTGGATCCTTTTCCGTTACGAATGCCACATTGTCATTCGCACATATATGTGCGATAAAGGCCCATGAACGGCAATGAGTTTGGACGGAAAATCCGAAAGCTCGGCCGGAGACGCAGCGTCGTTGTAGTGTTCGACCATGGACCCGGCAAAGGGAGTCATGGTCGGCTGTATTTCGGCGAGCGCTTCACGACACTGAAAGATCGCAGAAAAGAGATCGGCCCGGGCTTGCTCAACACAATGTTGCATCAGTTGGGCCTGACGAAGTCGGACTTGGAGAACTGACATGGCGTTTGGATACCGGTATACGCTGACGCGGCAGGAAAACGGCTGGTGGCTCGTCCGATTCCCGGGAATTCCGGAGGCATTGACAGAGGGCGAGACGCAGGACGAAGCCCGCGCGAACGCTGTCGATTGTGTGATCGCAGCGCTTGAGGGTTACATAAAGGCGGGAAGACCGCTCCCGCGCAAGGGTGCGAGCCATACGGGACGCGACCGTGCTGTGCTCCCATCGCTCGTCACCGCAAAACTTGCCGTGTATCAGGCGCTACACGAACACGGTTGGTCGAAGTTGAGGCTCGCGGACGAGCTCGGGATGCCCGAGAATTCCGTGCGCCGGTTGCTTGATCTGCGCCACAACTCGCATATGTGGATTATCGACGAGGCTCTTGCGAAGATGAACGCGGAGCTATCGATTGATTTGCCAAGCGCGAAAGCGCGAAAGCGCGCTGCGTGAATCGCACGGATCGCTGTACGCTCAACATCTCGACATCACATGGACGGATTCCCGGACGGCAGTTAGAGTGGCCGTCTCCAATTCAACGGAACAACTCACGTGCTTCCAGGCCGCCTTGCCGAGCTTCCGCCGGGATCGTTTGTCAGGCTTGCGAGCCTGCTCGATCCCGTCAAACCGGGTGCCGCGCCTATAAGCTTCGCAGTGGGCGATCCGCGCGGCCAGGTGCCCGCCTTTATCACCGAAACGATCGTACGCCACGCGCACCAGTTCGGCGAGTACCCTCCCATCAACGGCACCCAGGATTGGCGCGATGCGGCCGCATCCTGGATCGCAAGACGTTTCGTTCTGCCTGACGGAATGATCGATCCCGAACGCAAGGTCCTGCCGCTCAACGGGACGCGCGAAGGGCTTTTCATGGCGCCGTTCATCGTCACGCCGGACGCGAAGGCCGGCGCGCGGCCCGTCATCCTGATCCCCAATCCGTTCTATCAATGCTATGCGGCGGCGGTGCTGGCGGCCGGCGCGGAACCGGTGTTCGTGCCGGCACGTGCCGAGACCCGCTTCCTTCCGGATTTCGCTTCGCTGCCGGCGTCGATTCTGGAGCGCACCGTCGCGGCGTACATCTGCTCGCCTTCCAATCCCGAAGGCGCCTGCGCCGATGCTGCCTATTGGCGAACATTGTTCGCACTCGCCGACCGGTTCGACTTTACGGTGTTCGCCGACGAATGTTACGGCGATATTTATCTCGACCAGAAGCCGCTCAGTGCATTGACGGCGCGCTTCCATGAAACGCACAGCATCGACCGCCTTCTAACATTTCACTCGTTGTCGAAACGCTCCTGCCTGCCGGGATTGCGATCGGGAATTGTCGCGGGCGATGCAACGCTGATCGAGAAATTTCGCGCGCTCAGAACCGTGGCCGGTCCGCAGGTGCCCATGCCGATCATGGCAGCCTCGGCAGCCGCGTGGCGCGACGAAACCCATGTCGATGCCAATCGCGCGATCTTCGCCGAGCGCTTCCGCCTTGCCCATCGCCTGCTGGGCAATCGGGCCGGATTTCGTCTGCCCGATGGCGGTTTCTTCCTGTGGCTTGACGTGGGCGACGGCGAGGCTGCGTCCCTCAGGCTTTGGCGGTCGGCGGGCATCCGTGTGCTGCCCGGCGCCTATATGGGCCGCGAAACCGAGCCCGGAAAAACCCAGTCAAACCCTGGATTTCGATACATCCGAGTGGCGCTCGTTCACGAATTGTCAACCATTGGGGCCACACTCGGTAGGATGGGTGAAATCCTCAGCGAACAGGACCACGCGTGAGCCCGAGCCGATCGATGGGCGTCTACCAGCCGCGCACTCGTCGGGGCGCCATGACGGATGCGCTTGACGATGCGCGCCGCGCCATCGCGCGCGTGCTTCGCATTGCGATGTTGCGTGGCGCGGGTGCCACGCTTTGTCTTGCCTCGGTCGCGGCATTCGTCGCGCTCGCGAGCTATCACCACGCCGATCCCAGCCTGAACAATGCGACGGGCCTGGAGCCGTCAAATCTTCTGGGAGGACCCGGCGCGGCAGCTGCCGATCTGCTGCTCGAATGTCTGGGGTTCGCTGCCATCGCGTTTCTCGCGCCTCCTGCCGTCTGGGGTGCGCGCGCGTTGCGCGGACGCGGATTGAGGCATGCGTTGTGGCGCGCATTCGCATGGCCCGCCGGCACGGTCCTGGTCGCGGCCGGCCTCGGCGTGCTGCCGAGTCCCATCGTGTTGCCTGCGAAGACCGGCGGCTGGATCGGCATCGCGGCAGCCGGCCTGTCCGCGCATGTGGCGCAACGATCCGGCATGGCGTGGATCGGCTTCGCATTGCCGCTTCTGTTACTGATGGCGGGTTTGCCGCTGGCGTTCCTCGCCACCGGATTGAAATTCCGTCCCATCCTGCGCGGCATCACGGCCGTGCCCGCTTTCTTCGTCTGGCTCGGCGGCATGGTCCACATGCCGGAGATGCTGACGCGCAAGCGCTACGACCACAGCGACGAAGAAGAACCGGATTCCGACATTGAGGCCGACGATCACGCTTACGGATTAAGCGTTGCGCCGGAACCGATCGCAGGTCGCTCCGACGACGACCGCCGCTCGAACCGGGTCAAGCGCGAAGATGCGCGCAAAGGGCCACAAAAGACAAAAGCGCCGCGCCAGCCTGCCCTCAATCTCGCCGAAAGCGAATATCAGCTGCCCGCGTTGGGACTGCTCGCCGAACCGGTTCGCCTCCATGACGCGGCAGCCCTCACCGACGAAGCGCTCGAGGAAAATGCGCGCATGCTCGAAGCAGTGCTGGGCGATTTCGGCGTGCGCGGACGCATCATGGCCGTCAGGCCGGGCCCCGTGGTGACGCTTTACGAATTCGAGCCGGCCGCAGGCGTCAAATCCTCACGCGTCATCAGCCTCGCCGACGATGTCGCGCGTTCGATGAGCGCGGTCGCCGCCCGCATCGCCGTCATTCCCGGCCGCAATGTGATGGGCATCGAGCTGCCCAACCAGAACCGCGAGATCGTTTTCCTGCGCGAGATGCTGGCCAGCAACGAATATGAAAAAGCGCGCGCGCCGCTGATCCTGGCGCTCGGCAAGACGATCGGCGGCGAGCCCGTGATGGCCGATCTCGCCAAGATGCCCCATCTGTTGATCGCAGGCACGACCGGTTCGGGCAAATCCGTGGCGCTTAACACGATGATCCTGTCGCTGCTCTACCGTTCGCCCCCCGAGCAGACGCGCATGATCCTCATCGATCCCAAGATGCTGGAATTGTCCGTATATGAAGGAATACCGCATCTGCTGGCGCCCGTGGTGACTGATCCGCGCAAGGCGGTCGTCGCACTCAAATGGGCCGTGCGCGAAATGGAAGAGCGCTATCGCAAAATGTCGAAGCTGGGCGTGCGCGGAGTCGAAGCTTTCAACGACCGGGTGCGCAAGGCAAAGGAAAAAGGCGAAACTCTCAAGCGCACCGTGCAAACGGGTTTCGATCGCGAGACCGGCAAGCCCGTCTACGAAGACGAAGTGCTCGAACTCGAAGTGATGCCCTATATCGTCGTGGTGGTCGACGAAATGGCCGATTTGATGATGATCTCGGGCAAGGAGATCGAAGGCGCGGTGCAGCGCCTTGCGCAAATGGCGCGCGCAGCCGGCATTCATCTGATCGCGGCGACGCAGCGTCCGTCCGTCGATGTGATCACGGGCACGATCAAGGCGAACTTTCCTACCCGCATCAGCTTCCAGGTGACATCCAAGATCGACAGCCGCACGATCCTGGGCGAGCAGGGCGCGGAACAGCTGCTCGGGCATGGCGACATGCTTTACATGATGGCTGGCGGGCGCATTAAGCGCATTCACGGACCCTATGTGACCGATCACGAAGTCGAAGACGTCGTGCGCTTCCTGAAGACCCAAGGCACGCCGGATTATCTCGATGCCGTGACGGAAGAGCAGGACGAAGACGGCGAAGACCCTTATGCGCTTTACGGCGGCAACGGCGAGTCGGGAGACGATCTGTATGACAAGGCGCTCGCCATCGTCGCGCGCGACCGCAAGGCCACCACAAGTTACATCCAGCGCCGGCTGGAAATCGGATACAACCGGGCGGCCCGCCTGATCGAACGCATGGAGGAAGAAGGCGTCATCTCGAAACCCAACCATCAGGGTAAACGCGAAGTCCTGTTACCCGATCACAACAGGGAATGATCCTGCGCCATTAAGCCCGCCGGCGGCGCGGCCGGGGCTGTGGCCCCGCACCCTCCGACGCGATAGGATTCCCCATATCCAGCGGGAGGGGTCATGTCCTACATCGAAAGGTCGCTTGGTGCGGGCGAGAAGCTCGTCGCGCGCGCGCATTTTCACTGGTGGTACAGCCTGAAGGCCTGGCTCGCGCTCATCTTTCTCGGTTGGATCATTCTCGGCATCATCATTTTTTTCGACATGATGATCCGCAAATGGACGACGGAGATCGGGGTCACCTCGACACGTTTTGTCCAGAAGACCGGTTTTTTCAGACTGAAGACCAAGGAAATATCGCTGTCGAACGTCGAAGGCGTGAGCGTATCGCAGAGCTTCTGGGGTCGTTTGCTCAACTACGGCCATCTCGAAATCGAGGGAACGGGCGTGGGCGTCGTCAAAATCCCCGATATCGGCGACCCCGTCGGCTTCCGGCGTGCGCTCGAAACGGCGATGGAATCGGCGAAGAAATAGCGGTACAGGCGTCGCGTCGGAATCACGGCAGGTTCATTCGCCATTTTAGCGGGAGACTCAAAATGAATTTTCGTTCGATCGCGATGACAGCAGCATTCGCGGCCGCGCTGGCGACATCCGCGCAAGCGGCAGGCAATGCCGCGAACGGCGCCGGCGTGTTCGACCGTTGCGCCATCTGCCACAGCAGCACCAAGGGCGGCCCCAACAAGATCGGGCCCAATCTCTTCGGCATCGTCGGGCGCAAGGCGGGCACCTATCCCGGCTTTTCCTATTCCAGCGCGATGACGAAGTCGGGCATCGTCTGGAACGATGCGAAGCTCGATGCTTACGTCGCCTCACCCGCAACGGTCGTCCCCGGCAACAAAATGCCGTTCGCCGGAATCACCAACAACAATCAGCGCGCCGATCTGATCGCATATCTCGATACGCTGAAGTGAACGGAGCGCGGGCATCATGCCCGCGTTGGCCGAACCTCACGAAGCGACAGCTCGAGAAAAAAGACGGGCAAGATGCCCGCGCTCCCGCTGTGCGGCGGAATGACGCATTTTATGTTCTTTTTGCAGTGCAACACAAACATTCCGGCCTCCGGCAAGGGCCTATAT
>JBEKDC010000011.1:0-29896 GCA_050014535.1 Rhizomicrobium sp.
GGCGTGATCGGATTCTGGCAGGCGCTCGCGCTCGGCCTGGGCATCAGCTTTGTGGCCGGCATTCTTTATGTCGTCTCCTGGGAAACGGCTTGCGCCATCGCCGGAATAGATTTCGGAAGTTCTTACGCCGCCGCGATGATCGCGCAGAAGAAAGCGGCCGGGGTCAGTGGAGCCGCGCTGGCAAAATTCGTCGACGAGATGAACGCGTTCAAGGTGCAATACGCCAACCCGCTCTATCGCTGGCCGATGACCTTCATCGAGATTTTCCCGGTCGGCGTCCTGGTCTCCCTGATCTCGGCCGCGCTGCTGCGCAACCGCCGCTTCCTGCCCGCGCGTCCCGCGAACTAAGTGCGCATCCAAGGAGAAAAGCAATGTCGGTTAGAAGCGCAGCATCCCTGGCCGTCCTGCTTGGCCTGCTTTTATGTCAGGACGGCGCCGTCGCGGACGAAGTCGCCATGAAAAGCGACGGTTCGAGCACGGGGCACATCACGGGTGTCGGCGGCATCTTCTTCAAGAGCAAGGATCCGAAGAAATTGGCCGCGTGGTATCGCGACGTTCTGGGCCTTCATGTCGAGAATTGGGGCGGCGCGATGCTGCGCTATGATGCGCCAGGTCATCCCCCGGTCCTGGTCTGGAATGCGTTTCCGGACACGACCGATTACATGGCGCCATCGACACGCGACTTCATGCTGGACTTCGCGGTGGACGATCTCGATGCGTTTCTTGCGAAGCTGACTGCTAAAGGCGTGACGGTTCTGAAGCGGGGCGACAACGATGCCAACGGAAAGTTCGCATGGATTCTCGATCCCGACGGCACGAAAATCGAACTCTGGCAGCCGAACAAACCGTAATCGTGGATCGAGATTGGTCGACAGCATACCTATTGCGGCAGAATGGACGAAATGAAGCGCAGGCGTCTCATCGGGCACGGAGTAACGTTTATCACCGCCATCGCGATCGGCTTGGGTGGCGTCTGGCTAGCCAACAAAATCGGGTTTGAGAATCCGATTCATATAGTCTTAGGAATAATGGCCGTGGGGATACCGGTTGCGATGGGCTTTGGAGCCTTGACTACTCGTATGCTGACGCCGCGACAAAACTCAAATTAGTCGCATATCGGAAAACTAATGCGGTTGACAAAAGAACGATGGCGCCACTATCGTTTCTGAGAACATATCATGAACATAGAGATGGTTGTCAAGCTCACTGCCAGCGTGACGGGTCGGAAAATTCGGAGGTGCGAGCCGAGCAATTTCTCGGGGCGGAGTCATGCTGATGGCCGAATTCTCCGTTCGCTACCGCTCAAAGGAAATTTCGACGTGGTGGGTGGGACGTCTATTCGCGTCATGCGAGCAAAAGTTCCCTCCTGTTATTCTCGTGTTTAACAGGAGAGTTCGTCGAAAGAGTGTCGCACCAAGACTCAAGATTTTGCGTTGGATCGCAGCCATGCCCCCATCGGTTGTAAAGAGTTCAGAATTGCCGGCGAGCAGCTCGTGCTCCGACCCTCGCATCGAGCGGGTCGTTTCTCGTCCCGCGTGCAAAAGTTCCCTCCTGATAATCTCCTGTTTAACAGGAGCGGAGGTCGAACGGGAACCGAGTCGCAAAGCCTCTCGCAGCAGACAAAACGCAAGGCTTTTGCAGGGAACTGCCAAGCCCTGCTCCGCCGCCGAAGAGCGTTGTTTTTGCTGGGTTTTTTGCTCTCCAGCAGGGCAAAAATTTTTTGCACCGAGGAGAGGAGGCGCATGAGCAAATTGAAGAAGCAGCAGCGGGCCGCGTTCGAGGCTGTCGCCGGGCATTTCTCCACTACCTGGCAAGAGCGCGAAAATGCCGCCTCAATCTCGATCGCCGGAAAGCGGATTGCTCTCGAGGTCGCGACGATCAAGCAACGGATGGCCGACAAGCCCCGCTTGCGGTTCGATAAGGTCGTGCACAGGCTCATTGCACGGTTGCAAGCCGCTTTGCACGAGTACGTGCCGGACGGCACGACTGTAATCGTCACAATCACCGCACCCATACGGCTCGCGTCGAAGACGGCTGAGGCACTGGAAGACAATATCAGGGCCTGTCTCGCGCGCCGGTCTTCACAGCGCGAGGACACCATCCATGGAAATCAGATTCGCATTCGCCTCGTGAAGAGCAGCGTGAGGCAAGTTTCGAAGGTGATCGGACTGGTGCACAATCCCGACTCGGATCCGGACATGCTCCTGGACATGGCGCAATCGCTGCTCCAGCACATTGGAGCGGCAGCAGACAGGCACACGCCGGCGAAAGAGCGATGGCTCGTTGTCATCGTCGAAGGCGGGTATATCGAGACCTATCGGCAGGTTTATTCCCAGCTGTCCATCCCGACCGATTTCAAGAAGATTCTAATGGTGTTCGGCGGAGATCGGGTCGAGAGCCTGGCGGAATGAAGGCATACGCAACATCTCGGCACACCAACTTCGCGAGCCATGCCGCGCATCAAACCCAGGACCCGCCTTTTCGCGACAGCCATGCGGGGGGAAAATTGGGAAGCGGCGCAAACAGGACGAGATTGACGACCTTGTTGTCGACCTCCATCGCCAGTTTCCGCTCGATGAGCGTGTCGACAACTTCGTTGATCGCAGGTGCGCTCGCGCCCTGCCTGTTCTCCATCAGCTTGCAGATATGCGAACGGGTAAATGCGTCCTCGGCGAGGAGCAGCATCACTTCGCGCGCGAGACCATCCACCTTCGTCGTCCGTTCGGGAGCGACCGCTCGCGTATCTTCGACGCACAAAACCTCGTCGATGTCCTCGCATTGCAGGATCGGGACCGTCTTATTCCACGCTGTCTGCCAGTCCATAATGGCCTGGCGATAGGCCATCCGTCCCGGACCGTCGTCGGGTATCTCCTGGTCGGAGAGATTCCGTGCGACGTTGCCGCCATCGAGCTTCGGCCGTATCGAGTGCCCCCGCCGCTCGAAGAAATAGGCTATCTGCGACAGCTCTGCCTCGTCGAGAGGATAGACCTCGCCGTAGAGCTCCGCCGGCGCAAGATCGAGTCCATACTCTTTCGCGCGCGAATAATAGGGACTGTACCGATCATAGCGGAGCCATCCCAAATGGCCCGGCTGGAGATGGGTAATCAGCGGCATCCACGCCGCCGAATCCGCGTACCACTCGTCCTTTTCGTTCGGCAGTCCCAAAAGATTCGTCCAAGTGATGCGAACCCCGACTTGCCGCGCGTGCTTGAGCAGCTGCACGTTCTGCACGGCCGTCACGCCTTTGCCGATCAGCTTCAGGACGTCGGTGCACAGGCTCTCGATGCCCGGCTGGAGATAGCGCACGCCGGCGCGGTTGAGCAGCTCGACGTGGCTGCGCTTCAGGTTCGATTTGGTTTCGTAGAAAAACTGGATGGGAAGCTTGCGCTTCGCCAGTTGCGGCAGCAGCGTGTCGAAGTAGCGCATATCGATGATGCTGTCGACGGCGTGAAAGCTTGTGGCGCCGTAGCGGCGATGCAGTTCCTCGATGTCCCTGAGGACCACATCCGCCTCCTTGCCCCGAAAGCCCATCGACAACCCGTTGAGTCCGCAGAACGTGCAGTGGCTGCGCTCGCCCCACCAGCAGCCGCGCGAACTCTCGAAGGAAATCGCGGGCAGGAATTCGTGACCGAACGATGCGTTTGCGAGTTCTTCGAAATAGTCGCCATAGTCGGGTGTCGGAGCACCGGCAAGCGACTCGACGATGGCGCGCGGAACGCCGTCTCCGCCTTTCGAACTCGGGTAACCGACATCGCGATGACCGGGCCCGAAAACGCCGGTCGGCAGTTCCGCCTCGGGGATATCGCGTCCCTGATCGAGAATCGCGCGGCACAACGGAACGATCAGTTCGTCGGCCTCGCCGGAGACGATGAAATCGACCCAGGGAAACGCGCGATGCGTCGCTCTGCCCATCTCTGTCTCGCAATTGGCGCCGCCCATCATGGTCACGACGTCAGGAGCGAGTTCGCGGATGCGCCGCAGCAGGGCAAGCGAGGCTATATGCTGCTGGAAGGTTGACGTGCAGCCAACGATCCGGGGCCGGTGCTCAAGGACACGCCGGGCCGCGACGTCGATGAACTGTTCGGCGTCCTGTCTTAGCTTGAGGAGAAATTCGAAGGTTTCGGCTTTGCCGCGCAGGCGCAGAGCGGAGTTCCGTTCCAGGAGCTTTTCGAGATACGCGTCGCTCGGCAAGGCGTCGTCGCGAAATGCCGAACTGGTGAACAGCCAGTCTCTCACCAAATCTTCGACGCGTGTCCGCCTGAGAACTCTCAAACGATCGATACCGACCGCCTGGTTGAACCAGAGATTGGCGTAAAGCGTCTTCACCGAGAATCCGGCATTGGCGAGGATCGCGGTGAGAATACCGAGCGAGATGGGAGGCATCGCCACCGGACAATCCGGCATGCAGACCAGACAGATGTCCTGGCGACCGTTCGGCGTCATTGGTTGCTCCGCTACCGCATCGTGCAACGGAAGCGCTTCGCGCGCCACCGTTGCGGTTCATGAAGCCCGTCCGGAATAGCCCGAAGCGCCGACGCCTCCTGCGACCCTCGCAAGAGATCGCGTCGGCATTTTCGGCGGTTGACGTTCCCCAGTTAATAGTCGCTTGCAGCTTAAATGCGCACAACTCCTTCTTGCTGGCAAGGTCGGGCCGTCGCTCGAACCTCGCGGCATGCCTTTAACCATTGAAATTGCGGGACGAAATCGATCCGCGGGCCGCATGTGCCCAATTTTCCGTCATCGATGCGCGATCCGGGTCGCCAATGATGTCAAGGGGGTAAATCGCGTCGTTTCCGGCGCGTCGTCGAAGCGTTTTGGGCTATCGAGTGCAATTGACGTGCGCAGTTGAGCTTCACAATGGAACTATCTTCCCGGCCGCCGCATTTTCTGGTTACGCTGGGTTGTCTGGCAGAAAACCAGTGAGTTCGGGAGGGCTGGCATGCTCGGCAGATTGTTCAGTACGATTGTCCGTCAGGGCACGCTCACTCTGATTTTGCCGAATGGGCGGCAATCGGTATGCGGCGATGGCGCCGAGCCACGCATCACCATGCGGCTGCACGACCGCAAGGCGGTCATCCGGCTTGCGCTACATCCCGACCTCGCCCTTGGTGAACTCTATATGGACGGCAGGCTGACTGTCGAAGAGGGCGACATTGCAGACCTGCTCGCGCTTCTGATGAGCAATCTCGCGCGAACGCCACCTTCGGGACTGTTGAATTTTGTGCGCTCGATGCGGCGCAGGTTCAGATGGCTCAAGCAGTTCAATCCGTCCCGGCGCGCAAAAGCCAATGCCGCACACCATTACGATCTTTCCGGCAAGCTCTACGATTTGTTTCTCGACCGGGACAAGCAATATTCCTGCGCCTATTTCTCGGAAGGGGGAGAGTCGCTGGAGGACGCGCAGACCGGAAAGAAGCGCCACGTCGCGGCCAAGCTGCATCTTGATCGCGAAGGTCTGCGCGTTATCGACATCGGCTCCGGCTGGGGCGGGCTCGCGCTCGATCTTGCGCGCGATTGCGGTGCGAACGTTCTGGGCGTCACGCTCTCCGAGGAACAACTCGCGCTGGCGCGCAGTCGCGCTAGCCTCGCGGGACTCAGCGAGCGCTGTAAATTCGAGCTCGAAGACTACCGCGCGCTCGAAGGCACGTACGACCGCGTCGTTTCGGTCGGCATGTTCGAGCATGTCGGGGTGCCCCATTATGGCGACTTCTTCGACAAGCTGGGTGCGCTGCTCAATGACGGTGGGATCGCATTGATTCACACGATCGGACGCAGCGACGGACCAGGTTCAAGCAACCCGTGGATCACGAAATACATATTTCCCGGAGGATATACGCCCGCATTGAGCGAGATGCTCCCTGCCATCGAACGCGCCGGCTTGATCGTGACCGATGTGGAAGTGCTGCGGCTTCACTATGCCGAGACGCTAAAGGAATGGCGCCGGCGCTTCAAAGCGCGCTGGGACGAGGCGGCTGCGATTTATGACGAGCGCTTTTGCCGGATGTGGGAGTTTTTTCTCGCCGGCGAAGAAATGGCATTCAGATATGACGGCCTGGTCGTTTTCCAGGTCCAGATTGTCAAGCGCATCGATGCGCTTCCCCTGACCCGCGACTATATGCTCGAATCGGAACGGACCATGCGATTCGCTGGCCTCGAGCATATGCCGCGCGCAAACCGCGCCGCCTGATCCGGCCGCATCGCGAGCCAAGGTTCCGAAATAGCTGTGGGCAAGAGTTAAATTGCCTTGCGGGTCGCGTGCGCACTCGCTTGATTCGGCGCCCGTATGCGCGCTCTTTCCGCGCCGCGCCCGAAGAACAAGAGCCGTCATGGAACAAGAGGCCTATCGCCACGTCCCCTACGACATCGAGGTCGAACAGGCTTTGCTGGGCGCCATCCTTGTCGACAATCAGGCGCTGGAGCGCGTCTCCGCGGTTCTGAGAGCCGAGCATTTCTACGATCCGCTGCACCAGCGGCTGTATGAAGCGATGTCCGGCTCGATGGAGCGCGGCGGGATGGTGATCACGCCTCTCACCTTGCATGCCGCGATGAAGGCCGATCCGGGATTGCAGGAAGTGGGTGGCCACGCCTATCTCGCGGGTCTCGCACAAGCAGCGCCTGCTTACGCCAATGTGCGCGATTACGCGCGTATCCTGCACGATCTCTTCGTCCGGCGTTCGCTGATCCATCTGGGCGAAGACATCGTCAATACGGCCTATGAAGCGCCGATCGAAAATCCGCCGCAGGAGCAGATCGAGGAGGCGGAAAAAGCGCTCTACCGGATCGCGGAGACGTCGCGCTATGGCGAAGGCCCGATCGAATTCGCCGAAAGCCTGCGCCGCACGGTGGAAAGCGCCGAAAAAGCTCAGGCGCGCGGCGGCAAGATTTCCGGCGTCGCGTCCGGCTTTGCCGATCTGGATTCGTTGCTGGGCGGCCTGCAGCCTTCCGACCTGATCATCATCGCGGGCCGGCCGGGTATGGGCAAAACCTCGCTCGCCACGAACATGGCATTCCACGCTGCGCGCGCCTATGCGCAGGACGTTGCCGAGGGCGTCGAACTGCCGCGCGGCTGTCCGGTGCTCTTCTTTTCGCTCGAAATGGCGGCCCAACAGCTATCCGCGCGTATCCTGTCCGAGCAGACCGAAATCGAGATGTGGAAGATCCGCAACGGCAAGTTTTCCGAAAGCGAGTGGGAAAACTTCGTGCTCAAGATGCAGGATCTGAGCACCTTGCCGCTTTACATCGACGACACCGGCGGCATCTCCATTGCGCAGATCGCCGCCCGCGCGCGCCGGCTCAAGCGCGAAAAGAAGGTGGGCCTCGTCATCATCGACCACATCCAGCTTGTGGCGCCGTCGCGCCGCGTCGAAAATCGCGTGCAGGAAATCACCGAAATCTCCAAGGGCCTGAAGGTGCTGGCCAAGGAACTGGACGTTCCCGTCATCGCGCTCTCGCAATTGTCGCGCGGCGTGGACAGCCGCGACGACAAGCGTCCCGTTTTGTCGGACTTGCGCGAATCCGGTTCGATCGAGCAGGACGCCGACGTGGTGATGTTCGTCTACCGCGAAGCCTATTATCTCAAGACGCGCAAGCCTGCGGAAGACGATCCGGAATTCACCAAATGGGCCGAGAAGATGGAGAAGGTGGGCATGCTGGCCGACGTGCTGGTCGAGAAACACCGCCACGGCGCCACGACGCGCATCGAATTGTTCTTCGACGATCGTTTCACGCGATTCAAGGATTTGGCGGTTTCTTGAAATCACATTTATTATGATTTATTATGATAGCTGGCAAACGAAAAGTACTCCAACGGCATGTCAAAAATCGAGCGAATGACCGTTGTTTTTCCCGAACCGATGGCCGAGCAAATCCGTGCGGCCGTCGACGCTGGCGAATATGCGTCGACGAGCGAGGTCGTGCGCGACGCCGTCCGCCTTTGGAACGGCAGACGGGAACTGCGCGCACACGAGCGCGATGAGCTGAGGCAGGCGTGGACGGAGGGGAAGGCAAGCGGAGTGTCCGGCAGGTACGATATCTCGCAACTGCTTAAAGAGGCTAAAGCGGAAAGGCCACGGAGTCGCAAGCGGAAGCCGTGACGGATATCGTCCTATCCCGCCGCGCGCGCGACGATTTCAAGCGAATTTGGCGTTACATAGCGCTCGATAATGAATCTGCTGCCGACCGCCTGCTGCTTGCGATCGATGCAAAGATCGAACGGCTGCGAGAATATCCGGAATTGGGTGTGATGCGCCCCGAGATCGCCGCAGGCGCTCGCGTTCTGATCCATGGTGCGTATCTCATCTTGTACGAATTCGAACGTTCTAAAGACGCCGTGCAAATAATCGCGATTGTGGAGGGGATGCGCGATCTCGACAACCTATTCTGAGGCAGGCGACAATTCACGGAGCCTCGATGCGCCAAATTGCAATTCACCATTGCGCGGGACCGCTTTGACGGCGAAGGCGCCTGCCTGCCATTGTCCGTTGCGCATGAGCCAATCAGATACAGAAGTCGCGTGCCTGACCGTGCGACTGGGCGCGATTGCCGAGAATTACCGCGTCTGCCGCCGCATGGCCGGTCGCGCGAGTGTGGCCGGCGTGGTCAAGGCGAACGGCTATGGCCTGGGTGCGGACGAGGTCACCCGCACCCTGATCGCATCCGGTTGCGACACGCTGTTCGTGGCGAGGCTGGATGAAGGCGTGAAATTACGGCCGGTTGCGCCCGACACCCGCATCTTTGTCCTCGATGGCGCCTACCCCGGCGCCGTGCCCGCTTTGATCGCGCATCGGTTGATACCGGTCCTCAATTCGCTGGCCGAGATCGAAACCTGGTCGGCCGCCGCGCGAGCGTCCGGCACGAAACTCGAAGCGGCGCTGCATTTCGATACCGGGATGAATCGGCTCGGCCTGCCGTCCTACGAATTGGCGACACTCGTCGCGGAGAGCGCGGTGCGGCTACGCGGTATCCGACTCGTACTGAACATGAGCCATCTGGCCTTCTCCGAAGATTCGGCATCCGCGATGAACCGGACACAGCTCGATCGCTTTCGGGCGGGACTCGCCCGGCTGCGGCCCGCGCCTGCCAGCTTTTCCTCCACCGGAGGCGTCGTTCTGGGAAAGGATTATGCGTTCGATATGGTGCGTTTGGGCATCGGTCTTTACGGCGGAAATCCGCAAAGCGCAGGCGCAAACCCGTTTACCACGACGGCGGTTTTGACCGGCCGCATCCTCCAGCTTCGTCGCGTTGACAAGGGGGAGAGTGTTGGCTACGGAGCCAGCTTCCGGGTCGGGCGGAAGGGCACGCTCGCCACCATCGCCTTGGGATATGCGGACGGTCTGATGCGCGCGATCGGCAATCGGGGGATGGGCGCTATCGCCGGCGTGCGCGCAGCTGTCGCCGGGCGGGTTTCGATGGATTTGATCACGCTCGATGTGACGGACGTCCCGCAGGCTGCGCTCCATGTGGGAGCTGAGGTCGAATTTCTCGGCGACACGATCGGCCTGGACGAGTTGGCCCGCGCCGCCAACACCGCGCCCTATGAAATCCTCACGTCGCTCGGCGGCCGCGTGCCGCGACGCTATGTCGGCGAGGTCGCAAGATGAACATTTTTGCGCCCATCGGCCGCGTATTCCTGGCGTTTCTCGCCCAGACCGGCGCGCTGACGCGATTCATGATATCCGCCGTGACGAGTTGCGTGCGGCCTCCCATCTATTGGGGGCTTATCGGTCAGCAGATGATCCGCATCGGATATTTCTCGTTGCCGGTCGTAGGTCTCACGGCGTTCTTCACCGGCGGTGCACTGGCGCTGCAGATATATGTCGGCAGCAACAGGTTTGGCGTGGAATCCGTTGTGCCCAATATTGTCGTGCTGGGCATCACGCGCGAACTCGGGCCTGTGATTGCGGGTCTCATGGTCGCGGGACGCGTGGCAGCCGCGATCGCCGCCGAGATCGGGACCATGCGGGTGACCGAGCAGATCGATGCGTTGACGACTCTATCGACGAATCCGATCAAATATCTTGTCGTACCACGGCTCATCGCTGCGGTGGTGACACTGCCGGTGCTCGTTCTGGTGGCGGACTCGATCGGCGTGTTCGGCGGCTATGTGGTCGCGACCGAGAGCCTGGGTTTCAACGGTCCCATCTATCTCAAGAACACGGTCGATTTCGTCACCCACGCCGACGTGACTTCGGGTGTGATCAAGATTGCAGTGTTCGGCTTCATTATCGCGCTGATGGGCTGCTACAACGGCTTTCATTCCAAGGGCGGCGCGCAGGGTGTCGGTGCGGCGACGACGTACGCCGTCGTGTCGTCGTCCATTCTGATCCTCGCTGCGAACTATTTCCTCACCTCCATTCTGTTCGGGAACTGAGATGGCGGCGGAGGGCACACCCAAGATCGAACTTCGCGGCGTCAAGAAGCGCTTCGGCGAAAAGGTCGTGCTCGACGGAATCGATCTCAAGATCGGGTCCGCAGAGTCCCTCGTGGTGATCGGCGGCTCCGGCACGGGCAAATCCGTGATGATCAAATGTGTGCTGGGGATTCTGCGTGCAGACGAAGGCAAGATATTCGTCGACGGCCAGGACGTCACCCGTATTGGGGGGCGTGCGCGCGAGGCGATGCTGAAGAAATTCGGTATGCTGTTTCAGGGTGCCGCACTGTTCGACAGCCTGCCGGTTTGGGAGAATGTCGCGTTTGGCCTGATCCAGGGCCACGGCATGAACCGCCGTAAGGCGCGCGAAGTCGCGATCGAGAAACTCGCGAGCGTCGGGCTTGGCGCCGAAGTGGCGATGTTGTCGCCGGCGGACCTGTCCGGCGGCATGCAGAAGCGCGTCGGCCTTGCGCGCGCCATTGCAGCCGATCCGCAGATCATCTTCTTCGACGAACCCACGACCGGACTCGATCCGATCATGGCCGACGTGATAAACGATCTGATCGTGTCGACCGTGAAGAATCTGGGTGTCACCGCGCTCTCGATCACGCACGACATGGCAAGCGCGCGGAAAATCTCCAACCGCATCGCCATGCTCTACAAGGGCAAGATCATCTGGGACGGGCCCACCGCCGACATCGATACAAGCGGCAATCCTTACGTCGACCAGTTCATCCATGGCCGGGCAGTGGGCCCCATCAAGATGGAAGTGCGCGGCTAGTGGCGCGCGCGCAAGCGAGCTTCGTTTGCCAAAGCTGCGGAGCTGTTCACGCCAAATGGTCCGGCAAATGCGACGCGTGCGGCGGTTGGAACACCATCGTGGAGGAAATCACTTCAGCGGCGCCGGCAGGGACGGGCGCGGTCAAGCGCGTGCGGGGTCGGCCTTTCGCGCTCGAAGATCTCAAGACCGAGGATGAAGCGCCGCCGCGAAGGCCAACAGGCATTCCCGAATTCGATCGGGTATGCGGCGGCGGGCTTGTTCCCGGTTCCGCGTTGCTGGTGGGCGGCGATCCCGGGGTCGGCAAATCGACCCTGATCCTGCAGGCGCTCGCCTCCTATGCGAAATCGGACGGCAAGGCGGTCTACATCTCCGGCGAAGAGGCAATGGCGCAGGTGCGCATGCGCGCCGCTCGCATGGGGCTGGGCGATGCGCCGGTTTCGCTCGCTTCGGCCACGAGCGTCGAAGACGTGCTCGCCACGCTGGAATCGAGCCCGCCGCCCGGCATCGTCGCCATCGATTCCATCCAGACGATCTGGACCTCCGCGCTCGAGGCAGCACCCGGCACCATCGCGCAGGTGCGTACGGCCTCCTACGATCTGGTGCGCTACGCCAAATCGTCCGGCGCGGCGCTTATTCTTGTGGGCCATGTGACGAAGGACGGTCAGATCGCCGGTCCCAAAGCCGTCGAGCATCTGGTGGACGCCGTTCTCTATTTCGAAGGCGAACGCGGACATCATTTCCGCGTGCTGCGCGCGGTGAAGAACCGCTTCGGGCCCACCGACGAAATCGGCGTGTTCGAAATGACGGGGCAGGGGCTGATGGAAGTCGCCAACCCCTCGGCGCTGTTCCTGGGCGACCGACACAGTGCATCGCCGGGGGCCGCAGTGTTTGCGGGCCTCGAAGGTACGCGACCCGTGCTTGTCGAAGTGCAGGCACTTGTTGCCGCACCCGGCTACGGAACGCCGCGTCGCGCGGTTGTCGGTTGGGACAGCGGCCGTCTCGCGATGATCCTGGCGGTGCTGGACGCGCGCGCAGGCCTTGGCGTCAGCGGGCACGATGTCTATCTGAACGTGGCCGGTGGACTGAAAATCGGCGAGCCCGCGGCCGATCTCGCGGCGGCGGCGGCACTGGTCTCCTCCTTTGCCGAACGTGCTTTGCCGAAAGACTGCGTGTTTTTCGGCGAGATCAGTCTTTCGGGCGACGTCCGGCCTGCACCGCAGGCTGAGTTACGCCTCAAGGAGGCCGCAAAGCTGGGGTTTACGACGGCGCTGATCCCGACGGGAACCAAGGCCGAAGGCTCCGGCCTCAGTTTGCGGACAGTCAAGGATGTGGGCGAGTTGGCCGAGTTTGCCGCAGGCAAATGACCGAGCGCCGGCGGGTGCAATTGCGTGGTAGAATGGAGTCATGGGCCATCTGAATTTCTCTTTCGTCGACGTGCTGGTGGTCCTCGTGGTGCTGGCCTCGGTGATCTACGCCACCTATCGCGGCTTTGTGCAGGAAACGCTGACAATATTCGCCTGGGCGGCGGCGGCCTTTGCCACGCTCTATTTCGGGCCGGCACTGGCGCCATTTTTGCGGCAACGAATCTCGCCGGAATGGCTGGGAACGCTCGTCGCCTATGGCGGCATTTTCCTGGTCGTTCTGATTCCCTTGTCGTTCGTCAGCTTCCGCTTCGCGCAAGGCGTGAAACGTTCGCCTGTCGGCGCGGTGGATCGTGCGCTGGGATTCTCGTTTGGCTTCATTCGGGGTCTCGCCATTGTCGGCATCGCGTATCTCGCGTTCTGCATGGTCGTGCCGATTCGCACGCAGCCTGACTGGATGACGAATGCGCGGTTTCTGCCGCTTATCCAGGGATCGAGCGATGTTTTGCTTTCGCTGATCCCCGATCAGCACATCCAGACCGCGAATAGCGGAGGCACGCCTGCGCCGCCCGGCACGCCGATTCCCAAGCCCGCGCCGCGTCAGGCGCAAAAAGGCGTCAAGCATGGACAAAAGGCCTATGGCGCCGAAGATCGGCGCGCGCTAGACAGACTCATTCAGTCGACCGGCAACGGAGATGCAGGCAAGCCATGACCGCAGGCCAGAGCACGCTTTCCGAAACACCCTTCGACGACCAATTCCACGAGGAATGCGGGGTTTTCGGCGTCTTCGGCAATCCCGACGCGGGAAAGCTCGTGGCGCTCGGACTCCATGCCCTTCAGCATCGCGGACAGGAAGCGGCGGGAATCGTCAGCTATGACGGCACGCAGTTCATAGCGGAGCGCCATGCCGGCCTTGTCGGCGACGTGTTCGGCGAGAGGAACCAGCACGTCCAGAATCTTCGCGGCAGCCAGGCGCTCGGCCATGTGCGCTATTCGACGACCGGCGGAAATGTAACCCGCAACATCCAGCCGATGTATGCCGACGTGGCGGGCGGCGCGATCGCGATTGCGCATAACGGCAATTTGACAAATGCCAGCACGCTGCATGCCGAACTTGTTCGCACCGGCGCCATCTTCCAATCTACGTCCGATACAGAGACCATCATTCATCTGATCGCCCGCAGCCGCTTCAATCCCATCGCCGAAAGGCTGATCGATGCGCTGAAGAAGGTCGAAGGAGCCTATTCGCTGGTTGCGCTCACGGCCAAAAAGCTGATCGGCGTGCGGGATCCCTGGGGCGTGCGTCCGCTGGTGCTGGGCAAGCTCGGCAGTGCACATATCCTGTCGTCGGAGACCTGCGCGCTCGACATCATCGGCGCGGAATTCGTGCGCGACATTGAGCCTGGCGAACTGGTGGTGATCACGAAAGACGGTATCGATTCCTATCGCCCCTTTGCGCCGCAGCCGCGGCGGTTTTGCGTGTTCGAATATGTCTATTTCGCCCGGCCGGATTCCATGGTCGAGGGGCGGAACGTTTATGATGCGAGGAAACGTATCGGCGAAGAACTCGCGCGCGAAGCGCCTGCGCCGGGTGCTGACATGGTGATTCCGGTGCCGGATTCGGGTGTGCCTGCTGCGCTGGGCTATGCTGCAGCTTCCGGCGTGCCGTTTGAACTCGGCATAATCCGCAATCATTATGTCGGACGGACCTTCATCGAGCCTTCCGACCAGATCCGCCATCTGGGCGTGCGCCTCAAACACAATCCCAATCGCGCCAAGCTCAAGGGCAAGAGTGTGGTGCTGGTCGACGACTCCATCGTGCGCGGCACGACTTCGAAGAAGATCGTGGAGATGGTGCGCGATGCAGGCGCGTCAGCGGTTCATTTCCGCATCGCCAGTCCGCCTACGACGAACTCGTGCTTCTACGGCGTCGACACGCCCAATGCCGGCGAGTTGCTCGCGCACCGCATGAAGGAAGTCGAGCAGATGCGCGAATACATCAAGGCCGACAGCCTCGCGTTCGTCTCGATGGACGGACTTTATCGCGCGGTCGGCGAACCGGGTCGCAACAACCGCAATCCGCAGTTCTGCGACGCCTGTTTCTCGGGTGAATATCCCATCGAGTTGACGGATGTGAGCGGCGGACGCAGCGGACGTCAGCTTTCTCTCCTCGCCGAAGTCGCGTGAGACCAGTCGCGTTATGACCAAGTCCCTGTCAGGACGCGTGGCGCTCGTCACAGGCGCATCGCGCGGCATCGGGCGCGCGGCAGCCAAGGCGCTGGCGGACGCGGGCGCGCATGTGATACTCGTCGCGCGCACAGTCGGTGGACTGGAAGAGGTCGACGACGAAATCCAGCGCGCGGGCGGCACGGCCACGCTCGTTCCCCTCGATCTCAAGGATTTTCCTGCGCTCGACCGGCTCGGCGCCTCGATCTATGAGCGTTGGGGCCGGCTCGATGCATTTCTCGGCAATGCCGGAACCTTGGGCGCGCTGACACCTCTGTCGAACCTGGAGCCGAAGGTGTTTCAGGAACTGATCGACATCAATGTGACGGCCAACTGGCGGCTGATCCGCTCGCTCGATCCATTGTTGCGCGCATCCGATGCGGGACGCGCACTGTTTCTCACCTCCGGCGCTGCGCGCCATCACACGCCTTTTTGGGGCGGCTATGCACTGAGCAAGGCCGCCCTAGAATCCCTGGTCCTCACTTATGCGGCCGAATGCGAGGGCACGAATGTGCGGGTCAATCTTCTGAGCCCCGGGCCATTGCGCACCAGGATGCGCGCGAAGGCGATGCCCGGCGAAGACCCGGAATCATTGCGCCTGCCCGAAGCGGTGGCCCCGCTGATTCTCGAGCTGCTCTCGCCGAGTTGCGAAAAACAGGGCGAACTCGTCGCGGTCAAATAGACGCGGCCGTCACACTTCCATCCGCGAAAAGAAATAGCTGCCGAGGAACAAGAGCGCGAGCGTCAGCCCGCTCAGCACGGCGATATCGAGCCCGAACCCGAAATGTCCCGCGCCGATCAGCAATTGTCGCAGCGCGTCCACGCCATAGGATAACGGATCGGCAGTCGCCACGATCAGGAGTGGCGTTGGTAGCCCGTGCAGCGGAAACATCGCCCCCGACAGAAAGAACAGCGGCATCACGATGAAGTTCATGATCAGCGGGAACGCCTGCATGTCGGTCATCTTGGAACCCACAACCATGCCGAAGGCGCTGAACAGGAGAGAGATCAGCAGCATCACGGCAAATGCTTCCGGCACCACCAGCCAGCTATGCGGACGGAAGCCGAAGGCGGTGGAAATGATCAGCACGATGGCGCCCTGGATCATCGCGGTCGTGGCGCCTCCCGCCACGCGGCCCAGCACAATCGCGAAGCGCGGCACGGGCGCCACCAATGTTTCCTTGAGGAAGCCGAACTGGCGATCCCACAGCATCTCCATGCCCGAGAAGATCGAGGAGAAGATGATACTCATCGCGACGATGCCCGGCACGAGGAACTGGATGTAGCTGCCCTGGCCGGCGCGGGCGAAGATCGAGCCGAGCCCGAAGCCCAGCGCGATGAGGAACATCATCGGCTGCGCGAGCGACGCCACCAGCCGCGCGGGCGAGCGGATATAGCGTTTGAACTGGCGCAGCCAGAGAATATAAACCGCGTTCATCGCATCATCCCTCTCATCCGGCGCATGCGGTCGAGGCTGGTGCCTTCTTCTTCGCGGATCGAATGGCCGGTGAGGGTGAGAAACGCGTCTTCGAGGTTTTCGGTCTTCGTTTGCGTTTTGAGCTCGTCGGCCGAGCCGGAAGCGATGATGGTGCCGCGGTCGATCACGGCGATGCGCCGCGCGATGCGCTCGGCTTCCTCCATGTAATGGGTCGTGAAGAAGATCGTCGTGCCGTCCTTCGCGTTCAGCTCCTGCAGATAGATCCACATGTGATTGCGCGTCTGCGGATCGAGCCCGAGGGTGGGTTTGTCGAGGAAGATGATCTTGTGGCGGTGCAGCAGCCCGCGGGCGATTTCGAGCCTGCGCTTCATGCCGCCGGAAAAATCGCGTACGAAGGAATTGCGACGGTCCCACAATTCCACGAAATTCAACAATTGCTCGATGCGGGTCCGCCGCTCGGCGCGCGGGATGTCGTAAAGCACGCCGTGGAAATCCATGTTCTCGCGGGCCGTCAGCATGTCGTCGAGGCTGGGGTCCTGGAACACGATACCGAAGGAGCGACGCACCTGATGGGATTGCGTCACCGGATCGAAGCCGTCGATTCGAATCGCGCCGGAGGTGGGCCGTAACACGGTGGTGAGCATCTTGATCGTGGTCGACTTGCCTGCGCCATTCGGGCCCAGAAACGCGAATATCCCGCCCGCCTCGACCTCGAAGCTCACATCCTTCACGGCGGTGAACGCGCCGAAGGTCTTGGTCAGATTGCGAACATCGATAATGGCGGACATGGGCGGACCGGGGGAATGAATGTCAGCGTTAGGAGAGCGGACGGCAGAGTGTCAAGTGAGTGCAGTGCGGCTCGGCTTCGTTACTTATCCGCGTACGGATTTGTCGACGTTCGCAGCGAAAACCGCAACGGCACGCCCTGCAAATTGAACGCTTTGCGCAATTCGTTTTGGAGATACCGCAGATAGGATTCCGGCAGGCCGTCGAGTTGCGTACCGAACAGCGCAAAGGTCGGCGGGCGGCTCTTGGCCTGGGTCATGTACCGGATGCGCACGCGGCGGCCATGAATGGCGGGCGTGGGATGGATCGAAAGTGCCGCCGCAAGAAAGCGGTTCAGTTGGGCCGTCGGCACGCGCGTGTTCCAGGCAGCGTCCGCTTCGAGAACGGCCGGCAAAATCCGGTCGATGCCTTCGCCGGTCAGCGCGGAGATGCCCACGAGAGGCGCGCCGGAAATCTGCGGCAGCAGATGATCGAGATGCTTCTTCAAGGCCGTGATCGCGCCGGCCGGCGCTTCGATCTGGTCCCATTTGTTGAGCGCGAACACGATCGCGCGGCCCTCGCGGGCGACCATGTCGACGATGGTCAGGTCCTGCTTTTCGAACGGCGCCGTCGCGTCGACCACCACGATCACGCATTCGGCGAAACGAATCGCGGTCAGCGCGCTCTGCACAGCGAGTTGTTCGAGCTCTTCGCCTGCCGCGCGGGCCCGCTTGCGCAAGCCCGCGGTGTCGTGAAGCTGGATCGTACGGCCGTCGACGGTCCACGTCGCCGCGATGGAATCACGCGTGAGACCCGCTTCCGGTCCCGTCAGCGAACGTTCCTCGCCCAGCATGCGATTGAACAGGCTCGACTTGCCGACATTGGGCCGACCGACAATGGCGAGCTTGAGCGGCCGGTCTATCTCTTCGGCGGGCTCAGGTTCTTCAGGCGCCGCCTCTTCCTCGACGCCGAACGGCTCAAGCGCATCGACGATCTCATCGGTGCCGAGATTGTGGACCGCCGACACGCCGATGGGTTCGCCAAGACCGAGCGCATAGAATTCGGAAAGATCGAGTTCGACGTCGCATTTGTTTGCGACCAGCACAACCGGCTTGCCCGAGCGGCGCAGCGATTCCGCAATGATCTCGTCGCCCGTCGTCACGCCGTCGCGCGCATTGACGACGAAGAGGCAGACATCGGCTTCCTTGATGGCCGAAAGCGTCTGATCGGTCATGCGCATGGAAAGGCTGCCGGGCACGCCGATGTCGAAGCCCGCGGTGTCGATCAGGCGGACCGACAGCGAACCCAGTTGCGCGAGCGCGTCCTGCCGGTCGCGCGTGACCCCGGGTGTGTCGTGGACGATGGCCAGCTGCTTGCCCGCAAGCCGGTTGAACAAGGTGGACTTTCCCACATTCGGGCGACCCACAACGGCGACGGCAAGCGGCATGACATGTCCTCGCCCGCCAGATCAGCGCATCGCGACGAGTTGGGCACTATTGGTCAGGAGGTAGAGCGTACCGTTCGCCACCACGGGCGCGATATAGGTGCCGTCGGGGATCTGTATCCGGCCCAGGAGCTGGCCCGAATAGGGCGATATCGAAATCGCATATCCGTCCGACGACACGATGACCAGCCTGTCGGAGACGAGGACAGGCCCCGACCATACGATCGGATCTTCCTTGTCCTCCATGTTCCGCCACCGCTGAAGCTGATGAACCCACTTGACCTTGCCGTCCTTGCGCTCGAGGCAGAGGAGAAGATCCTCCGTCGTCAGCACATAGATGAAATCTCCCGCAACCCACGGAGTTTGGATACCGCCGATGTCGCGCGACCAGACGCGATCGCCGGTGTTGATATTGATGGCGCCCATGACGCCGGAATGGCTGATGGCGAATACCATGTCGCGATCGATCACGGGTCTGCCGGCGATGTCATCTAGCTCCGAAAGCGCGGTCACGTTGCCGGTGCGCGTGAGCATGTCGTTCCACGCCGGTTGGCCGTTCTCGACGCGGATGGCGAACAATTCGCCGGAGGTATAAGGCGTCACGACGTAATCGCCCGCCACGGCAGCGCTGGTGCTTTCGAGAATTCCGGCAGACTCCGAGATGCCCTGGTGGTCCCAAAGCGTGCGGCCGTCGATCTCGGCCAGTGCGTAGAAATGGTTATCCTGCGAGGACACAAACACCCGTCCGCCATTGGCGTCCGGCGCGTTGACGATCGGCACGCCAAGTTCGCTCTTCCAGAGCTGACGTCCCGTGGCCGGATCCAGAGCGAACACCCCACCGAAGCCGGTGCTCACGAACAGCCTGCTTTTATCGAAAGCAACGCCACCACCGAAGCCTTTGGTCGGATCGATCGACATGCCCGGTCCGAACATTCCGAACCAATTAAATCCCTCGTCGGGGCTTGGAGGCGCGAGATCCTTGTCCCACAACGGCTTGCCGGTGCCGGCATCGAAAACATAGACATGCGCCGAGGCGTCGAGCACATAGATGCGTCCGTCGGCGACAACCGGCGGCGCGGTCAGGCGGGAATCCGAATCCGAGCCCTTGCCCGTGTCCTGCTGCCAGATTTGACGAAGCGGTCCGTCGGCCTCGAGATGGTACATCGCGTTGGCGGCGTAGCCGCCCGGCTCCGGCCATTCCGCATTGCGGTAAGGTGGCGGCAGCACGACCTTGACGTCGCTGAGAGACGTGTCAGGTTTCAGCGCCTCATCGAGCGTCATAACGGAGATGCGTTCGCCTTTGATGTTCGATTTCTTGGCAGATTTGAACCAGCCCCCCATCATGTCCATGGCCTCGCAGCCCGACAGCGCAAGCACCGCGACGACGCAAACGACGACACGCAGGGTTGATGAAACTGTCATTTCTGGGGAGTACCTTCGGCTGCAGCCTGCGGCTGCGAGGGGGATGCGCCTGGCGGCGCGGGTGGCGGCGGAACGGTGCCGTAGTTCTTCGCGCCACCACCTTTGAGGAATGTCACCATCCATCCGCTGCGAGCGCGCAAAGGCGCGGGTGCATCGGTGTCGGTGGTCAGGTTCTGATATTCGCGAATGGCCTCTTGCGTCGCGCCGGCGCGATAGTCGGCGAATGCGAGAATCTCTCGCGCCATCGCGTGCCAGGGGTTTGTCTGATCGGCGAGGGGCGCGACGAGCGACTGGATCTCCGATTTCGGCGCCGTGTCGACGAGCGCCCAACCGGCATGGATGCGCGCAACCGGAGCGAGGATAGTGTCCTTACCGGCGGCGATCTGTTTGTAGATCAGTACAGCATCGGCCGTGTTGCCGGCCTGGAGCATCGAGTTCGCTTCCTGGAGCTTTGCGAGCGACGCATAACCTCCGGGCGCGTCCTTCGACAGCCGCGCAAAGTTGGACTGAGCTTCGCTTGCCTGCCCGGCATCGAAGAACTGCTCCGCGAGCATGTATTCGGCCGACGCCTTGGCCCGCTGGTTCTGGTCGTACACGCGCCAAAGCTGGAAGCCCGCGACGGCGATCACCACGACGGCAGCCCCGGCGATGACGTAGTCGCCGTACTCTTTCCAGAGCTGCTCATAGCGCTCGCGGCGGACGTCCTCCTCGACTTCCCGGAAGATGTCTGTCACGCGGAAATTCCTCTTTAGGCCCACCCAAGGCCTTGATCGGCCGGGATGATTAGCCGGTAGGGTTCGTGCTGGCAACCCAAGGCACGCAGAAGTCAGCGGAATGAAACGGTCTTAACCAACCCGCTTCATCGTGTACACGTTTTCCTTGCCCGGGAAACTGCGATTGCGAACATCCGCCGCGTAGGCCTTCACCGCCGCTTCGATATCCGGTCCCATGTTCGCATATTGGCGCACGAATTTGGGCGGATTCGGATTGAGCCCCAGCATGTCTTCCATCACGAGGATTTGCCCGTCGCATTCGGCGGATGCGCCGATGCCTATAGTGGGAATGGCGATTTCACGAGTGATTTTGGTGGCAAGCGGCTCGGCCATGCCTTCCAGGACGACCGCGAATGCGCCGGCGTCGGTAACGGCCTTGGCGTCCGCTTCGATGGCCGGCCACTCGGCCTCGGTCCGGCCTTGTGTTTTGAAGCCGCCGAATATCTGGATCATTTGCGGGGTGAGCCCGATATGGCCCATCACCGGTATCCCCCGCAAGGTGAGGTAGCGGATGGTCTCGGCGACGCGCGCGCCGCCTTCCATTTTCACGGCCGTGCAGCCCGTTTCCTGGATTACGCGCGCGGCGCTGCGAAATGCGACCTGCGGACTTTCCTCATAAGAGCCGAACGGCAAATCGACCACGACGAGCGCATGCCTGCTGCCGCGCATCACGGCCTTGCCGTGAAGGATCATCATGTCGAGCGTGACGCCGAGGGTCGACTCCATCCCGTGCATCACCATGCCGAGCGAGTCGCCCACGAGCATCAAGTCCACGTGATTATCGAGGAGCCGGGCGGTGTGGGCGTGATAGCAGGTCAGACACACCACCGGTTTCGCGTTTTTGTGCGCGCGAATTTCCGGAACAGTGACGCGTTTGGTGTCGACGACGGCGGACATGTCAGTACTCCGCGTTGCGAGACAGCGATCTTAGCCGGTATTGCGGCCTTCTTCGAGGCGATTAAATGGACGGGCGGCAGCCTAATTTAGTCCTCCGCAGCTGCCTCTTCGGATTCCGCCTTCGGTCCTGCGCCTTCTTCGAAAAGCTCTTCGGCTACGACTTTGGCCTCCTCGGCCTCCGTCTTCTCCGACAGAACGTCTTCGCCGCGCGCCTGGCGTTCCGCTTCGTCCTCGGTGCGTGCGACGTTGACGGTCACAGTCACCCGGATTTCCGGATGAAGCACAATGGCGATCGGGAACAGACCGATCGTCTTAATCGCCTTGTCGAGCGGGATCTGCGTGCGGTCGACGCTGAAGCCGCCGGCCGTCACGATATCCGAGATATCGCGAGGCGACACCGAACCGTAAAGCTGGCCGCGGTCGCCCGCCTGGCGCAGGAGCGTGAAGCTCTGCCCCGCCAGCTTCTTGGCGACCTTTTCCGCTTCCCCCTTGCGCTCGAGGTTGCGCGTTTCGAGTTGCGCACGTTGCGTTTCGAAAAAGGCTTCGTTCGCCTTGGTGGCGCGAAGGGCCTTTTTCTTGGGGAGGAGAAAGTTGCGGGCGAAGCCGTCTTTCACCTTCACGACGTCGCCCATCTGGCCGAGCTTTTCGACTCGTTCGAGCAGGATCACTTGCATATTCGTCTCCCGCTCAACCGATGAGATAGGGCAGCAGCGCCATGAAGCGAGCGCGCTTGATCGCGATGGCGAGCAGGCGCTGCTTCTTGGTCGAAACTGCCGTGATGCGCGACGGCACGATCTTACCGCGCTCCGAAATGAAGCGTTGCAGCAGCTTCACATCCTTGTAGTCGATCTTGGGCGCATTCGCGCCCGAGAACGGGCAGGTTTTCCGGCGACGGAAGAACGGGCGGCGTTGGGCTCCGGCCTGGCTCATAGTTCGACCTCCACAGTCTCGCCTTCCGGCTTCTTCTCGCCGTCGCGCTCGCGGCGGGCCTTGTTCGAGCTCGACTGCTCGAACTGATCGACCTTGACCGAAATGTAGCGCAGGACGTCTTCGTTGATCTTCAGCTGGCGCTCGAGTTCCTGCACGGCTTTGGACGGCGCGTTGATGTTCAGGAGCACATAATGGCCCTTGCGGTTTTTCTTAATGCGGTAGGCAAGGGAGCGCAGGCCCCAATATTCCTGCTTTTCGACCTTGCCGCCTTCGCCTTCGACGATGGTTTTGAGGTGGGTCGCCAGCGCGTCCACCTGCTGCGCGCTGATGTCCTGGCGCGCGATCAGGAGATGCTCGTAAAGAGCCATATGAATCAGTCCCTTTCCGGGCTGCGGAACGAAACAGGGAGGGGTTCCCGATTTTCGCCTCGGTTCGCCGGGACGCCGGACCATCCGGCATGGGCTGACCGGCTCGGGGCAGGTCTGCCTCCCGCGACCGCAGCCGCCTGAGGGGCGGGCATATAGAGGAGCGGGGCCCCAAGGGCAAGCCCGCCCGGTAGCAAACTGGCCGGGCACTTGGTATCCTCTCGCGGAGTGTGGGCGCATTCCGATTTGGCTGGGGTTCATCATGCGTAACCGAGCGGGTCTTTCCCTTCTTTTTCCGGTCTTGATGGCGGCCTGTCTTCTGGCCGTTGCGCCGCCGGCAGGGGCCCAACTCCCCGGACAACAGATCGTAACCGCCATCGACGAGTCCCACCGGGTGACCCTCGCCGGCAACACACGGCCGGAAGCGCGGGCCAAGAAGAACGACCGCGGTGCGGTTCCCGATTCTCTTGCCATGACGCATATGCAGCTTCTGCTGCGCCGTTCGCCGGTCGAGGAGCGCTCCATCACGCAATTGATCGACCAACTCCACGACCGCAATTCGGCGAACTATCACCGCTGGCTCAGCCCCTCCGAATTCGGAGAGGAGTTCGGTGTCGGGATCGCGGATATCCAGACCATCTCTGGCTGGCTCGCTCGCCACGGTTTTCAGGTCAATGCGGTTTACGCCAATCGGATGATGATCGATTTCTCAGGCACCGCGGCGCAGGTGCGCGATGCCTTCAAGACGCAAATCCACTATCTGAACGTGAACGGCGTGCGGCACGTCGCCAATATCTCGGACCCTCAAATTCCCGCCGCTCTGGCGCCAGCAATCGTGGGCGTCGTGTCGTTGCACGATTTCCGGCCGAACAAGCTCTATCGCGCGCGCCCGCAATACACGTTCACGCAGGGCAACTTCACCTATCAGGCCGTTGTGCCGGCCGACCTCGCAACAATTTACAATTTCAATCCGCTGTTCACTTCGGGCATCACCGGCAAGGGTGAAACCATTGTCGTCATCGAGGACAGCGACGTGTTCTCGACGTCCGATTGGACCACATTCCGATCCACCTTCAACCTCTCGACGTATACCTCCGGCAGCCTCACCACGGTTCATCCGAACACGGCGACTAGCCACGGCAACTGCGTCGACCCAGGCATCAATAGCGACGACGGCGAAGCGATACTGGACGCTGAATGGTCGAGTGCAGCCGCACCGAATGCTGCGATCAAGGTTGCCTCTTGCGCCGATACCGACACGACGTTCGGCGGTCTGATCGCATTGCAGAATATTCTCAATTTACCGAGCCCGCCACAGATCGTCAGCATCAGCTACGGCGAATGCGAAGCCTATAACGGCGCCGCGGCCAACGCAGCGTATTACGCTACTTACCAGCAGGCGGTGGCCGAAGGCATTTCCGTGTTTGTGGCGGCCGGCGACGACAACGCCGCCGGCTGCGATTCAGGGCAATGGGTGTCGTTCCAGGGAATTTCGGTCAATGGCTTTGCGTCGACTCCTTACAATGTCGCCGTCGGCGGCACGGACTTCGGCGACTCCTATGCCAAGAACAACAGTACGTATTGGAGCAGCACCAACGCGGCCGCCTATGGCTCGGCCCTGTCCTACGTTCCCGAAATACCGTGGAACGATTCCTGCGCGAGCACACTGGTATCGAAGTTTCTCACCGGCTCAACCGTCACCTACGGAACGACGGGGTTCTGCAATAGCGCTACGGGCCAGCAGCTTTGGCAGGTCGACGGCGGAAGCGGCGGTCCAAGCGGATGCGCCTACGGCGCCACCTCACAGCAGAGTGCGGCTGCCGTCAGCGGAACCTGTTCGGGATATGCAAAGCCGTCTTGGCAGAAGCTCGTAGGCAATCCCAGCGACAACGCGCGCGATATTCCCGACGTGTCGCTGTTCGCGGCCGACGGTCTGTGGGGCCACTACTACGTGATATGTTATTCGGACGTATGGGGCGGCGGCGCGCCTTGCACGGGCGCGCCGAGCGGTTGGACGGGTGCGGGCGGCACGTCATTCGCATCGCCGATCATGGCGGGCATCCAGGCGCTCGTCGACCAAAAGATGAAGTCGCGTCAGGGCAATCCTAATCCCGTCCTCTATTCGCTGGCGGCGACCGAATATGGCGCATCCGGCAATGCGAGTTGCAATTCGACGCTGGGAAAAACCGTCAAGTCGACGTGCATCTTTTACGACGTCACGCTCGGCGACAACGATGTGAATTGCACGTCGGCGCAGATGTTGGGATTGACCAATTACGGACTGACCTATCTGGGTCCCGTCAATTGCTACATCCCATCCGCGGCGATGGGCGTGCTGTCGACGTCCAACACAGCCTACAAGCCGGCTTATGCTGCGACCACCGGTTGGGATTTCGCCACGGGCATCGGCTCGATCAACGCCGCCAATCTGGTGAAGGCATGGCCGTAGTGGATCGCGGCGTCGAGCGGCGGCATTGTGAACTCAGATCGCGCTAAGGCGCAGGAAGACGCCATTTTCGCCAAGGCCGCATGGCGTCTGATCCCGTTTCTGGGGCTGCTCTACGTCGTCAATTTTCTCGATCGCGTAAATGTCGGATTCGCGGCATTGACGATGAACCGGGATATCGGCCTCGGCGCGCAAGCCTATGGCTGGGGCGCGGGAATCTTCTTCATCGGCTATTTCTTCTTCGAAGTGCCTTCGAACCTGATTCTGGAACGCGTCGGAGCGCGCATTTGGATTTTCCGCATCATGCTGTCCTGGGGCATCGTCTCGGCAGCTACAGCTTTCGTGCAGGGTCCGTTGAGTTTCTACGCATTGCGCTTTCTGCTGGGTGTGATGGAGGCAGGATTCTTTCCCGGCATCATGCTGTATCTGACATATTGGTTTCCGGCTTCGTCGCGCGCGCGATTCAATTCTTATTTTTTCTTCGCCATTCCGCTCGCGAGCGCCGTAGGTGGTCCGTTGTCGAGCGCCATTCTGCAGCTGGGCGGCATCACGCACCTGCATGGTTGGCAATGGCTGTTTGTGCTCGAAGGGCTGCCGGCGTGCATTCTGTCGTTCCTCGTGCTGACGCAATTGCCGGACGGGCCGTTGCGGGCGAAATGGCTCGGAGATGACGAGAAGCGCATCGTGGCCGCGAGGCTGGCGCAAGACGCCGCTCCTGCGGGCAGCCTCTGGAGCGGATTGAGCGATATTCGTGTGTGGTGGCTGGCAGCCGCGGATTTCGGAATCATCTTCGCGCTCTACGGCATCGGGTTCTGGTTGCCGCAGATCATGAAGGCGATGGGATTTTCGAATAGCGAAACCGGTTTCGTCGTTGCAGGCCCATATCTCATTTGCGCGTTCGCAATGGTGGCATGGGCGCGTTCGAGCGATCGACGCGGCGAGCGCATCTGGCATGTCGTTGCGGCAGCGCTCCTGGGTGCGGGCGGCTTTGCCGTCACGGCTCTGCTGCATGGCAATGCGTTGTCGCTGATTGCTCTGACCGCCGCCGCCGTCGGGATTTATGCCGCGCTGGTCTCGATCTGGACACTGCCCTCGTCGATTCTCGGCGGCACCGCAGCCGCAGGCGGTATCGCGCTGATCAATTCGCTTGCCAATCTGGGAGGGTTCGTCGGTCCCTATGTCATGGGTTGTCTGAAGCAATCGACGGGTGGCTACGAAACCGGCATGGCTGTTCTCGCGGCAGGCCTGTTGACCAGCGTTGCGCTGGTGCTTGCGCTGGCGCGGTCCCTCCCGGTTCCCGCATCAGCGGCAGTCCTGGACTAGGTTGAGCGGCCCCTTGCTCTTCGCAGCCACGCCCGTTAAGGGGGCGCCCCACAAGGGATCGAAATGACGCGCGCGTTCATCTTTCCGGGGCAAGGCAGCCAGGCGGTCGGCATGGGCAGGCTGTTGGCCGAGACTTTCGCGCCAGCCCGCGAAGTGTTTGAGGAAGTCGACGAGGCGCTCCGGCAGAGGCTAACCAGGCTGATGTGGGAAGGCCCGGAATCGGAACTCCTGCTGACGGAAAATGCGCAGCCCGCCATCATGGCGGCGAGTTTCGCCATCATTCGCGTGCTCCAACGTGAAGCCGGACTCGATCTGGTGAAGCAGGCGAGGCTTGTCGCCGGACATTCGCTGGGCGAATACACGGCACTTGCCGCTGCCGGCGCGTTCACGTTGCCCGACGCAGCGCGCCTCCTGAAGGCGCGCGGCCGGGCTATGCAGGATGCCGTCGCAGTCGGCGACGGCGCGATGAGCGCACTTCTCGGTATCGAGATCGAACCGGCCGAGCAGGCGGCCGCCGAGGCTGCAGCGCAAGGTGGCATCTGCGTGGTGGCCAACGACAACGCGCCGGGACAGGTCGTAATTTCGGGTACGAAAGCCGCCGTTGAGCGAGCAGGCGAAATCGCCAAAACGAAAGGTGCCAAGCGGGCCATGGCGCTAGCGGTGAGCGCTCCGTTCCATTGTCCGTTGATGCAACCGGCCGCAGACAAAATGCGCGAAGCCCTCGCGCAAGTGACGATTCGCCCGCCGTCGGCCCCGGTCGTAGCGAATGTCAGCGCCGCCGAAGTCGGCGAGCCGGAAACCATTCGCCGACTTCTGGTGGAACAGGTCACGGGCCGCGTGCGTTGGCGGGAGAGCGTTCTCGCATTTCGGCAACTGGGCGTGGACACAACCGTCGAGGCCGGCGGCAGCAAGGTTCTCACCGGCATGGTCAAGCGCATCGACAGAGACTTGCTGACGATGACGCTCGACACGCCTGCCGACATCGAAGCGTTCGCGAAGACGCTATAGGGCTGTGACACACATGTTCGATCTCAGCGGAAAGGTTGCACTTGTCACCGGCGCTACGGGCGGGATCGGCGGTGCCATTGCCGGATCGTTGCACGGACAAGGTGCTACGGTCGTTCTATCGGGCACGCGAGCGGAAGCGCTCGAAGCGCTCAGGAGCGAACTTGGGAGCCGCGTGCATGTCGTTGCGGCAAATCTTGGCGACACCGCGTCCGTTGAAGCCCTGCCCAAGAGCGCAGAAGCGGCGGCCGGCCCGATCGACATTCTCGTGAACAATGCCGGCATCACGCGCGACAATCTTTTCATACGCATGAAAGACGAAGAGTGGGATCAGGTGATTGCCGTCAATCTCACCTCGGCATTCCGACTTTCACGCGCAGTCGTGCGCGGGATGATGAAGAAACGTTGGGGGCGGATCATTTCGATCACGTCCATTGTGGGATCGACGGGCAATCCCGGTCAGGCGAGCTATGTAACAGCGAAGGCCGGACTTGCGGGCATGACCAAGTCGCTCGCCCTCGAAGTCGCGAGCCGGAACATCACCGTCAATTGCGTGGCGCCGGGCTTTATCGCAACGCCCATGACGGACGCGCTGAACGAGGCGCAGAAATCGGGCTTGCTTGCGAAGATACCTGCGGGCCATATGGGTACGCCGGTCGACGTGGCGACCGCTGTGCTCTATCTCGCCAGTGTCGAAGCCGGCTACGTCACCGGCCAGACCCTGCACGTCAATGGCGGGTTAGCGATGATTTGACTGTAAATTCAATGTGTTACGCCGCTTGTAGCGGGACTTGAGGGTTTGTGTTACGAAGCACCCACCTTCGACCGCACGCGCGGGAAACAATGAGGCGGACCCCGCGATCCGCCCATCACAAGAGCGCGGAAAAGAAAACGAAAGAGGTTTTGAACACCAATGAGCGATACTGCCGAACGCGTGAAGAAGATCGTCGTCGAGCATCTCAACGTCGATGCCGACAAGGTCACCGACACCGCGTCCTTCATCGAAGATCATCGACAAGTCACAACCCTGAGTGCTGGGCGCCGACGCCTCGAATATGCGTAGAGTCGTCGTCACCGGTCTGGGTCTCATTACGCCGCTCGCCTGCGGCGTCGAAGAGACATGGTCGCGGCTGCTCGCAGGTCAATCCGGCGCGCGACCGATCACCAAGTTCAAAGTCGACGACTTGCCGGCGCGCATCGGCTGCAGTGTTCCGTTGGGCGACGGAAGTGACGGCACGTTCAATGCCGATCAATGGGTCGATTCCAAGGAGCAACGCCGGGTCGACGATTTCATCATCTTCGGTTTGGCCGCCGCGCAACAGGCGGTGACCGATTCGGGATTCGTGCCCAGCGACGAAGAGGAGCGCTGCCGCACCGGCGTTCTGATCGGCTCGGGTATCGGCGGATTGCAGGGAATCGAGGCTGCATCCATTCTAGTGCATGAAAAGGGACCGCGAAAGCTGAGCCCATTTTTCATCCCCGGGCGCCTGATCAACCTCGTCTCGGGCTATGCATCCATCCGCTTCGGCTACAAAGGCCCGAACCACTCCGTGGTGACGGCTTGCGCCACGGGTGCACACGCGATCGGCGACGCGGCTCGGCTCATTGCGCTCGACGATGCAGATGTGATGCTGGCCGGCGGCACGGAAGCCGCGATCACGCGGCTGGGCATGGCTGGGTTCGCCGCCTGCCGCGCGCTGTCGACAGCGTTCAATGAGACTCCCGAAAAGGCCTCGCGTCCCTATGACAAGGATCGCGACGGATTCGTGATGGGGGAGGGCGCCGGCATGGTCATGCTCGAGGAATACGAGCACGCCAAGTCGCGTGGCGCGAAGATTTACGCCGAAGTGACGGGCTACGGACTCTCCGGCGACGCCTATCACATCACGGCGCCTGCCGAAGACGGCGATGGAGCGTATCGCTGCATGCAGGCGGCGATGCGCCGCGCTGGCATTTCAGCTGAGCAGATCGACTACATAAACGCCCACGGCACCTCGACGCCGCTCGGCGACGAAATAGAGCTCAAGGCGGTCGAGCGGCTGGTCGGCAATGCCGCGGGCCGTATTGCCATGTCATCCACGAAATCGTCGATTGGTCATTCGCTCGGCGCGGCAGGCGCGGTTGAAGCGATATTCTGTTTGCTTGCAATTCGCGATCAGGTTGTGCCGCCGACCATCAATCTCGACAATCCATCGGTCGCCACCGCCATCGACCTCGTGCCGCATCAGGCACGTAAGCGGCCAGTCAACATAGCATTGTCGAATTCCTTCGGGTTCGGCGGCACCAACGCCAGCCTAATACTCTGCCGCATGGACGCGTAAGTCCAATCACCCTTTCGCCATATTTTCTCG
>JBEKDC010000012.1:0-26965 GCA_050014535.1 Rhizomicrobium sp.
TCTCACACTTCAGCGCATTCTCCCTCATGACACGGCTCCTTTCTCTCACCGGCATCACCAAGACCTTCGACAATGGGTTCAAGGCGCTCGGCCCGATCGATCTCCAGGTCCGCGCGCATGAATTTTTGTCGCTGGTAGGTCCGTCGGGTTGCGGAAAATCGACGGCGTTGCGTGTGATCGCCGGGCTGCTCGCTCCCAGCGCCGGCATGGTTTCCTTTCCCGGCGGCAAACCGGAAACCACCTTTGTGTTTCAGGATCCGACCCTGATGCCCTGGGCCAGCGCGCTCGACAATGCGCGCCTGCCGCTCGATCTCAAAGGCGTCGCGCGCGCCGAAGCGAATGCACGCGCCGGTCGCGCGCTGGAACGGGTCGGGCTCGGCGGTTTCGAGAAATCCTACCCGCGCGAACTTTCCGGTGGCATGAAGATGCGCGTCTCCATCGCGCGCGCGATCGCAGCCGAACCGAAATTGCTTCTGATGGACGAGCCTTTCGCCGCCCTCGACGAGCTGACCCGGCAATCCCTCAACGACGATCTGTTGAAGTTGTGGCGCGAAGACAAGCTCACCGTGATCTTCGTCACGCACAGCGTCTATGAGAGCACCTATCTGTCGTCGCGCGTGGTGGTGATGACGCCGCGACCGGGACGCGTCGCGGCCGACATCGCATTGACGGCGCCCGAAAATCGCGACGCGCACTACCGTCTTTCGCCGGAGTTCACGGCCCAGGCGGCAAAGGTCTCGGCCGCCTTGCGCGATGCGATGAGCGAGGCGGCATGAGCGCGTTGCTCAAATATGCGGTTCCCATGGCGCTCGGTATCGCGGTGCTGGCGCTGTGGGAATTCCTGGTACGCCACTTCGCGGTTCCGGTGTTCGTTCTCCCCCCGCCGTCCGCGATCTGGACCGCTCTCGTGGAAAATTTCGCGTCGCTGATGGCCTCGCTATGGACCACCTTGAGCGTGACGCTCGAAGCGTTCGTGCTGGCCGTCTTGGGGGGCGTGGCGCTCGCGATCCTGTTTTCACAAAGTCGCGCCATCGAGAACGCACTCTATCCCTATGCCGTCATTCTGCAGGTGACGCCGGTCGTCGCGATCACGCCGTTAATTCTCATCTGGGTCGGATTCGACCGCATCGACCTCGTGCTGGTCATCGTTGCGTTCATCGTTGCGTTTTTCCCGATCCTGTCGAACACGACCTTGGGACTCAAATCGGCTGACCACAATCTGATCGATCTGTTCCGCCTCTATGGCGCGAACCGTTGGCAGATTCTGATGCGACTCCAGTTGCCGACTGCGTTGCCGCATCTTCTGGGCGCGATGAAGATTTCCGGTGGGCTGGCGCTGATCGGCGCGGTGGTCGCGGAATTCGTCGCCGGCTCAGGTGCTGCTACCGGACTTGCCTGGCGCATCGTCGAAGCGGGCCACAATCTCGAAATCGCGAAGATGTTCGCGGCGCTGGCGCTTTTGGCGGCCTTGGGCATCGCGATCTTTTCGGTGCTGTCCGTGCTCGAATGGTCGCTTCTGCACCGCTGGCACGAAAGCGCTGTGAAGAAGTCGAGTTAACGCTCCAATTTCACCGGCGCCGTTTCCGTCGTCAGGATCATCGCGATCAGGCCGATGAAGGTCGCCGCCGTGAGATACCAGGCGGGCGCCAGCACATTGCCGGTGATGCCGATCAACCACGCGACGGCATATTGCGTCGTGCCACCGAATGCGGCGATCGCGACGGCGTAGACCGTGCCGAGCGTGCCCGAGCGAATTTCCCTCGGCATCGCTTCGGCAATATTCACGAGGCTCGGCGCCGAGCTCCAGCTGCCCAGAATGGCGAGCACGGCCGTGACGCCCAGAAGCGTGGCCGTATCGCGATGCTGCGCCAGCAGCACAAAACCCGGATAGATCGCGAACAGCAGGAGCACCCGCGGCCAGATCATGACGGGCTTGCGGCCATATTTGTCCGACATCCAGCCGCTCAAGAGACTGAACAGAAGAATGCACGCGCCGGACATGATCGGCGCGGCGAACGCCACATTGGCCCGCATGTGCAGGAACGATCCCGCATAGGTCGCCATGAAATTGGTGACATAGGTGCAGATGGTGGCGCTCGCGAGCATGGCGAGGCCGATCGCGAAAATCCGGACATAGCGGGTCGGCGCCTTCTGGACCTCCGCAAGCGCCTTGCGCGCGGGCTCCAGCGTTTCCGGCATCGTCTTGCGGATCAGCAATCCGAACGGCAGAATGAGCGCCCCTAGGATCATCGCGACTCTCCAGCCCCATTGCTGCAGGCTCGCGGCATTGAGATTGTTGGAAATCACGAAGCCCACGATTCCGCCAAGCATGCTGGCCAGTCCCTGACTGGAATATTGCAGGGTCGTGTAAAAACCGCGCGATTGCGGCGACGCGGCTTCGAGCAGATAGGCGGTGCTGGGACCCACCTGCCCGCCCAGCGCAAAGCCCTGCACAAGGCGAGCCGCGACGACAAGGATCGGCGCCGCGACACCGATCATCGCGTAAGGCGGCGTCAACGTCAGCACTACAATTCCGATTCCCATCAGCACGAAACTGAGAACCATCGCAGGCGCGCGGCCCACGCGATCGGCATAGGCGCCGATGACGATGCTGCCCACCGGACGCGTCGCGAAGCCGACGCCGAACGTCGCCAGGGACAAGAGCAGGCTGCCGAGTGGCGTGTGCGACGGGAAAAATGATTGACCGATCTGCGCGGCAAAGAAGGTATAGGTGATGAAATCGTAGAATTCGAGCGCGTTGCCCATCACCGCCGAAAAGAGATGCCGTTTCGCAATAGGCAGCGCGGGGATGGCGGTGAAATCCTCGACTGCGGTCACGATTTCAGCCACGCACCTGCTCCATCGCGTTTGTCATGGGGTCACGATACCGGTCTTGATCGGCGCTGTCTCGCGCAGGAACAGCACTGCGACGAAGCCGATGGTCAGCGTGCCGGACAGCAACCAGGCGGGCATCAGCGGATTGCCGGTGATTTCGATCAGTCTCGTCACGACCGGCTGCGTGGCGGCGCCCACGCTGGTGATCGCGCAGGCATAGACGATCCCCAGCACGCCGGAGCGGATATAGCGCGGCAGGGATTCGGTGAGGCTGACGAGAATCGGCGGCGCGAAGAAGCTTTGCAGAATGCAGATAACCGCCGTCGCGCCCAGAAGCGTCGCCGCCGTCCGGAAGTGGGCCATGATGGTGAAGGCGGGCACGATCGTCACGACCAGCAAGAAGCCTGCGACGAGCATGACTGGTTTGCGGCCGATGCGATCCGACAGGATACCGCTCGCGAGATCGAAGCACACGCCGCACAACCCCGCCACCACGGTTGCGGCGAAACCGAGATTCGAAGGCATATGCAATGTCACGGTTGCGTAGGTGGTCAGGTAGGCGATGACGTAATAGGTGATCGTCATGCAGGCGAGCAGCAGGAACCCGAGAGCGGCGATGCGGAGATAAGGCCGCACTTCGGACAGCGAATAGGATTTTGTCTCCGCCGCCGGCAATGTCTCCGGCAGGTTGCGGCGTGCGATCAGACCCAATGGAACCACCGTCGCGCCGAGCAGAAACGCCACCCGCCAACCCCAGTCCTGCAACGCGCTCGCATCGAGAATGTTGGCCAGCGCGAAACCCACCAGTCCCGCGCACAGAACGGCAAGATCCTGCGTCGCATATTGCATCGAGGTATAGAAGCCGCGCTTTTCCGGCGGCGCCGCTTCGAGCAGATAGGCGGTGGTCGGTCCCACTTCGCCGCCCAGCGCGATGCCTTGAATCATTCGGAAGCACACCGCCAGGATCGGCGCGGCGAGACCGATCGTGCGATAGGAGGGAGTCAGCGCGATGCCCACGATCGCCACGCCCATCAGCGCGAATGACAGCACCATCGCGGGCTTGCGGCCCAACCGGTCGCCCAGAATTCCGATGACAATGCCGCCGATCGGCCGGGTGATGAATCCGGCCGCGAACACCAGCTCGGACAGAAACAGGGTCGAATAGCTGCCGTGTTCCGGGAAAAACGAGTGACCAATCTGAGCTGCGAAAAACGAGTAGGTGAGGAAGTCATAGAATTCCAGTGCGTTGCCGACGACGACCGCGCCGATCTGTCCGAGCGGCAGCCCGGCGCGAGGCGGGGTGACACCGGTCATACTATCGCCGCTCCCCGTTCGACCGGACTGAATCGCCTGCCCCTTCGGGATCATCAAGGTTTTTTCCAGGGCTGCAATGGCCGTCTCGTTCCGATTCCCCCGCTTATGTCCGGCGACGCCACGACCGCGCCGGGCAGCGCAGGCACTTGACCGATCTTGCGCCTCGCGGGTAGTGGGCAACGATGTTTTGGCTGCACAAAAGAACGGATTGTTGATACAATACGTTCATGACCAAGGTGCTTGAAAAACCTATCGCGAGCTTCGTCCTCGGACGTGCTCGGTTCGCCAAGATCAGCGCTGTCGAAGGTATTCACCTGACCCCCGAAATGCAGCGAGACCTCATGCAATATGACGAACTCGGCCTCTCCGCGAACGAGCGCCGCAAACGCATCGCCCGAAAATACGGCAAGCGCGGTTAGCTTTGCCCTCGCTGTATGGCGCCGTGTCGGACCCCTATTGCTACAAGGGAACGACCGTTCTCAAAAACATCCCAGGTCTTCGCTTCCAGGTCGAACTTGACGCATTCGAGGCGATCAGCACTGCCCAGCGCTCCGACGAACCTTTCCCCAACGGCCGACTGAGTGTCCGGCACTACCGCGCTATCCATCGCCATTTGTTTCAGGACGTGTACGCTTGGGCGGGCCGGTATCGCACTCTTCGGATAAGCAAGGATGGAAGCGCCTTCTGCTACCCCGAGAATATTGCCGGCGAGATGGAGAAGCTTTTCACGGGATTACGCGTACGGAACCACCTGCGCGGACTCAAAGCCGGCGCCTTTGCGACGCAAGCGGCCGAAACGCTCGGCACGCTCAACGCCATCCATCCGTTTCGCGAGGGAAACGGCCGCTCCCAGACGACATTCTTGTTTCTCCTCGCGGCGCAGGCAGCTCATCCGCTCAATCTGGACAATCTCGACCGTGAAAGGTTCCTGGCGGCAATGGTGGCAAGCTTCACGGCCAGCGACCGCCTGCTGACCGGGGAAATTCGAAAACTGATGCGATAAAAAAGCACCTGATCCCGCTTCGAATGCGCCTTTTTCCAGCCAGGCCGTGCCGTGGCCGGACAGCGATAGGGGTGGAAAATATACCTGTATTGTACTGTATAATTTCAGATAATACATATTCTGACTGTAAAGCCTTGAATTCCCCGTCCTGAAATGTGATTTTCAGGTCATGGCTAGCTTGCCCCAGATCCTGACTGCCAACCGGCTTCGCGACGGCGATGTCGTCTATTGGCGGGGTGGCGCGTGGGTGACTTCGCTGGCCGATGCCGAAGTGTTTCCGGACGACGCGGCCGCCGAAGCCGTGCTCAAGGCAGCCGATGCGTTCGTGAAGGGGCGCGAGGTCGTCAATCCCTATCTGTTCGACGTGAAGGTCGAAGCAAGCGGCGTTCGCCCCGTGAAGGAACGCGAGATCATCCGCGCCGCGGGACCGACCGTGCGTCTCGATCTCGGCAAGCAGAGCACGCGGCATGTATAGGTACGACGAATTCGACGCGCGCTTCGTGAGGGAGCGCGTCGCGCAGTTCCGCTATCAGGTCGAGCGCCGGCTTTCGGGCGCGCTGACGGAAGACGAGTTCAAGCCGCTCAGGCTGATGAACGGTCTCTATCTGCAATTGCACGCCTATATGCTGCGCATCGCTGTCCCTTACGGCACCTTGTCGGCGCGCCAGTTGCGGATGCTCGCCCACATCGCGCGCAAATACGACAAGGGCTACGGCCATTTCACCACGCGCCAGAACATCCAGTTCAACTGGCCGAAGCTGGTCGACGTGCCGGACATCCTGGACGATCTCGCCGGCGTCGAGATGCATGCGCTGCAGACGAGCGGCAATTGCATCCGCAACGTGACGGCGGATCATTTCGCCGGCGCGGCCGCCGACGAGATCGAGGATCCGCGGCCGCTGGCCGAAATCATCCGCCAATGGTCGACCTTGCATCCGGAATTCGCCTATCTGCCGCGCAAGTTCAAGATCGCGGTCGGCGGTGCCGAGCATGACCGCGCGGCGCTCAAATTCCACGACGTGGCGATCGAGATCGTGAAGAATGCGGCCGGCGAAACCGGCTATCGCGTCTACGCCGGCGGCGGCATGGGACGCACGCCTTATGTCGGCCATGTGGTGGGCGATTTCGTGGCCAAGAGCGACATCCTCGCCTTCCTCGAAGCAGTGATGCGCGTCTACAACCAGTCCGGTCGGCGCGACAATATCTATAAAGCCCGCATCAAGATTCTGGTGAACGCGCTGGGCCTGGAGGAAACGCGCCGCCAAATCGAGCGCGAATTCGCAGAGATCAGAACGAGCGGCACGCTGGAAGTCCCGCAGGAGGAGATCGCCCGCATCACGGACTATTTTGCGCCGCCCGCTTTCGAAGCGTTGGAAAATCCCTCGCCGGAATTCGAAGCCGCGCGCAACGCAGACGCGAATTTCTGCGCATGGTCGGATGTGAATCTCGCGACGCATCGGGCACCCGGCTATGCGATCGTGACGATCTCGCTCAAGCCCATCGGCGGTGTGCCGGGTGATGCGAGCCATGAACAACTCGATGCGCTGGCCGATTTGATGGACACATTCGGCCTCGCCGAAATCCGCGTGAGCCATGAACAGAATCTCGTCCTGCCGCATGTGCGCAAGAAGGATTTGCCCGCGATTCATGCACGGCTTGCCGAGCTTGGATTGGCGACGCCGAATGCCGGACTCGTGACCGACATCATCGCGTGCCCCGGCCTCGATTATTGCGACCTCGCCAATGCGCGCTCGATCCCCATCGCGCAGCGGCTCTCCGAGCGTTTCGCCGATCTCAAACGCCAGCGCGATATCGGCGAACTGAAGATCAAGATTTCCGGCTGCATCAACGCCTGCGGCCAACATCACGCGGGCCATATCGGTATTCTCGGCGTCGACAAGAAAGGCGTCGAATTCTATCAGCTGCAGCTGGGCGGCTCCGGCGCGGAAGACGCGTCCATCGGCGAAATCCTGGGGCCTGGCTTCGGCGAGCACGAGATCGTCGATGCGGTGGAGCGCGTGGTCGACACCTATCTCGAAAAACGCGAGGGCTCCGAGCGCTTCCTCGACACTGTGCGCCGCGTCGGTCTCGAACCGTTCAAGGAGCGTGCCTATGCGGGATGGGCGTACCATATATGACCCGAGCACACGCGAGCCGGATGGGAACACGCGCATGTCGCTGATCAAGAACGGCATCCTTGCCGAAGATCACTTTCAGTCGGTCGCCGACGACGCGCCATTCCCCGTGAACGGCGCGATCGTGTCGCTTGCCCGCTTTCACAAGGATCGCAAGGAATTTCTCGCGCGCAACGCGCCGATCGGCGTGCGGTTCAAATCCGACGAGTCACCCGAGGCATTGGGCGAAGACGTGCACCGGCTTTCCGTCGTCGTGCTCGAGTTTCCCAAATTTCGCGACGGCCGCGCCTTTTCCTGGGCCCGTATGCTGCGGACCCGCATGCGCTTCACCGGCGAAATCCGCGCCGTGGGTCACTTCCTCTACGATCAGCTCGCGTTCATGAAACGCGTCGGCATCGACGCGTTCGAAGTTCAAGAAAACATCACGCTTCCGGAATTCCAACGCGCACTCGGCGAATTCACCGACGTCTATCAGCCCTCTGCCGACGGCAGAAAAACCATTCGGCAACTTCGCGCCAGTGCTTGAGCCGAACCATTTCCCTCTCTCCCACCGGGAGAGAGGGCAGGGTGAGTGGGTGCTCATGCAGTGCGCTGCTCTCGAAAGGTTTGACCCTGCACACGCACCCACTCACCCTCGGACGCTTGCGCGTCCTCGACCTCTCTCCCGATGGGAGAGAGGTGAAAAAGATCGCTCCGCCGCCGCTTGACCCCCCTGCCGCGCGGCCCTAAGACCCGCCTCGACGTTTTCCAGGTTGCCCCATGAACATGACGCCGCAGCACACCGACGCGCTTCCCCGCTTCGCCAATGTCGAGCGGATCATCGAGAAGCTGAAACCGCTCGATCCGCTCTATGTGATCTTTCCGGAGAAATTCCGCGTCGCGGCGAAGCGATTCATCGATTCCTTTCCCGGCGACACGCTCTATGCCGTGAAGGCCAATCCCGCGCTGCATGTGCTCGATCAGGTCTATGGCGCGGGCATCCGCCATTTCGACACGGCCTCACTCAGCGAGATCGAACTCGTGCATGGCCGCTACCCCGAAGCGCAGTGCCACTTCATGGCGCCGGTGCGCGCGCCCAGTGCGGCCAAAATCGCATTCGAGCAGCACAATGTGCGGGACTTCGTGGTCGATTGCGATTTCGAGCTCGACAAGCTCCTGGCCGAGACCGGCGGCGGCAAGAGCTTGCGCATCTTCGTGCGCATCGCGACGCCTCTCGGCGGCGCGGTGCTGGAACTCTCCAGCAAATTCGGCACGACGCCGGACGACGCGGCGCGGCTTCTGAAGCGGGTCGTCGCGGCAGGAGCCACGCCCGCCGTCACCTTCCATGTCGGTTCGCAATGCCTGTCGCCGTTTTCCTACGCGCAGGCGATCGAGATGGCGCGGCGCACGGCCACCATCGCAGGCGTGGAGATCGAGGCGCTCGACATCGGCGGCGGTTTTCCCGGCCCCTATTCCGGCAATGACGTGCCGCCTTATCACTGGTATTTCGACACCATCCGCGAAGCGCTCGCGACCTTGCCGGAAGGAAAGAAAATCTCCGTGCTGTGCGAGCCCGGCCGAGCGCTGGTGGCGGAGGGGCTGTCGCTCATCACCCAGGTGTTCCTGCGCAAGGGCGACAAGCTTTATATCAATGACGGCATCTATGGCAGCTTCGACGAGCTGACCCTGCCGGGCTGGTCCGCCGATTATCACCTGCAGGTCTTCGCGCTGGACGGAAAAGGCCGCGCGCTGACGCAGCCGGCCGGACAGACCGCCTTCCGCGTCTACGGGCCCACCTGCGATACGCTCGATGTGCTGCCGCGGCCCTTGATGCTACCGGAAACCATCGGACCCGGCGATTTCATCGTGTTCGAATCCATCGGCGCCTATTCGGTGGCCGTGCGCACGGATTTCAACGGCTTCTATCCCGACCGCTGGGCGATCGCGGGGAATTAAGACGGACGCGAACTGACGCTCTCGATCTCGATCCTCTTCCCCCGCGAGCGGGGGAAGAGGACGATGAGCGGCTCCTTTTTCTTGTTCCCTCTCCTACCAAACCTTAACGGCTCACCCGTTATGACAGGCGGGAGGGTCTTTCATGTCCAATGCCCGCGAGCGCTTGACGCATCTGATCGAGCTGGCGAGCCAGAGCGCGCCGGAAAAGCAGCGCGCGCTGGCGACCGAGCTTTGCGACCTCCTGATCGACTGGCCTGTCGACTATTCCAGCGCCATGCGCGCGCCGTTCGAAGCGCTGCTGGAGAAAGTCGCGCGCGGGGTCGACCGCACCACGCGCCGGCAACTGGCGACGCGGCTGGCGGCCCATTCCGAAACGCCGCTCGATCTGCTCAACGGATTCTTTTTCGATCTGCCGCTGGAATCGCGAATGGCGCTTCTCGCGCGCAACGACGAAGCGAGCGACGGGCACGCGGCGCCGGTTCCCGAAGCCGAGGTCGAAATTCCGCTTGTCGATATCCTGCGCAAGACCGACCGCACGCGTTTCGCGATTGCGCTGGGCGAATTCCTGCACATCGATGCCGCGACCGCGGGACGCATTCTGGACGACCCGACCGGCGAAGCGCTGGCGGTGGCAAGCCGGGGCGCGCGACTGGCGCGCGCGACATTCTCCGCAATGGCGGTGCTTGCCAACGGCAAAATGCCGGAGACCATCGAAGCAATCTATGCGCGGCTCGGGACTATCGACAGCATTCCCCAGGCAGGCGCGGAACGGTTGCTCGATTTCTGGCGGGTGCACCGAGAAGTCGCGCCGCACGCAACCGAAGACGAGACTCTGGCCTACGCTTCCGCGTGAACGTCGGCGCGTTCGCGCGTCTTGGCGAAGCGCAAGGCAGGAAACTTGTCGGCCACATAGCCCAGTTCCCAATTGCTCTTGGCGAGGAACACCGGCGCGCCGTCGCGGTCCGTCGCCATCTGGCCGCGATAGACTCCCAGGAATTTGTCGATATCGGCCTCGGGACCCGTGAGCCAGCGCGCCGTGTCGTAAGGCGAGGCTTCGAGCTCGGCGTCGAGTCCGTATTCCGCCCGCAGCCGGCTCTTGAGAACGTCGAGCTGCAGCGCACCGACCACACCCACGATCCATTGCGCGCCGATCATCGGCTTGAAGACCTGCGTGACACCTTCTTCCGCAAGGCTTTCCAGCGCGCGCGTCAGATGCTTCTGCCGCATAGGATCGGCGAGCCGCACGCGGCGCAGGATTTCCGGCGCGAAATTGGGAATGCCGGTGAACACCACGCCGCCGGATTCCGACAACGTGTCGCCCACCCGCAAAATGCCGTGATTGGGAATGCCGATGATGTCGCCGGGCCAGGCCTCGTCGACCGTCTCGCGCTCCTGCGCAAAGAACAGGATTGGATTGTGCACGCCGAGCGTCTTGCCGGTTCCCGACTGCTTGAGCTTCATGCCGCGGCGAAAGCGGCCGGAGCACAGGCGCAGGAACGCCACGCGATCGCGGTGGTTCGGGTCCATGTTCGCCTGCACCTTGAACACGAAGCCCGTCACCTCATCCTCCGACGGCGCGACCATTCGCGCCTTCGACGCCTGCGGCCGCGGGGGAGGCGCGTAATCGGCAACCGCGCTCATCAATTCCCGCACGCCGAAATTCTTGAGAGCGCTGCCGAAGAAGACCGGCGTCAGATGGCCGGTGCGATAGACGTCCGCATCGAATGCGGGGCATGCGCCGCGCGCGAGCGCGATATCCTCGACGAGCTTCGCCTGAAGGTCGTCCGACAATGTTTCGGACAGCGCGTTGCGGCCGACACGCTCGTTCCTGCCGAATACCGCGAATTCGTCGCGCAGCAGGTCGTAGACACCCTTGAAGTTGAGCCCCATGCCGACCGGCCACACCATCGGCGCGCAATCGAGCTGCAGCTGGTCGGAAATCTCGTCCATCAATTCGAACGGATCGCGCGCCTCGCGGTCCATCTTGTTGATGAACGTCATGATCGGGATGTCGCGCAGGCGGCAGACCTCGAACAGCTTGCGGGTCTGGCTTTCGATGCCGCGCGCGGCGTCGATCACCATCACCGCGGAATCGGCGGCCGTCAGGGTGCGATAGGTGTCCTCGCTGAAATCCTCATGGCCGGGCGTGTCGAGCAGGTTGAAGATCGCGTCCGCATATTCGAACGTCATCACCGCGCTCGTCACCGAGATGCCGCGTTCCTGCTCGATCTTCATCCAATCCGAGCGCGCGCGCCGCGCATCGCCGCGCGCCTTTACCTGCCCCGCCATGCGGATCGCGCCGCCGAGAAGCAAAAGGTGCTCGGTGAGCGTCGTCTTGCCCGCGTCGGGATGGGAGATGATCGCAAATGTGCGCCGCCGCGCGGCCTCTGCCGCGGGCGTATCAGGATGGGATGTCGGTTCCGTGCTCATCGTGGGCGGCGGGGTAGCAGGGACACTGCCACCCCGCAAGGCCGCCCGCGAGCAGGCCCAGAACGCCGTTACTGAATTCCGGCGACGAGAGAGACGGTGTAGGGACCGGCTGTCCAGGAGTCGCCGACATTGTGAGCGCTCACTGGCGCACAGGTCGGATTGGGTGTGTTGGGAATCGCAGGGTCTGCCGTGAGGCAGATCGTGCCGCCGTCGATCTTCCATGTGCCCTTGAACATGTTGGCGCCTTGTTTGCCGGTGAAGGTGTGATCGGCCGCGTAGTAGATGCGGTTCTCCGTGCCGTTGGCGTCCTTGGTGACCGTCGTGTTGCCGAAGCGCGAGGCAAGAACGCTATCGTCGGCAAGTGCCGCTGTCGTTACGAATGCAAAAGTGCAGGCAAGCAGAATGGCGCGCATTGTCTTCTCCCTGTGAATGCGAGTTCGAAGCCTAGCAAGATTCCCGAGGCCGTAAGAGCGATTTCTTGATCGCCCGAGCGCCTCTGCCAAAAGAGCGGCGGCCGGGAGGGTTTCGCCTCCCGGCCGATCGGGTCAGAACTTGTAGGACGCCGTCAGGCCGTAAATCGCGGGCTCTCCGACGAAAGCATCGTAGCTGCCACCGGCGAAATATTTCGCCCCGGTATAGGAGCCCGATTGCTCCGGCGTATCGAAGATCACCGTGGCGTAATGCTTGTTGGTGCAGTTGCTGCACCAGGCCGCCAGTTCCCAGCGGTCGTCCTTGCCCATCAGGGTCGCGCGCCCGTTGAACAATGAATAGCCGCCCTGCTCCTTGAGCGGATTTTGATCCGAGCCGGTATTGCGCGAGCTGCCGTAATAGATGTCGCCATGGAGCGAGCCGTACATCCCGGTCCCGAACAGCGGGAAGGTGTAGGTAGCGCCGTTGGTCGTGCTCCAGCGGGGAGCGTTGGTGAACGGATCGCCCGCCAGGCTGATGTCGTGATAGCCCGTTACGAGGTCCAGAAGCGGCAGCGTAGCACCCGAGCCGTAGGCTGTGTCGGCAAAGGTGACGCTGCTGTTCACCGTAAAGCCTTCGAACAATGCGGCTTCCGTCTGCAGCTCAAATCCCTTGGAGGTGCCCGACGGCATGTTGACGATATGGAAATCGATTCCATCGAAGTTCAGCACCTGAAGATCGTGAAACTTCTCGTAGAAGACCGTTCCGTTGATCAGGAGCCGGTCGTCGAACCATTTTGATTTGATGCCGCCTTCGAAATTATCGGAGTATTCCGGCTTGTAGGCGGGATTCAGAGGCGTGGTGTTGTATGACGTGATCCCCACGTCCGGGAATCCGGAGATGATGCCCGCCGACGTGCGGTCCATATTGAAGCCGCCATCCTTGCTGCCGCGCGAATAGTCGACATAGGTCATCAAATCGTCGGTCCAGGAATATTGAAGATTCGCCGTACCGGTCAAAGCAGAACTGGATATCGACTGACCCCCGAGGTTCGAGCCGGAAATCGGCGTGCTCGAATTCCACTGATAGACGTCGCCGTAATAGGCCCCGAATTCGGATGCCGCCGGATTGGTGTTGAGCTCTGTGAAGCTGCCGGTTTTCTTATCCGTGCTGGCGCGGAGACCGCCGGTGAAGGCAAGCTTATCGGTGATGTTGAACGTGCCTTGTCCGAATGCCGACCAGCTGTCTTCGTGGCTGGCGAATTGATCGGTGGCAGCCGGGCCGGGCGTGAACAGGTTGGGATTGAAGATCCCGAGCCCGAACGGGAACACCGGCAAGGTATCTGTCCCCGCACTACCGGTGAAACATCCCGGTACGGTTCCGGCTGTGAACGCCGCGCACCAGTAGTTGCCGTTCTGCGTGCCGGTATTCCAGACTTCATGCACGTTGATTTTTTCGTCCGTGTAATAGAGGCCGGTCAACCAGTCGATCGACTTGATGACCGATCCGATATCCGAATGCCCCGAGAGGCGAAGCTCCTCGCTGAAGACGCCATCGGTGAAATGGTCCGGAGACAAGTCGAAAAGGTCGGCGCCGCTGAATCCGGCATCGATGTTGGTTGTTTGCGAAAAGTCGCGATAAGCAACGATGTCCGTGAGCTTCACGGAATTATTCAGTTGCCAGTTCAATTCGGCGGAAACGCCTTGATCCTGGAAGCTGTCGGGATCGTCGCTGTAGAGCGATTCGTCATAATGTTCTTTGCCGGGACCGGTGACGGTGGGCGACGTCAGCGCATAGCCGTTTGCCGCCTCAAGGGCATTGATGATTCCCGCGGTTGAGCCGTTGATCAGCCGGACGACGCCGCAACAATCCTCGTCTCCGTGCGAGACATCCGCGATCACGCGCAACGTCACGTTGTTGGTCGGCGTCCACAGCGCCTGGCCCTTGAGGAAGTAGCGGTCGCGATTGTCCAGCTTCTGGCCGTTGTTCTCGTCGGTGACGTAACCGTCGCGTTTGTCGTAGACGCCGACCCAGCGTGTCGAGAGCTCGTCGGTAATGGGAATATTGATCCAGCCGTCCACCTTGTAGCCGTCGTAGTTGCTGACGCCGGCCTCCAGGAAGGCATCGTGGCTTTGGTCGGGCAAATTCGTGGTAATGCTCAGCGCACCGGCCGAAGTGTTCTTGCCGAACAGCGTGCTCTGCGGCCCTTCCAGCACTTCGATTTGACTCACGTCCACAAGATCGCCGAGCGCGAGGCCGCTGCGGTTGCGATAGACGCCGTCGATAAACGTGCCGACGGCGCCCTCAAGGCCCGGATTGTTTCCCGTGGTGCCCACGCCGCGAATCTTGATCGACGTGTCGGACGCGCCGGACGTCGTCGAATACACCATCAAGCTGGGCGATATTTTCTGCAGATCGTTGATATCGCTGATGTTGGATTCGCGCAGCTGTTCGCCGCTATAGGCATCGACCGTGACCGGAACCGACTGAACGTCCTGCGACCGCTTTTGCGCTGTAACGACGACCGTTTCGATGGTGTTGTTGTTTGTCTGCGCAATTGCACCCGAAATGGGCGCGGCAAGCGGTAAAATGGCGGACAGCAAAAGGCCACGTACAAATAGATCGCGCTTCATGATGTTCTCCCCGAGATTCCGGCTCTAAGTCCGATGCCCGAATCTAGCATGACCAAGACGCAACAACTGTGCTCCCGGGGTTACACTTCGGGAGTGACAATTGGTCAGTTGTTCCCAAATACACTTGGTCGGGCACGATCTTCTCGATTGTCTTCGTTTTTTCCGTTCGCTGCCAGACAATGGTTACACCACCGGCTCATCCACGAAGGTCCGGCCTTCGCGGTCTTCGATTTCCACGATCCACAGATCCGGATCGAAGCGGATTTGCTTTTCGAAGAATTGCTTTGCGCGCGTCTCGTCGGCGCTGTCGCCCAAAGGCTTGACCCAGACGAGCTCGCCTTCGCCGCGGCGGGCCTGATCGAGCACCAGACAGGTGCCGTCGAACCGCGCAACTTTAATGAGAACCGCTCCTGCCTCCTCCGCACCATGACGGGCGACATAGGCCTGCGCGCCCGCCACTTCCGCACGGCGGATCAGGGCCCTGACGAATATCCCGGCTTTGAGACGTGCGATCACGCAGCGCCCTTAAGCGCCTCGCGGGGTTCTTGCAAGCCGTGCTGCGCGACCCGCTCGCCCTGGTCGCTCACGGCTGCGTAAGGCAGGCGGACGACCACGGTTGTGCCCTCGCCCAGGACGGATGCGATCGCGGCCTCGCCGCCATGCATCGCGGTCAGCGCCTTGACCAGCGCGAGGCCGAGGCCTGTTCCTTCCTGCGCGCGCACATGCTCGCCTTCCACCTGCTCGAAAGGCTGGCCGAGCCGTTTGAGATCTTCGGGGCCGATGCCGACGCCGGTGTCGGCCACGGCGATCTCGATGCCGCCCGTATCGCGCACCGCGAGGATACGCACCTCGCCGCCGCGCGGGGTGAACTTCACGCCATTGGTGATCAGGTTCACGATCATCTGCTTGACCGCGCGCTTGTCGGCGAAAATCGTCTTGGCGGGGAGCGCCACGGACAATTTCAGCGCCACGCCTTTGCGGTCGGCCTGCAGCTTGACGAAGCGCACGGCCTGCGTCGCGACCTCTTCGAAATCGAACAGCTCTTCGCTGAGCTCGAACTTTCCGGCTTCGATCTTCGACATGTCGAGCACGCCGTTGATCAGCTCGAGCAGATGGCCGCCGCTCTCATGGATCAGGCGGGCATATTCGAGGTAGCGCGGACTGCCGACGGGACCGAACATCTCGAAGGTCATCACTTCCGAAAATCCGATGATCGCGTTGAGCGGCGTACGCAGCTCATGGCTCATATTGGCGAGGAAACGGGACTTGGCGCGGTTGGCCTGCTCCGCCAGATCGCGCGCATCGATCAGCGCGAGCTCGTGGCGCTTGCGCTCGGAAATGTCGCGCGTCACGGCGACGATATCGGCGGCGACGCCGTCGGCGGGGGCTGCCGGACGGCAACGCATTTCCGTCCAGACCTGGCTGCCGTCTGCCCGCTTGAGGCGCACTTCGGCGGCCGCGGCGCGGCCGAAATAGCTCGCCTCGACAAAAGCCGCCTGCATGGTCTTGAGATCGTCCGGATGGACGAGCGCGGACGGCGCGAGGCCGATGAGAGCGTCCGGTGCGCAACCCAGAAGGCTAAGCGCCGACGGACTCGCGAAGCGGATGCGGCCGTCTGCGCTGTGGCGCGTGATCAGGTCCATCGCGTTGTCTGCCAGAAACCGATACATGGCCGCGCCTTCCGCAGCCGCCTGATCGGCGACCCTTTGGCGATCCTGCGCGGCAATCGCCACGATGGCCGATTGAATGACGGCCGCGAGCACCGAACCCGCATAAAATTCCCAGATCGGCAGGTCGAGCCGCGAGCGCGGAAGCGCGTGAAACACCTCCACGGCAATGACGGCCAGCAGAACGAGCGCAGCGGCGGCGGCCGCGCGCAGCACGGCGGGTCGTCCACCGGCGAGTGCTGCTTCCGCAGGGACCAGCGCGAACCAGACGACCAATGGCGAATTCATCCCGCCGGTCAGCGCCACGAGATATCCGATCAACGCGGCAAAGGCCGCGAGCGATGCGGTTTCGAGCGCGGGCATCGAGATACGGGTGAACGCGAGAAGCACCAGTGCGCCCGGCGTCAGCAGTCCCGCGATCGCGATAATCTCGGCGATGTCGGGCCGACCGACCAGCGCGACGAAAGCGAGCGCGAGGCATGCGCCGATGCCGGCCTTCGCGGCCTGCACCGCAACGAACCGCTTGCGGCTGGCGCTCTCTTCTTCGACACCGGTCATCGCAATCGCGTCGAAATTCGTCATTAATCGAATGCTTTCAGATGATTGCGAACCACGCGCATCCTCGGGGCCCAAACTTAACGAAACTTGAACGCCGCCGAACTTCGTTCGTTAATTTGCAAGGTTTCGCGCCGGCACAATTCACCTGTTCTTAACGATGATGGCGTGATTCCGTGCTGTCGCCGAATCCCGCAACAATTCCGCAAGCGTGTTCGGCCAGACTTGCCCGCAAAAGGTGGGGATAAGGTGGCCAAACTCGCGCAATTTTCCTTGGCGGGGCCCGCGGAGGACATTGCCGTTTCCATGTTGGAAGCGCTCGACTGCCTGCGCATCGCCGTGACCTTGTTCGATTCGCAGGAGCGCCTGCGCTACTGCAACACCCATTTCAACTATCTGTTCCGCTCCATGCCGCCGCACGAATCGCTGATCGGTTCGACTTACGCCGATCTGATTCGCCTGGAGATCGCCGGTGGCGAAATTGCCGAACCCGAGGCGCTCGATTGCGACGCGTTCATCGCGCGCAGGCGTCAGCAATTGATCGAGGGGGTTTACCGCCCGCTCGACATTCCGCTCGCAAACGGTCGCGTCATCGAACTGAAAGCGCGCCGAACACGCGACGGCGGCTGGATCGTGCTGTGGACCGACGTGACCGAGGCGCGCAACCTGTTCGCGCGGCTGGAGGACGCCATCGAATTGTCGGCCGACGCGTTTGCCTTCTGGGATCGCGCCGACCGTCTCGTGCTGTGCAATACCGCTTTTGCCGAGATGCATGGCGCGCTGGCTCCTGCTTCCATCGTCAGCGTGCCGTTCGAGGAATTGATTCACGACGCGGTGCGCCGGGGGAAATTCGCGATCGACGGACATTGCGAGAACTGGATCGAGCGCCGCCTGGAGGCGCATCGTGCCTCCGCGGGCGCGCTGACGGTCACGACGACGGAGGGTCCGTCCTATCTCGTGCGCGAGCGCGCCACGCGCGACGGCGGATCGGCGACCGTGTTCACCGACGTGACCGAACGCTCGCGGATCGAAGCCGCTTTGGCCGAGCAAACGCGCGCTCTTCAGCGCACGCGGCGTGCTCTGCAAAAGACCAAAACCGAAGTGCGCCGGCGCGCGAGTTATCTCGCGGATCTGACGCGCCAACTGGACGCCGCGGAGGCCGAGGCGGACACCGCTAAGACGACCCTGCTGCGCACCATGAGCCACGAGCTCAAGACGCCGCTCAACGCAATCATCGGATTTTCGGATTTGCTGGGCTCGATGCCGGACCGTTACAGCGCGGCGCAGGTGAGCGAATATGCGGGCCTCATTCATACCGCAGGCGGCAATCTCTTGAGGCTCATCAATCAGATTCTCGATTTGACGAAAATTTCCGCCGGCCGCTTCCCGCTGCAGAGGGCCGTCATGCCGATCGGCAGCGCGCTTTATTCCGCCGTCGACGCCTTGTCGGGTCGCGCTGCCGACAAGCAGATATTTCTTTCAGTGGAGGATTGCGGCGCCGATTTGTTCGTCGATGCGGACGAAAACGCGCTCGGCATCATGATTGCAAATCTGGCCGAGAATGCCGTCGCCTTTACGCAAGCCGGCGGCGAGGTCACCATCTCCGCCAAACGCGACGACGATTTCATCTCCATCATCGTCGCCGACAACGGCCCCGGCGTGGCGCCGGAAGATCTTGCGCGCATCCTCGCGCCGTTCGAACAGGCCGGCCGCGGCACCACCGACCACAGCCATGGCGCCGGACTCGGGCTGCCGCTGGTCAAATCGCTTGCGGAGCTGCATGGCGGCTCGTTCGCCGTGGCCAACGGCGTACGCGGCGGGTTCGTCGCAACACTCGAATTGCCGTCGGCGTGAGCGCGTTCGGGGTTCGGACAATTTGCAGAAAATTTGAATTGAACGCGCTTCAATTACGCGGCTTATTTGAATCGAGATGGTGCAAAGCCGGTCGGAAAATCTTGTTCCTAATATACGCAATTAGAGCAATTAACGAGACTAGCTCCAACTTTATCGATTGATTTCAGCACCCGGCAAAGGGCACGGAATAGCCTCCCCCACGTTGAAACCGGGTGAGAGCGATGATTCTTCGGGCCATATTCTGGATAACGGTGGTTTCGGTGCTGATACCGCACGAACCGGATCTCGGTCTCGGCCGGCCTGGCGCGCAGAGTTCCATTGCGCAATCCGCCGCGTCCTGGGCGACAAGCGCGTTGTCGGCGCCGAACTCCATGTGCAAGGACCACGCGGCGGCCTGTGTCACCGCGCTCGGCGCGCTCGATTCCGTGCAGTCTGTGGCAGTGCGCAGCCTGGCCCAGGTCAAGGCCGACATCGAGGAACAGGAACGTGCGCGCGCGCTGCGGGCGACCGGTGGATAATTGACAATCGGTCGTCAAGCACACCCAATCGCTCCCCAGGACGGGAGCGCCGGATGTCAACAGAATCCCAATTCGAAACACACGATCACCGCGTTGTGCCGGTCAGGAGTTTCGAGGAGCTTTGCATCGGCGAGGTTTTCCGTGCGCCGTCGCGCACCGTGACCGACGCCAATTTCGCCGCCTTCCAGACCGTCAGCCTCGACAACCATCCCATCCATTACGATGTGGAATATTGCAAAGCGCTCGGCCATCCGGCGCCGCTCGCCCACGGTTTGCAGGTGCTGGCCTTCACAGCCGCAGGCGCGGGTCTTTTTCCGCATGTCATCGGCGAGGCATTGATCGGATTCATCGAAGTGAGCGCGAAGTTCCTCAAGCCCGTTTATCCCGGCGACACGCTCTATCCCGCGCTTACCATCGCCGAGCTCGCTCCCCAGCGCACGACAGGCATCGTCGGCATGCGGGCGACCGTGCACAACCAGAAGCGCGAACTGGTGCTCGACGGCGCTCATCGCTATCTGATGAAGCTGGGGAAACCGGCCAAATCGTGATTTTCGCGGCAATGGCCTGCGCTTGCGGCGGCGAACGGTGCGGGCTAGGCATCCGGACGCCGTTCAACGCGCCAAGGGTTTGTCCATGAGTTGCGCCTTCATCATGACCTCACAGCCGCCCACCATTCTCGACAGCGATAGCGTGGCCGACGCGGCCGGAAAGCTCGTCGCGCATCGCGCGGCGGCGCTGCCGGTCGTCGACGCCGAAGGCAGATATGTCGGCATGTTCGGCATCCGCGATCTCCTGGGCCTTCTCGTTCCGCGCTCGGCGCTGGCCGGCGATCTCGTGCCCAATCTGCGTTTCCTGGGCGACGATCCCGATGCGCTGCGAAGCAAGTTCCAGGCGGCAAAGGGCCGGACGGCCGGCGAAACTGCCGACCGCCGCATGGCGATCCTTCATCCAGATATGCCGGAAATTGAAGCATTGCGGGCATGCAGCCGCGAGCAGGCGACGCTGGCCGTCGTCGCGCGCGATACCGGTAAGCTGGTCGGTGTCATGTGCTGCTGGGACGCGATCGAAGCGCTGACCGCGCCTGCCGGCTGAGGCGCGCGGAGACTGGCCGCGCCGCCTGAAGTTCGTGATAGACTACCCTTTCCCCAAACTTGGAGACCCGGCCCGCGCATGACATTCCTTTCCCGCACCACGATCCTGGCACTGGCGTGCGCAACGCTCGGCGGCTGCGCGCTGTTCTCGAGCCCGGCCGATCGCGCAATCCGCAATACGCCCAGCTTCAAGGACGGTTACGCCGACGGTTGCGCCTCGGGCCAGCAGCAGGGAGCAGATTTCCGCGGCAATCCGGTGCGCGACGACACGCTTTACGACACCGATCAGGTCTATCGCACCGGCTGGGCCAGCGGTTACCAGACCTGCCGTCCGCTGGACCGCCGCCAATACACCACGGCCGGCGACAATCCGTTGCCGCAGGCCGATCCGGGACATTGAGCGCACGGGGGCATTCGGGATGCGCACGCTGATCGGCATTCCGGTTCTTCTCGTCGTTCTGGCGTTAGGCGCTCTCTATGCAGCCTATGGCGAGGTCGATCCCTGTCGCGTGCTCGCTGTCGAGCGCGCGCGCCGCGCGGAAGCGCAGTCCGGACTTCCCATCGCGGGCGCCATGGAGCGCTGGTCGCGGATCGAAACGAGCCAGCTCTCGACGGGCGAATGCACGAGCCAATTGCTCGACTCCTGGGGCGAACGGCTGTCGCATCGCTTTCGCTGAGCCGCGCCATCGATGGCCGTTAATACCGAATTAACCTTGCTATCGGACATTGGCCGCATACGGATTATTATTAAGTTGCGCCGAAAGGCCTGCCGGCATATCATCCGTATACGTTGGAAGGGTGTACATCGGAGTCATGTCGATGTTGGGCCATCTTGTGCAAACGCGCGACAGCCTCGAAGCTGCGCCGAATTTTCCCCGGGAGCACAGCGAAAGCTGGATGCGGCGCGCTTGGCGCGCGGTGTTGGGAAAACTGAGTCATTCCCGCCATTAATTTGGTGGACGCTGCTCCAGAACCAGCAGGTGAATATCGTGCGCAGGCGCGAAGTTTTCGCGCGTGGCCTCGAAGGTCGTGGCCCCGGTCCGCTTGAGATCGCCGTCCCAGCACAGTGACAGCACGTTGTCCGGCTTCTGCTTGTCGAGCGTCAGGTGGAAATGGCCGATCGGGCCTTTCCAGTTGTTGCCGGTGACGAGGATGTAGTCGGTCGTGAGCGCGTACAGCATCGCGCCGTCCTCGCGATTGGCCTTCTTGCTGATCGCGAGCTGCTTTTCGATTTCCGCGCGCGTCGGCGCATCGAAGCAATAATTCTTCGAGTAGGAGAACTCGCCCTTCGCGGCCGGGGCCAGTTCCTCATTCATGAAGAATGCTTCGCCCGTCACCGGCTGATAGCTCTGCTCGAACACGACCGTCTTGCCTGCGGGAAATTTCTGGTTCCAGTAGAATCTGGTCTGCACGGTCCAGTGGGGATGCTCGTCCTCGCCGGATTCGCCGTCGGCGAGACCCTTCGCTTCCAGCATCTTGCGATTGGCGGGCGTGAGCTTCTTCAATGTGTCATAGGCGCCGGCGGCGATGATGTTGATCGGCAATCCGGCCGCCTTGACGATCGCGGTCACGTCGCGGCCCTGATAGACGGCGCGCTGCTCCACCTCGAACGGAACTTTCTTTCCGTCGGCAGTGACCTGGAAGCCCACGAAATTGACGGGATCGTTCGTCACCGTGCCGATTGCGGATTCGGAGAATTCGCTGGTGTCGATGTCCGGCAACACAAACGCCACCACGGTATCGATATCCTTGCCGCTATCATTGGCGAAATCGAAACGAACGCGGACTTTTGTGGGGCTGATGCTGAGATCCTCCGCCGCCATGCGGATGTCAGCCGATTGCTTGAGCTGAATGCCGCCCATGCCGAGCGCGGCGGAACTGTCGTCGGCGATTGCAGTTCCGGACAGACAAAGAGCGGCACTCACAAGCAGCGCAGTGGCGCGATATTTCATGGTCCAACCCCCGTGATGGTGCGCGATCCTAGCATCCGCTGGATGCTCCTACCAACATCGCCGCGACGCGTCGTCCCAAACTGCATGCATTGGGTCACGAATATTTTCGTTCGCTCCACCAGGGGAAGTAAGGCGGCATGTCGGTGGAAACTTTCTGCGGGAATTTCGCCGGGCGCTTTTCGAGGAACGAGACCACGCCTTCCTTCACATCCGCGGAGCTGCCGCGCGAGTAAATTCCGCGGCTGTCGATTTTATGCGCTTCCATCGGATGATCGAGCGCCGATAGACGCCACATCATCTGGCGGATCAGCGCGATGGACACCGGCGCGGTGTTGTCGCGGATTTCCGCGGCGAGCTCATAGGCGCGCGGCAGAAGCTCGTCGGGCTTGACGACTTCTTTCACGAGACCGCCGCGCAACGCCTCCGCCGCATCGAACACGCGTCCCGAATAGCACCATTCGAGCGCCTGCGAGATGCCGACGATCTTGGGCAGGAACCAGCTCGAACACGCTTCCGGCACGATGCCGCGCCGCGAGAACACGAAGCCGATGCGCGCGGCCTCGCTCGCGATGCGGATATCCATGGCGAGCTGCATCGTGGCGCCGATGCCCACGGCCGGCCCGTTCACGGCCGCGATCACCGGCTTCAGACAATCAAAGATCGCAAGCGTCAGGCGGCCGCCGCCGTCGCGCAGCCGCTCGTCGCTCCAATCGATCGCGCCGCCGCTGCCGGCTTGGCGATCCGGCCGGTCCGTGCGCGCGTTGAAATCGAAAGTGTCGGCGCCGGAAGACAGATCGGCGCCGGCGCAGAATGCGCGGCCCGCGCCCGTCACGACGATCGCGCGCACGTCGTCGTCCTTGCTCGCGAGTTCGAAGGACTCGATCAGCTCGTACATCATCTTTCCGGTGAAGGCATTGAGCTTCTCGGGCCGGTTCAAGGTGATGGTGAGGATGCTGTCTTTGACGTCGGCGAGAATCTGTTCGTAAGCCATGGCGTTCCTCAAATGGCGTTTCGCGAAGCAGTCTAGAACAGAGGATTGGCGGCACAAGCTCTGTCCCCTTATGCTCGCCTCGCGACAGGAACGGAGCGGGCACATGGATCTTCAACTCGGCGGCAAACATATTTTTATTGCAGGCGCGAGCCGCGGCATCGGCCGGGCGATGGCCGAGGCATTTCTCCGGGAAGGCGCCAATGTCTCCCTGACTGCCCGCTCGGCCGGCCCGCTCGACGAGACGCATGCCGATTTCGCCAAGCGCCACGGCGCGGCGCGACTCTACAAGCACGCCGGCAATATGACGGCCACCGCGACGATCGCGGCCGCGCTCGCCGGCGCCGAAGCGGCCCTCGGCCCCATCCACACGCTTGTCGCCAATGTGGGGCTGGACGATGCGCCGATGGGCTTCGACGTGTCCGACGAAAAATGGGACTCGGGTCTCGCGCAGAATTTCCTGGGCTCGATGCGGCTCGCGCGCGAGGCGCTGAAGCGCGTCAAAACGCGGCCCCAGGATGAGCGCGCGGGCTTCAATATCATTTTCATTTCCAGCATCGCGGGGCTCGAAGCCTTGGGTACTCCCCTCACCTATGGCGCGTCCAAGGCCGCGCTCAATCACGCCTCCCAGGAGCTGGCGAAGACGATGGGCCGCGAGGGCATCCGCGTGAACACTATCGCGCCGGGCAACATTATCTTTCCGGGCGGCGATTGGGAAAAGCGCGTCGCGGAACGACCCGACGACTGGAACCGCTGGGTTCGCCGCGAAGTCGCGCTCAAGCGCTTCGGCAAGCCGGAGGAAATCGCGGACGCCGCCCTGTTCCTTGCCTCACCGCGCGCAAGCTTCGTCACCGGCGTCGTCTGGCCAGTAGACGGCGGACAAATGAGACGGTGACGCCCGTTCGCCATTACATCGCCCAGGTGCGCATCGCGAACCATCCGATGGCGATGGCGTAACCCGTGACGCAGAGAAGCGCTGCCGACATCAATCCCACATAGGCGCGGATGAACCAGTGCGCGTCGCTGCGGCGATATGCGAGCACGAGACCGATCGTTCCGAACAAAGGATAGAGCACACTGCACGCGAGGATCGTCAGCGAATAAGGACCGATATCGGCAAGCTGATGAATCGCCGAGGTTCCGGATCCCGAAATCGCCATGAGCGGCAGCATGACGTTGGCTGCGAGCGCCGCAATGCCCGCGAGCGGCAGGAGCCGCATCCCGAGCCCGCCGAATGTCGCCGGGCGGCCGCGCCAGCGCGCGACGATCCAGACGACCAGCGCAACGATCCCCGTGACCGCGCCCAAGACCAGCAATGCGGCAATCGACCAGACCCCGATCACCACCCAAAGCCGCTCCTTCACCTGCGCGTTGAAGGCGCCGATCTTGTAGACATTCCCGCCGTCCTGGACGAAAGCAAGCGACGCATCTTCGCGGTCGAAGCGGCGGAAACTATGCGGGCCCACGGGAAACCAGTCATTGCCGTTGAGCACGAGCTTGCCCGGCCCCGCCGTCACATGCGTGATGATGATTGCCTCGACATAGGGCCGCAGAAGATCGTTGGGGGGCGTGATGGTGCGGTAGAAACCGGTGTAATTGTCGAGTTCCGCCTGGCTCACCTTGATGGTCGGCTTGGGATCGAGCGGAAGCCCGCGCGTAAGATAGGTCTGTATCAGATGCGCGGCCGGCTGCGCGAAATCCACACCCTGCCCGCCATTGGCCATCAGCACATAGCCGGAATTGTTGCGCAGCGTGTAGCCTAGCACCGAGCTGAAGGAGTCGATCTGGCCATTATGGCCGCGGAAGGTGATGCCCGTGTCGGGCAACGCCGCATTGCCGAGACCATAGGCGCCCGTGAATCCGAACTTTGCGCCGAGATTGGATTCGCCGCGTTCGATGCGCGCGACGGACTCGGGCGAAAGAATCCGGCGACCGTCCACGGTGCCGCGTCCGATATAGAAACGTGCAAGCTGGGCCAGTTCGCGCGCGCTGACAGTGAGCGAGCCCGCCGGCTTCAACACGATGTGTTGGAAAGGCGTGATTGTACCGTCCGGCGCATAACTCTTCGCGATGCGCGCGGCGAGATCCGGCGTCAAATTGAAATCGGCCGTCGCCATGCCCATGGGCCGCAGCACCGCATCGCGCGCGTAGGCATCGAAATCCCTGCCCGTCACTTTTTCGATGGCGAGTGCTGCAACGGGCGGGCCGGCATTGTCGTAGACAGTGAAGTATCCGGGCTTCCAGCGGCTCACGAATTCGGAACTGACGAATTGCACACCCTGCATGTTCGACCAGGTCTTCTCGTCTTTCGCGAGCACGCGCGTGGAGATATCCGGCCAGCCGGTGGTGTGTTCGAGCAGGTTCACCAGGCGGACGGGATCGGTCGCTTCCCACGGATTGACGAAATGCACCTCCGGCACCAGCGAGGCGATCGGCGCATCGAGCGAGAGCTTGTGCTGCTCGACAAGCGTCATCACCGCAATGGAAGTGATCGCCTTGGAGATGGAGCCCGCGCGGAACGGCGTGTCGGCCGTGGCCGGAATTTTCCGCGCGAGGTCGGCATAGCCATAGCCCTTCGCGAACGTGACCTTCCCGTTCTCGATCAGCGCGAATGACACGCCGGGAATATTGTCTTTATCGAAAATCGCCTGGAGCTGCCGGTCAAGTTCCTGGATATTCTTCGGCGGCGGCGGTGCTGCGTCCGCAGCGGCAAAATTCGTCAACGCCAGCAACACAATGCCGGCCCAAAACCCAATAATCCTGTTCATGACAATAATCCCTGATTGGCGCATACCCCGCGCCGACTGCCGCCAATAGATCGGCAACCGAACTAATTTCGCCAAACTCGCCGATTGCAGCCCTGTCATGCGCAGGATAAGCCCGATTTGACCGCTCGCGACACTCTTGTCCGGGAACGACATTTCCGATGAAAGTCGGCCGCCCGAACGGGAAACAGGAATGACCGGTCTTTGCCCGTGAATAGAACCTCACGATCGCGGCATGCTGGATGTCGGCGACGGCAACTGCATCTATTGGGACACGTGCGGCAACGCTCGACACCGCGTGGAAACTCTCGCGCGCGTGGCGCAGCAGCGAATTGATCGTCATCCACGACCCCGGGCATTAGCCGCGTATGCCGCGCATGCGGGAGACTATTCTGGCGGCCATCGGTAGTTTTGCGGGCCGTCTATCCAATTGAGTTCGAAGACAATGTTTCGCCGCGGCTGAACTGCCGCGAACTCCACTTCCGGCTGCCGACCTTTCCTCGGATATGACGATTTTTGCAGGTTCTGAGCCAAAAATCGGAGCATTCTTCTTTTGCGAAAGCCTCTTACGAAGTCAAGGACAAAGGAGTAACGTTAACGACCATTTCGAAGACAGGGAGACTTCAAATGTCGAATAAGAAAGACAAGCGTCCGGATCGGCGTTCCTTACTCGCGACTGCCGCGGCGGCCAGCGCTGCTTTGCCGTTGCTGCAAGTGCCGCCAAAGCGCAATCCAATATGATGGGTCCGTCGCCGTCGGGAACGAAGATTGTCGTGGACCTGGGCACGGTGCGGCTTCCCGATGCGACAGCGGCGGCACTCGAGACGGAAGTCCGCGCGGCCGTCTTGCGAGCCTGCGCCTCGGCCTCGGTCAAGGTGCCGC
>JBEKDC010000013.1:0-26271 GCA_050014535.1 Rhizomicrobium sp.
GTTCCCGCGGACGACAAGGGCTTCACAGGCGTGCGGCCCTGGGCGATCGATCCCGAAGCTGCGAAACGTTTGTGGTCGCTGTCCGAAAAGCTGCTCGGTGAAACATTCGCCATTTGAGGCGATTCGCGCGCGCGCAACAGCCGCCATCTTCGTTTCCGGCATATCCGCAATCCGAACTATCAAAGTTATTTGCTGCCGGCGAGTCTCGGTGCGAGCGGAAGTTACGAATATGGCGCTGCGCCATGAGTGCCGCAATTCCGCCCATCTTCGTTCGGTTCGCAACCCGGAGGCGCTGCGCGCGTTTTCATGGCGTAGGCAAGATAACAAAAGAGGCAGCCATGGCCGAAACAACAAGCGATTTCCGCGGGTTCAACACGCCGGCGACGATTGAAACCAAAGACAACACCGCCAGGATTGTCGGAGCTGTCGTTATCGTATTGGCGCTCGCATCTGCAGGAGCTTATTCCTTCGAGACGGGGATGTGGCACTCGGGGCCCAAGCGGGCCGTGCCGATGAGCCAATTGCCGTCGCCGACGCCGCCACAAACCGCGACGCAGGCGGTACCGGCGCTGCCGCCGGCAGCCAACAACGTGCCAGCGCAGCCCGTGAGCGCGCCAACGCAGTCGGTTGTTGCAACACCCGCAACGCCCGTCGTGACGACCACAACGACGCAAGTCAGAACGGAGCGCATGCATGTCGTGACCCATCCGACGCCGGTCGTTCACCGGACGGATACGACGCGTGAGAGGAGAATCGTGCCGGATCGGAATGACGTCGCGCCCCAGAACAATGCGATCCAGAATAATGCGGTGACGCCGGAAGACACCACGCCGAATAGCGCTACGACGCCACAAATTGCGGCGCCCACCAACACGACGCCGCAAACGCCGGCTCCGAGTGCGGTAACATCGCCGTCGCAAACCGCGGCCCCTTCGCAACCTGCTGCGCCGTCACAGATGGCGGCCCCGGCTCCGACAGCCCCGTCGCAAGCGGCGCCTAGCCAGCCGACGACGCCGAACAGTTCGACGCCGAACGGCACGGACCCGCCGCCGCAATAAGGCCGGGACGTTCCGACGCGAAAAGCCTGTGCGCCGCCTATGCGGCGCGCAGGCTTCGCCATTCGTTGATCACGAGTCCGAGCGTCACAATGTCCAATCCCGCAAAGCCGAACAGCCACGCCGACCAATGCGTGGTCAGCCGGTAACCCATGAAGCAGATGAAGCCGGTCAACACCAGGATCGCCAAGGGATAAATCCAGTTCTTTCCCCGGAGCAAGTTGATCGCGATGCCGAGCTTGATCAGGCCATGGGCGAGCAGATAGACGATCACAAACAGCGTGGAGGACTGCACGAGGCCGCTCGCGCCATGGCGCACGAACTGTGCGGTTCGACTGATGGGGTTGCTCGCGATTTCCGGCGCGGTGATCGCAAACAGGAAATTGTAAAGCCGCTGCGTGCCGACGATGGCGACCAGCGCACCCAGCGCGAGTTCGACGGCGCCATCCAGGCCCTTGATGCCGATTGCGGCGAGATAGGCGCGATGGGCAAGTGTCGATGGTTGATGCAATGCAATCCCCGAAGTCGCGCGGCGCAAAAGCTCTCTGCCGCGGCGCGCGGAAGCTACAGCTTCACCGTTGGACGGTCCATCGCATCAAATGGGGAGGAATTCCGCTTTTGGAAGCGGTCGCTCGATTAAGGCGCGGGCAGGTCGCTCATGTTGCGCTGCGTCAGCACGATGTAGGCCGGTTGCTGCGGCGCGGACTCGGGCTCGAATGCGAGCGCGCTGACCGTGCCCCGGAAAGGCACGCCCTCGATCGACGACCCTTGCGCCAGCACGGCTCGTCCACGGTTGCGTGTGGCGAAGCGATAGAGGCCGCGCGCGACGAAATCGATGCCTTGCAGCGCCACCCACAGTGCGGCCGTGATCAGCAGGCTGAACTCGATGCCTCGGAGGCCGTCCATTTTCAACATATGTTGGGCGCCTGCCCCTCCTATGGTGACAACGGCGAGCAGCCAGAGAAAGGCGAACAGCGCCAGCACCGCGAAGCCGAGCCCCAGCGCAACCTTGTCGGTCCAGGTGAAGCGGGTGCGGCGGGGAACGGTCGGAGTCATGGCGCAAATTCCGGGTGTCCAATCTTCCAACGCCGCGGCGGGCCTTTGGTTGCCGCGGTCTCTCGGTTGGGGGCATTGATATCCCGCTCCGGCAAGCCGATATGCGGGGTGGCTTCAGGGATTCCTGCCGAATGACGGACATGCCCCAGACGCACGAGCTTCCCACCGTGGGCGAAGCCGGCGCTCCCTTCAACCCGCTGCATGCGGTGCGCTCGGTGGGGCAAAGCCTCTTCGTCAACGGCGTCTGTCCCTATCTGCTCTTTCGCGTGCTGCAGCCGTATTATCCGGAAGGCAGCGTCATGCCGCTCGTCTATGCCAGCATCTTTCCGCTTGTGGGGCTCGCGCTCGGACTGATCCGTACACGGATGGTGGATTTCATCGCGGTGCTGGCATTGTTCGAAATTTCCTACAACGTCGTGACGGCGCTCTTGGCGTCGAACGTGCATTGGGCGGTCGTGCTGCGCTCGTCGGAAGGGTTTATCGTTTCGGCGGCATTTCTGATCTTCACCCTGATCGGTCACCCGCCCATTCGCTATATCGCGCGGCAATTCGCGGCCGGCAACGATCCCGTGCGGCGAAAGGAATTCGCCTATGCGAACGCGGCCGACAAGGGACGCACGTTCTATCTCGCGTCGATGGCATGGGTGGCGAGCATCCTGTTCCAGACCTCGCTCAATCTCACGCTTGCGATGACCGTGTCGCCGGCGAATTATCTTCTGTCCGCGCAATTCGTGAACATTACGATCAATGTGATCATGGTCGTCTGGACCATCCGCTTTACCAGCCGCAGGCTCGAGCGTTATCGGCCGGCGGTCGCAGCTTAAGCGGTTACGTCATCTTCAATCCCGTGCCGACCGCGACAAGCGCCGCACCCGCGATCAGCATGTCGATGCCGACAAGTGTGCCGAGCAGGGCCGCGTGCATCTGCGGCCAGGCGAGGATGGCCGCCGCAAACCCCAGCGTGAAAATCCCGCTCGCCAGCATCCAGACCCAGCGGCCCGACAATTGGCGGCGATGGTCGAACGCATACATCAGCGAGAAAATCCCGTCGGCAATCAGGAACAGGCCGAGCACCAGCATCAGCGATTCGACATTCTCGATCGGCCAGATCATGAGCGCGAGGCCGGCCGCGAGCGCGACGAGAGCCGAGACGATCGACCAGCGGTGACCGGGCACGTGCCGTGCCCCCAACGCCACCATCAGCCCGATCAGGCCGCTGAACAGAAACAGCCAGCCCAGAAGCACCGTCACGGCAATCGCGGCGAGTCCGGGCAGCACGATCGCCACCGCGCCCAGCACGAGGAACATCGCGCCTTCCACGGGCACCAGAACGCGGGCGCGGTCGAGCGATTCCCGTATTTCCTCGTCGGCGGTCGAAAATTGTGACATCGCCTGCATCCGTGGGCTCCCTTGCAGCTCAAACGCCTGCGAGCCCGGCCCGCCAAGCGTCGGCCTTTTTCCCGGACACGGGAAGGGCCTGAGGGAGAACGCGCGAGAAGGGGATTGGGGCTAATGCTTGGTGAGATTCAGGAATCCTGTCTATCGACCTTTTTTGCCACCTCCCGCCGCCGCGGAATCTCCACCGCGAACACCCAGGCGTAGCCGATCGACATGTAGACGCAGGCGACGATGGCGGGGATCAAGAGATAAAGCGCACCGCGCCAGCCGGCGATGAGAGTCGCGCCGGCTGCCACCGGCAGCAAAGTGCTCGCGGCATTGAGGATCTCGCGGAGGATGCGCAGCGGTTTCGTGCCCAACACATCGGATTGATCGTCTTCCGGGAAATTGCGCGAGAAGGTTTCGATTGCCGCGAACAGCGCAGCACCCAGCACGATCAGCTCGATGCCGAAGGCCCATTGCGGTTGCGCGGGCACGAGGCCGAACAATCCGATCAGCAGAATCTCGAACTGAAGGAACAACGCTGCAAACGCGCGGGAAAGATAGCCGCGCGCCTGCAGCAGATGTTCGAGACTGATCGTGAGCCCCACGAACAGGAGGCCCGCAAGCGTGGCGCCGATTTGCGCCACGACTGCGAAGAAGTCATGCCACGCCAGAATGTCGCCGGCGCTCATGGCCGTTTATCGCGGCGCCATCCGGATCGCGCCGTCGAGCCGCACGCATTCGCCGTTGAAATAGCCGTTGGTGATCATCTGCAGCGCGAGCGAAGCATATTCAGGCGGATTGCCGAGACGGGGCGGGAAGGGGACCTGCGCACCGAGCGCCTGCTTCACCTGCTCCGGCGCACCCTGCAGCAGCGGCGTATTGAACAGTCCCGGCATGATCGTGTTGCAGCGAATGCCTTCCTGAGCGAGGTCGCGCGCAACCACCAAGGTGACGCCGTTGATGCCCGCTTTCGAGGCCGTGTACGCCGCCTGGCCGATCTGTCCGTCCTGCGCGGCCACCGACGCCGTGTTGACGATCGCGCCGCGCTCGCCGCCGGGCAAAGGATCGAGCGTCAGCATGCCTGCCGCGGATTGCGCGATGCAACGGAAGGTGCCCACGAGATTGATCTGGATGATGCGGTCGAAATCTTTCGCCTGGAAGAATTTGATCTCGCCCGTCTTCTTGTCGCGCGAGGCCGTCTTGGCCGCGTTGCCTGTGCCGGCGCAATTCACAAGAATGCGCTCCTGGCCCACCGCGGCGCGAGCCTTCGCAAATCCCGCGGTGACGCTCTCATCGTTCGTCACGTTCACTTCGCAATAGACGCCGCCGATTTCGGCCGCGACCTTCTCGCCCTTGTCCTTCTGCAGATCGAAGATGGCGACCTTGACGCCGTGGCTCGCGAGCGCGCGCGCCGTCGCTTCGCCGAGGCCGGAGGCGCCGCCCGTGATGACGGCCGCAATCGAGGAATTGAGTTCCATGTCGTGTCCTTCCTGGAATGGATATTTTGCGGCGCTGTCTTAGACCGGCTGCTTGGCGGAAGGAAGCGGCTCCAGCACCAGCTGGGTCTGGGTCACCACGGCCACCAGCTTGCCGGCCTCGGTCACGATGCGGGTCTGCCAGACGGAAGTGCGCCGTCCCACATGGAGAGGCGTGGACTCGGCCTCGACGGTCGTGCCTTCCGGCGCGGGGCCGATGAAGTTCGTCTTGCTTTCGATGGTTGTGGTGCCCGCGCCGTCCGGCAGATGGAACACCGCGCCGGTCGCCCCCATCATGTCGGCGAACGCCATGATCGCGCCGCCATGGAGAATGCGTCCCGAAGTGCAAAGATCGGGGCGCACCTTGAGGCGCGCGCGAACCCTTTCGCGATTTGCTTCCGTCACCTCGACACCCATCAGGGTCGAGAAAGGCTGGGGCGTGAACTGGCGCGGGGCCATGGCGATGTTTCTCCGGAATGTAGCGCGCCGACCATTCCACGCGAGGCGCCGGCCGCTCAAGAGGCTGCGCGCCACACTTTCGCTTCGCTACCAAACGAAGGATACTCCAGCGCATGAGCAACGGGGTTGAATTTCGCGATCCGAACGCCGTGCAGCTTCCGGCCGTGATCGCGAAGAATGCGCGCATCGTCGAGCGCGGATTCTGGCAGAAGCTGTTGAAGGTCGCCGGCCGCATTCCATTCGCGGAGGATCTCGCGGCCGCCTATTTCTGCGTGATGGATCCGGCGACACCGACGCGCGTACGCGGCGTGCTGCTCGCGGCTCTTGCATGGTTCGTGATTCCTGCGACCGTGTGGCCCGAATTCCTGATCGTGTTCGGGTTCACCGACGATGCGGCGGTTGCGGCAATTGCAGTAGGCATGGTGCGCCGTCACATCCGCGAGCGCCACTACATCCGCGCGCGTGCGGCGCTCGATATTCCCGAACCGGATTTGGAATACGAATAAGTGAGCGCACGCGGAGGCGCGAAGAACGCGGAGGAGAAGAGATATTCACGCGAAGAATTGCGAAAACGTGATTCGCGCGCGAACGCGCGCAAGAGGAATGGACGGTCAGTTTCTCGAAAATGCCGATGCCAAACGCGACCAAAATTCTTCTCCGCGTTCTCCGCGCCTCCGCGTGATCAAACCTTTGTCTTCCACCGCTTCGAGATGCCGACATAGAGGCTCATGCCGGCCAGCGCGTAGAGCAGATAATCCACATTCCGGTTCACCGATGCGGGCAGCACAAAAGACGCGATTCCGAAACACAGCGACGCCATCAGCGAAAGCTGACGCCAGGGAATCGTGAATCCCTTGCGGGATGCTTTCCATTGCTGCAGTTCTTCGTCGACTGAGATGGATGAATCGTCGGTCACTGCGGGCATCACAACAGGCTCGACGACCAATTCGTCGAACGCGGCGATCTTGCGTTGAAATTCGGGTGGGGCGGGTGGCCGCGGGCGCTGCGCCTGTTGACTGGGGCGGCGGCCGAACGCGCGAGCGCTCACCGCACCACGGACAAGGACTGGCGGTCGTTGTTCGCCTTTTCGGTCGGCGGCCCGACGAATTCGATCGCGATGCCCGCCTCGTGATGGCGCACGACCTTGCCTGCCATCTGTCCGATCAGCACCACTTCGCCGAGCGGCGGGCGCGCATCGGTCTTGAGCGACACGCCGCTGAGCGACAGGTCGACCACTTCGCAGGCGAGGATGTCGCCATTGGCGCGCGTGAAGCGCGCGAAACCTTTGGTGGGCGTGCGGTCGTGACGACGCAACAGCGACTCGTCCATCTCGCCGCGATTCATGTAGAGCGTGAGCTGTTCGGCCACGCGCTCGCGCTTGAGCGCCGAGCAATTGAATTTCACGCCGAATGTGGCGTCTTCGGGCCGCATCACGGTGCCTTCGAAACGGCCGAAGCCGTCGATATAGAGAACGATGTTGGTATCGGCCGCGGGCACGAACTCGCAGGAAAGCTGCGCACCGCCCGGCGAAAGATCGACCACTTTGCACGTCGCTTCGCGTCCGTCGCCGGGCACGAAAAGCCGCCCGGAAAGATCGACCGGAACGCGCACAAACCGGCGACGTTCGGCCTTGGCATGGGCGACGACGCTTTCGCGGTCTACTGTCATGGCAAGCGCCAGACCCGGCATTCGCCTGGTCCCATCTGAGCTTCGACACGCAGTTGTAAAGTATGACGGTCAACGGGAGGTTTACGTATGACCCCGGCTTTGCCTTTATTTTGGGGATCGAGTCCCGAATTGTGCCAGCCGCATTTCAGGGTTATGGCCCCTTAACCTCGGCCGCGCCACGCGCTATACGGGCGCTGCCAAACCGTCCTCTACCCCCTCAAGCGTGCCGCCCGGCCCCCGGCGTTGCGCTCATTTCCAGGAGAATCCCCCGATGACATTCGCCCCCGCTTCGCGATCGCTAGCCCGATTCGCGCTGACCCGCTTCGGCGCGGGCGTTGCGATGTTGGCTGCTGCAGCCCTTGCCGGTTGTGCGTCCACTTCGGTCTTCGACGATCTCAACGCGGCACAGCCGACGGGTTCGGCATTTGCCCAGGCCCAATTCCGGGATTACGCCGCCCTCGCGCGCTCTTTCGGGACGACGGAGCAGCCGTCCGGACAGTCCTTCGATGCAGCGGGTTCGATGTCGCTGACCGGCACGGATGCGACAACCGAAAGCCTTGCGATCGCGTTCGCGCAAAAGGCTCTGTCGGCGGCGAGGAGCGAGGAACCGCTCCCGGAAGCCGCGCCCGACGGCGACGCGGAAGCGGAGGCGCTGCGTCTGCGGCTCTTACGCGGACTCGACCAGGGACGCGACAAGGCGCCTGAGATCGCAGCCCGCGCCGAGGCCGATTTCGATTGCTGGATCATGAACGCCAAGGTCGACACGCAGAAAGGGGCGGCGGCACAATGCCATCGGTCGCTGGAAGTGAGCCTGGCCCAACTCGAAAGGGCGGTAAATCTGACGCCGGTCGCGGCGCCCCCGCCGCCGCCCGTTGCGACTTCAACCACGACGACCACCACAACCGCGACCACCCAAACTTCCAACTATCAGGTCTATTTCGATTTCGATTCCTGGACTCTGACGGCCGAAGATCTCACTGCGATCACTCAGGCGATTGCGGCGGCCAAGGCGGGCGGTCAATCGCGCATCGCCATCGTCGGTCACACAGACACATCGGGAAGCGTCGAATACAATCAGAAACTGTCCGAGCGCCGCGCCGGTGTCGTGAAGGACGCCATGGTGCAGATGGGCGCGCGGCCCGAAGCGATCCAGGTGTCCGGCGTGGGCAAGTCCGACCTCGCGGTGCCGACGGCGGACGGTGTCAAGGAAGCGAGAAACCGCAGGGCAGTTATTACGCTGTCGCCGTAAACGATGGGCGGCGGTGACGAGTTAGCCGGACTGCCCCTCGGCCGGGCTTTGGAGATGCGCTGAAATTGCGCTAAGAAACGGACCATGGCCACAACCGTTCAACTTCTCGCCATCTTCGGTCCCATGTTGCTGACCCTCATGGGGCTCGCCATTGCGTTGACCACTCCGATGGAATCGCAACGGGCCGTATTTGCGTGGCTGATTGCGTTTGTGGTTGTGGGCATTCCGACGACCGCTGCGGCGTATTTCGAGTCCCATATGCTTCTCGAACGCAACACGGTGGACAAGCCCATCTCCACCGTAACGCGCATCGAACCGAACCAATTCGCCGCGAGGCCGGTGCTTCACCAGCATGTCGAACATGCGAGGGTGACCTATTACGGCGAGCCCCGCGAACACAAAAATAAAAATCACCCGCAGGCTGTGGCGTATCAAACCGTGACCTATCAAGTGCAGCAGTCGGTGGCGCCGGTCGTCATGTCGAACATGGTACCGCGTCCCAAAAACAGCTCCGTCATCCCGACCAATACTTTCTCCTGCGTCGGCTTTACCAGAAATCCGGACGGGACCTGGGAGGCGGGCGACAACACCCAGCCGTTCAATGTCGGCAAATCGACGGATGTCGTCGTTCGCAATCAGGGTCCGATCGAGGAAGGCTGGGTGACGGTCGGGGGCGTGGACCTTTACGACCTGATCAATGCAAAATGCGGCAAGTCGACCGCGCACTGATTGCAAAGGAATACAAGCACGGTCGCCGGCCTCCGTTTGGCATCGGTGCCCGGCGGGATGTGTGAGCAAATTGGAACAGGCAATCCGTCGTGACTGCGCATAATGACCGGCGGGTATGCTTTCAGTGCGGTGAATTCATCGTTGAGCGACCAGGTTTCGCGCGTCGTCGTTATCACGGGAGGTTCGTCCGGCATCGGCCGGTGCACCGCCGCCTTGTTCGCGCGCCGCGGTTGGCGCGTCGGACTGATCGCACGCGGCGCCGAAGGACTCGCGGCCTCGCGCAAGGATGTGGAAACGGCGGGGGTGTTCGCCGCCACGGCCCAAGCCGATGTCACGGACAGCGCCGCGCTTGTCGAAGCCGCGAATGCGATTGCGGCGGCGCTAGGTCCCATCGACGTGTGGATCAACTGCGCCGGCAACGGCGTCTATGGACGTTTCGCCGACGTGCCGGAGGCGGAATTTCAACGTGTCACGGACGTGACCTATCACGGCACGGTCAACGGCACGCGCGTCGCGCTCGCACATATGCGGCCGCGCGGGCAGGGACGCATCGTCAATGTCTGCTCGGCCATTGCCTTTCACGGCCTGCCGCTGATGTCGTCTTACGCCGGTGCCAAGGCGGCGGTACGCGCATTCGGCCAGGCGGTGCAGGGCGAACTGAAACTGGAGCGCAGTCAAATCCGCATCACCACGGTGTTTCCGCCGGCCGCGAACACGCCCTATTTCAGTCACGCCGTCAGCTATATGGGCTGGCCGGCTCGCCCCGCCTGGCCCGTCTATCAGCCGGGTGTGGTGGCGCAGGGAATCCTGCAGGCGGTTGCCGGCGGACGCCGCGAGATGACGATCAGCGGCACGGCGGCCGCCTTCTCGCTCGCGACGCGCATCGTGCCCGGTCTCATCGCGATGGGCATGGGAAAGATGGGAATCGAGCGGCAGGCTACCGGCGATCCCGATGCGCGGCGTTTGCTGGAGCCGACATTGTTTGTGCCGTCCCGGCGCGTGTTCGACGTGCATGGTCCGTTCGGAAAGGGTGCGCGGCGCTGGAGCGTGCAGCTGTGGTTCGAACGTTGGCTCACGCCGCTCTTCACATTCGCGCGCGGCTCTCTGTCCCGTCCGCAAGTTGCTGCGTCGCCGCCCACACGCGTTCAACCAGAATCGGGTCCAGAGCTCGCGGGTTTGGCGGCGCCGCGCGCCGATTCTTGAGATAGACGCCGCTGACAGTCGCGAATTCCGGCGCCAGCGTGGCCGCGAGCGGCGTATCGGCGCCTTGCTCCTCGCTCAACGCAAACGGCGCGAGGCAGCGCCACACCAGACCGATCGCGCCGCCCGTCCGCACGAGTCCACTCGCCACCAGGCCGGGATGCACCACATTCGCCACCACGCCGGTGCCCGCGAGATGTCTGGCGAACGCGAACGTCATCATCATCGCTGCGAGCTTGGATTGGCCATAGGCCCCGACCATCGTCCAGCGTACACCCAGTACGAGACGATGTGGATCGATGCGCGCGCGGTCGGACGTGGACGATCCGACTGTAACAATGCGCGACGGCGCGCCGGCGCCAAGCGCCGGCAATAACGCGCGCGTGAGAACGAATGGCGAGAGCAGATTGGTAGCGAGCACGCGCTCGTGACCCTCCGCGGTGAGCGTGCGGGTCGCCTCGAAGATGCCCGCATTGTTGACCAACACGGCGATCTTGCCGTGCCGCGCCACGATGGAATCGCCCAATGCGCGTGTCGCGGCCAGGAGCGAAAGATCGGCGATCATCAGTTCCGTGCTCGCCTGCGGCACGCATTGCGCAATCCAGGCCGACGCCGCTTCGCCTCTCAAAGCGTCGCGTCCGACGAGAATCACATGATGCCCCGCGCGCGCGAGTCCCAGCGCGATCCAGCGGCCGATGCCGCCTGTGGCGCCGGTCACGACGGCGATGGGTCGTTCGCTAGGAATGGCGGCCCGCTCCTGAAGTTGAGGCATGATCTGGTCGATCCCTCGCTCCGAAGGCCAGCCCCTTGTTCGCGAAGTCGTCCGCAGACGCAAACAATCCTGTGACTCCTGCGAGGTCGGGATTCCAATTCCCTCGATAGCACCGTAAGATCGATTCTACGATAATCCAAAAACCAAGCGTGGGCCGCTTCAGGGTGCCGCCAATCAACCCCCGGGGACATATCATGGCAAAATCCAAACCATCAGTCGCACACTCCGCGCATAAACTGTCCGGCTACAAATTCGATACGTCCAAGTATATCGTACTTGGAGCGTCGGTTCGGAGAGATAGAGCAACGGGAACGCTTGCCGACAGCAAGTCTGCGCTGCGAAGAAACAAAATCAAACCTAAGAAATAGATTATGCCGAACATCGCGATCGTCTGGGATTTTGACGGCACCCTGACACCGCAGGACACCACAACCAAAGTGGTGGAAATACTGGAAGTCGGCCGGAGCGGTAATGATTTCTGGAATACCGTGAAGCGCCTTCGCGGTGACGAAAGAAAGCCGAAGTGGGAACACGTTCTTGCCAGTGATGCACCCATTTGGATGTATGCTCTTTCGCGCATTGCATTCGCAAAAGGTGTCCCGCTCAACACCGAATTTTTCGAGAACTTTGTTAGGCCGCACATTCTTTTGTACGACCTCGTTCCGGCGTTCCTTCGCAAGCTTAAGCTTGTGGAAGAAACGGCGCGCTTCAAATCGGTCGGGCTGAAAATCCACTATTTCATCATTACCGCAGGACTGAAGGATCTCGTAGAATTGCTCCTTCCGCCGGACTTGATCAAATGGACCTTCGGCTGCCGGTATGAGATCGTTGCGCCGGCCGACGAGCGTGATCGGCCCGAGAGCATCCCCGTCTTCTGCATGGACGAAACCATGAAAACGCGGTCGCTCTTCGAGATATCAAAGGGTTCATTTGAGGATCGGGACAAGTCAGTGAATAAGCGAGTGCCTGTCGAAAATCGGTGGGCGCCATTCGAAAATATGATCTACATCGGTGACGGTGATACCGACGTTCCGGCATTGTCTTTGGTAAGAAGCCAGGGAGGACTCGGAGTAGCGGTATATGATCCTGCTAAGTCGAAGGAAGTTGTGGACCGTCGGTTGAAGCAGATGAGATTGGACAAGCGTGCAGACCTTATCACGCCCGCGGATTTCAGCGAGAAGAGCGAATTGTTTGAATTCCTACGCGTACGTTGCACGCAGATCGCTCAGCGATATCGCGCCGAACAATCGGTCTGATAGTTTTCCGATCCACAGGTTGAGATATCCGGTTCAGCTGAATGTGCGGTCTACAAATCGGTGTCGATATCTGATGTGCGGGAAATTCACCCAGATGATGTCCTGGCGCGAGCTGCACGAGCTTTCGGATTTCCTGCGCGCGGGCAGCGCCGGCGGAATCGAAACTGCGACGCCCATGCGCATGGCGCGCGTGATCCGGCTCGATCGGGAGGGAAAACGGGAAAATGTCGCAATGCGCTGGGGATTTGCGAGCCTGCGTTCCAAGACGCCGCAGGACCGGCCCGAACACATCCATGCCCGCGCCGAAACCATCGACAGCCTGCCGACATTCCGCGATGCCTTCGCCCATAGCCGCGGCCTCCTGGTCGTCAACAATTTCAACGAAGGCGAAGAGGTCACGCCGAAGAAGACCGTCCAGCACACGATTACGCCGCGCGACGGCAAGCCCGTCGGCATCGCCGTTCTGTGGCAGGCCTGGACGCATCGCGACGAAGGCGAGCTTCTGACGTTCGCGATGGTGACGACGGCCGCCAACAATCTCATCTCGCGCATCACCGATCGCATGCCGGCAGTGATCGCGCCGGAACAGTGGGCGACGTGGCTGGGCGAGACGAACGCGACGCTCGATGAGGTCAAGGCGCTGCTCGTGCCCTTCGAAGGCGATTGGGACATGCAGGAGCAGAAAAAACCGCCGCCGCCTCGGCCGGGCAAACCCAATCCGCAACCCGGTCTGTTTTGAGCCGTGAGCGGGCTTCAACTGTTCGGGCTCATTGCGGTTTCGCTCATGCTCGTCTGCTACGCGCTCGAGGCGCGCAGCCGCTGGTTCGTGCTGGGATTTTCCGGCGCCTGCGTGTTGGGATCGGTTTACGGATTCCTGCAAGGCGCGTGGCCCTTCGGACTGATCGAAGGCGTTTGGGCCGTCGTTGCGTTCGCGCGATGGCTCGGGCGCGCCTGAAGCGCCGGCGGTTCGATGCGCGGGGCCGATTGCGAGCCGCGTCTCTTCAATGCTAGGAAAAACGGCGCGGGGTGTGGCGCGCCTGGCACTGCCGATCGTTCCGGCGCGGAAATTTCTCATGCGACGCCTTCCGGATATTTCGCATTGGCTGTTCGGCCGCAATTCGCCCGGCCGCCGCGCCGCGCGTCCCGACAACTGGCCGCAGGGCTCGGGCTCGCTGCTCGATCCGGCGAAAATGTTCGCGCCCGATCCCGCCCTGATCGAGTCCTACACAAGGATGGAAGACTCCGACACGGCGAACTTCCGGCGCGAACGCGACAATCTCGTGTTCTACAAGGACATTCCCTATTCGCCCTATCTGGGCGAATGGCAGTTTCATCCCAACCGGATCGGCGGCTATCTGGCGGCGACGAAGATTTCGCCGGCCCTGATCAGGACCGCGACGCGGCTGCTGGAGTGTTGTGTCGAGCTGCCGAATGGCGGGCTCGCGCTTTATTATCCGAAGACCATTCGCACGGCGCGGCTTCAGGTCAACGATCCGATTTACAGCGCCATGGCCCAGGCCCAGCTTCTCGCGGGCTACACGAAACTGGCGCGCGATTGCCCGGACTCCACCGGCGTCGATTGGCGCGATGTCGCCGCGCGGCTCGCCACGGCCATGATTTTTCCGTTCGAGAAAGGCGGGGTCTGCGTCGACGGAAACGTGCTGCTCGAGACGCCGAATTTCCGCGCCTGCCCGGAAACGATTTTGAACGGATGGATGGACGCGCTGATTCACCTCCACGACTATCTCAGCCTCTTTCCGAACCGCGAGTTGGAAGAGTTTTATCGGCGCAATCTCGAAGCGCTGTGCGAAATGCTGCCTTCCTTCGACGACGAAGCCACCCGCCTCAGCCGCTATTCCAATCTGTGTCCTTACGAATTTCGCATCCATTTCAATTCGTCGATGCGCGGCCTGACGCCTCCTGTGATGGTCGAATATGTCCCCGCCGATGCGCGCGTCGGCGGCTATCGCATCGAGGAATTGTGGTTTGCGGAAGACACGCCGCGCAACTGCATCTATGAAAACAAGATCGCAAGAACCCGATCATCCACCATGGACGTGTCGCTGTCGGTGAGCAGTTCGTACGACACGAAGATCCATGTGGCGGCGGACTGCCGGCGCATCTCGTTCGATCCCGGATCGTTCAACGAAAAATCCACCGTGCCGCAACGAACGCTCAAGCGCCGTTCGGTGCTGCCGGACTCGAATTACGACGGAAGCCGCACCGTTTTCCGCATCGCACCCGCGCGGCACGGCCTCATTGCCGGCTGTCCGACGAACTTCATGAAGAACGGCCAGAATTTCTACCACGTCTATCACGTGGTCGCACTGTACGAGCTGGCGCTGACCACGGCCGTGCCGGAACAGAAGAAAATCATGATCGATATGGCCGCGCGCTGGTACGATTATGTTCTTCATCCTCCGCGCAATCGCCCGCGCGACGCTTTTTCCGAGCCCGACAGCTTCGTCAAGAAAATCACGCGCTTCCGGGCCAACCGGCACAACTACAATTTCGAAGAACTTCGCCGGGCGGCGGCGGGCTGAAAGCACGGTCCCCCATCCGTCCGCCTCGCAAATGCGAGGCGTCCACCTTCCCCCGAAATGGGGGAAGGCAAGAAAAAAGGCGTAGCGCAATTCCACTTCTTAGCCTTCCCCCATTTCGGGGGAAGGTGGCGCGCGGCGCCAGCCGCGTGACGGAAGGGGGGCGGACCGGAACACAGCATTTTATCGATCCGGTTCAGGATTGGTTTGTATCGGCCTTCTATCATGCGACCCGTTCGGATCGGGAGACGCTTGCATGCGGTTCGGATTCCTTGTGGCGGCAGTGGTGGCCGGCGGCGCGCTGATGGGTGCGTCGGCGCAAATCCTGCTCGATCCATCTTCGGCATGGACCGCACAGCCGCGCGTCGTCGCAGCGGCGCCTGCGGTCAAATTCGATATCGGCGATCTCAATCCCCTCAAGCTGATCTATGACGAGGTGATGAAACAGGTCGCGACCGATGCGAACCGTCCGTCGTTTGCGGTGGGAACGCCGGTGCCTGTGGCCGATTTCTCGAAGATGGATGCTCAGATCAAACTCAACAACGAGAAATTCCGGCGCATGAGCAATCCGGACGACGTCGGCGGGCTGCCGGAGTAACGGTCCGCGGTAGCGGACGCGCTCGAAGCCGAGACACGCCTTATTGCGAGTGCGTTCTGTTGCGAAACGGCGCGGGCATGTAATATCCCGGCGCGGGCGTCCGGCCGCATTGTGGAACGGGGATATTTCCAATGAACAATCTCATCAAAGGCGCCGTCTGCGCGATGGCGCTTGGCTTGGCGACGACCTCCGGGATTTTCATCGGCCACGCGACGGCCGACCAGCCGCATATGCAGGCAGCGCTCGATTCGCTCGTTGCGGCGCGCGACGAACTTGTGGCGGCTTCGCCGAACAAAGGCGGTCACCGCTTGGAGGCGATCCGCCTCACCAACCTGGCTATTGCAGAAGTGCACGCGGGCATCGCCGCCGCGGAGTGGTGAGATCTGCCGAATTGCCTACCGCGTGCGATGCGCGGCGGGCGGCTTCGCACTCCCATCTCATTGATGCAGCGTGATCGCCACTTTGGCGACAGCCGCGTCGAAGCGCGAAAAATTTCCGGGGGCGAGATCGAAAGTCATGGTTTGATCATGGGGCGAACTGATAACAAACCGAACGCCCTGTTTTCCGGCGGTGAGCACCAGGCGCGACGGATCGGAGGTTTGCGTGTCGTGCACTTCGCCGACCACGCGCCAGTTCCCGGATTGCGCGTGCTCGGCTTTCGACCACAGTTCCGAAACGGCGCTCCACTCATCGCGCTCGAGAACGAGGCCGTTAGCTTTGCCCTGAGCGGTGATCTTGACGATGCCGAACTGGTCGTCCGTCATCGCGCCTTTGCTCACGCCGATTTCGAGACAACCTTGCGCGTTCCCAAACCGGGCAAAGTCGCGGATACCGGCATCGTCTCTCGCGCGCGGGATGAGAAGCGAGGTTACGCCGACAGAGACGATGGCCGCGAGAACGAGAAGTATCCTGATCCGGCGGTTTTCAGGATTTTGCGCGTCCTTGCGCTCGGCGTCCGGCTCCGGAGCAAGGGCATCGAGAAATCCTATCACTATTCCCGCTCCGACGCCCGCCGCCGTCGCCAATCCCAGTTTTGACAGCACGTCATGTGTCGTCGATGCCGCAGACAGGTCGTTAATGAAGAGAAACGCGAATAGCGTCACGAACGAGACGATCGTAAACGGAATCGCCCTCAGGAATTTCGGCAACCGGCGCCACGGCGTTTGATCGACCGTTCCGACCGCTGCGACCCATGCCGATGACGCACAGAGCATGCCGAAATAAAAGTAAGCCCGCGAATCCCAGACGGCCGCGAAGGGCGGTTGCCAACCGAATTGTACCCACATCCAGGCGGACGTGGCGGCGAGAAAGACGCCCGCATAGAAAGCAGCCAGAAGCATGCGACCCCCCCGAAAAAGGAATTCAGCGACACCTTACGTATTCGCCAATGTCTGGCGATGCTGAGCTGACCGCTGCCGTAAATAGGTTTCGTGTCGATGGAATCCGTAGAACGGAACGCCTTATCCCTCCACCGCCTCCAGCGCCCGCCTCACCGCGTTCGGCTCTTTCGCGATAATCGTCAGCAGCACGCGCGCCGGCCCATGGGGGCGGCGGCGGCCTTGTTCCCATTGGCGCACGGATGCGGCGGTGAAGCCGAAGCGCGCCGCAAATTCCGGCTGCGACAGCTTCAGTTTCTCCCGGATTGCGCGCACATCGACTTCGGCCGGAGGGACGGCGCGCACGCGGCCAACCGTCTCATTCCAGGCGCGATCGGAGAGTGGGCTCGTGCCGTCTTGCCGCGCGTGGCGCGCAATGTCGGCATCGGTGGTCGCATCGACTTTGGACCAGTCAATCTTCGTCGCCTCGTTCGCGGAGGCGATAGCGTCGTGTTTCGCGCGCGTTGGCTTTGCGGAACGAGATGATGCGGATGGCGTCTCCCCGCCGCGTGAATGTCGCGAAGAAGATGCGGCCTTCGATTTCGCCGAGCGTGCCGATGCGGATTTCGCCATAGTCTTTTCTCTCGTCTTCCCATTCAAGCCGGACGCCGTCGAACATTCGCGCGGCGGCGGCAAACGGCAAACCCCGTTCGCGGGCATTCTTCGCGCTCTTGATGGGATCGAATTCGAAGCGCATGACCGCGTCACGGTTTCCGTACTACGTCAGTGACACATGTGTCAACGACTTATGGACCCTGTCGTTCGCGCGCACCCGCACGTCGCGCGACGGACTTGACTGTAACGCCGTTGGCTATAAAGTAGAACAAACAATGAACAAAGGCAAGCAAGAGATGGCGTGGCGATATTATACTTCCCGTACCCAGTCGCAAGTGGTATGGTTGAGTGCGTGGGCGAATCCCGATTTGGGAGGTCGCTCCCCATCTGTGCGGCATTATCAATGCCGCCGAACGATTGCTGCTTTTCATGAAGGGCTATTTTGACGAGAGCGGAAAGACTGAGCCCCCCGTTTTTGTGATGGCAGGGTTTCTCGCGCGTGCCGAAGCGTGGGCCAAATTTGTTCTTGAGTGGCAACGGGTACTTAGCTTACCGCCCGCCATAGAAGCGTTTCACATGAAAGACGCTATATTTCCCCGTGATCTATGGCGGTTGCGCTTATTTTTGGAAATCATAAAAAAACACGCATTAGTCGGATTGGCCACGACCGTCCTGCAGGAGGATTATCGGGCGGTTTTCGCGAAAGTGGCGCGGCGCATGGACCATCCATATCTGTATATGTACCACAAAATCATGTCGCTTGCATTTCAATGGGAGTTGCGTAGCGGAATAGACGAGCCCATCGATTTTATATTTGACGAACAAAATGAGCAGAGTGATTATCTTCAATCTCTCCATACGCGCATGGTCGAGGCCGCACCAGAAGAGGCAAGAAAGCGTTTTGGTAATCGGCCAATACACGCAGATGATAGATGCCACCCGCCGCTTCAGGCCGCCGATATCTTAGCATGGACACTCCGGCGAATGGCGGAACACGCCAGTAAGCGGACGGCGCCAGAGGCTTACCTGCAAGAGATCATAAGCACGATGTTCCCGCATGAGGGAAAATTTTACATGCACCCTGTAACGCGAAAAATGATGCAGGAGGAAATGCAGGTTTCTCGAAAGATCAATGAACACAGCGGGATGGTTTTTGAGCACGAGGCTACCGACATTGTGCTTAATTTGGATGCGGTCGTTACTGCCCTAAACGAAACTGCTATCGACTCTGCCCTACCAGGCTCTACGGTTTCTTTGCAGTCGATTCCGGCCAAACAAATGAAACGGTATCTGCTGGTTCATATATGTCCTCATGCTGGCAAGCCTCATTTGCACAAACGATCTTCAAATGAATGTCTTGCCGCGACCAGCGTTTTACACTTCTAAATGGCAGTTTTCCCTCTAATCGAAATACAATGGGAGAGCCGCATTTTTTGCATGCGACAGCCCGATATACACAGCCGCCATGAAGCCGAAATTCCGGGGGCTTATATTGTTTTCTTGCCATCTGCGCGTTTCGCGCTGACTACCTTTTTGAAGGCGCGTTCAAACTCTTGCGGATCATCGCTTGTCCCAATCTCGCGCGCGGTTTCGCGTATGCGCTTGCGCCGCTCTTCTTCGGAAAGTATATGCTTTTTTTTCGGCACGTCGCGTCACTCCAAGGCGCGTTCTAGCAGCGCCAGAATGAGCCGGAGTTTAGTCCGGCCCTTGCGAAAGTCACGCTCTGTTTTCTTGCCCGCGAGTTGTTCGATAGGTCAGGCGCTTTCCGACTGCCCCTTTGAGCGCCTTGGCAGCACGGCCTTCGTCGCCGATCCCAAGCGCCTTGCGGTTCGAATAGCGGAAGTCGAATTCGTTCAGATACCGCTGCAAGTGCTGCACTTCGCAATGTTGGTAAGTGCCGATCATGCCGCGCTTAAACAGGCCGAACGCTCCTTCAATGGTGTTGGTGGTCGCATCGCCGCGAACATATTCCTTTTCGCTGTGGTTCACGGTCGCGTGGCTGGCAAACCACTTGTCAATTCCAAAGTAGAGGGTCGACTCGTCTGTGTTGAGTTGTGCGCTGCGCGAGACATGATGCTTCACGATATCGGTCGCATCGATCTTGCGCATGACCGGCATGTGGAACGACCGGAGCCGCCCGCCACGCTCTACAAGCGCCACAACGGTATGCTTGCGACCAGAACCGCGCTTGTCTTTGGGCTGGTCCGCCTTCTGCCCGTAGTAGGTTTCGTCCATCTCAACAAAGCGGCCACCGCTGCCGAGTGGCGACTGGCCTTCGGCGGGTTTGAACGCGTCGCGAATTCTGTGGGCCATGAACCATGCGGATTTGAGGGTAATTCCCAAAGTCCGGTGAAGCTGGTTCGCGCTGATGCCTTTCTTCGAAGAGCAAATCATGTGGATAGCGGTCAGCCAGTCCCGCATCTGGATATGGCTGGCCTCGAAGATGGTCCCGACCTTGACGGTGAAGGGCTTCCGGCACGCGTAGCACTTCCACAGGCCCGGACGGTTGCTTTTGCCCTGAAGGCGTCCCGCCTGTCCGATCACGCCACAGTGGGGGCAAACCGGGCCTTCCGGCCAAAGGTGGGCCTCTACAAAGGCATAGGCGGCGGCTTCGTCGGTGAATTGTGGGGCGCTGAAAATGGACTTGGACATGTGCTAACTCCTTATGGAGAAACACTATCCCAAGCGTCTGGGAACGTCAAGTATAATATCGCCGATGGCGTCGGCTTTTGCGGAACGGGATTCGATGCGTTCGCGCCGCGGTGGTGCCGCTTCCAGGACGTGCGCAAAACAGGCGGATATCAGGTGGGATAACAGGGGTCGTAACAGGAGAAATAACAGGCCGATAACAGGACCCGCTCGCGCCTGTTGCATCCGAAAAAGTCCGCGGTCTTGCTGGGTTTTTGTGAGCAATAACAGGGTGAGATTTTTTTTGATGCGAAAAACAAGGAATTTGAGCCGGAAACTTCGCCTCTCGGGGATGACGCAAAGGCCCGCGGCGCTGATATAAGCGAGCGCGCGCTTCGCGGACGGTCGCCGACAGGGTTATGACATGAAAGCATTCGATTACATCATCGTGGGTGCGGGCAGCGCGGGGTGCGTGCTGGCCAACCGGCTGTCGGCCGATCCCGCCGTCGAAGTGCTGCTCATCGAAGCCGGCGGCCGCGACAAGTCGCTGATGATCCACATGCCGGCCGGCATCCCCGCGCTGATCGGCAAGCGCAATCCGCACAACTGGTATTACGACACCGAAGGCCAGCAGCATCTGAACAACCGCCGGCTCTATTGGCCGCGCGGACGCGGCTGGGGCGGCTCGTCCTCGATCAACGGCATGATCTATATCCGCGGCCATGCGCGCGATTACGACCGCTGGCGGCAGATGGGCTGCGAAGGCTGGTCGTTCGCCGACGTGCTGCCCTATTTCAAGCGCGCCGAAGCCAACGAGAACGGCGGCGACGAATTCCATGGCGGCATGGGTCCGCTGCACGTCTCCAACGGCCGCTCGACCAATCCCCTGTTCCGCACCTTCATACAGGCGGGCCTCGAAGCAGGCTTTCCCCAGACGCAGGATTTCAACGGCCGCAGCCAGGAAGGCTTCGGGCCCTACCAGATGACCATCCGCGAGGGACGGCGCTGGAGCACCGCGTCCGCCTATCTCGTGCCGGCGCTCGACCGGCCCAATCTCAAGGTCGAATCCAATGCCCATGTCACGCGCGTGTTGTTCGAAGATACCCGGGCGGTCGGCGTCGAATATGCGCAGAAGAAAGAGAAATTTCAGGTGCGCGCCATCCGCGAAGTGATCCTGTCGGGCGGCGCGGTGAATACCCCACAGGTTCTGTTGCTGTCGGGCGTGGGCGACAGCGAAATCCTCGGCCGCTTCGGTATTCCCGTGGTCGCCGATCTCAAAGGCGTGGGCCGCAATCTGCAGGATCATCTCGATTGCTCGATCCAGTATGAGTGCACCCAGCCGATCACGCTCTACAGCCAGGCCAACCCCCTGCGCGCGGCCAGAACGGGATTGGAATATCTTCTGTTCGGCACGGGGCTTGGTTCGGGACAGGGACTGGAATCAGGTGCGTTCCTCAAAAGCCGGCCGGATCTTGAAACGCCGGACCTGCAATTCCATTTCATCGCGGCCTTGATGAGCGATCACACGCGCAAGAAGGCGGACCGTCACGGCTTCATGGCGCATGTGTGCCAGCTGCGTCCCGAAAGCCGGGGCTATATCTCGATCAAATCGGCCGATCCCTTGTCGGCGCCGATCATCCAGCCGAATTATCTCGAAGCCGAGGAAGACCGCCGCGCGCTGCGCGAAGGCGTGCGCCAGGCGCGCGACGTGTTCGCGCAGAAGTCGTTCGATCCCTATCGCGGGCCCGAACTGATGCCGGGCGCACATATCCAGCGGGACGACCAGATCGATGCGTGGGTGCGCCGGACCGCCGAGACGATCTATCACCCCGTCGGCAGCGCAAAGATGGGCAAGGATCGCGACAGTGTCGTCGATCCGTCGCTCAAGGTTTATGGGATCGAGGGCTTGCGCGTGGTCGATGCCTCCGTAATGCCCTCGCTCGTCTCCGGCAACACCAATGCGCCCACCATCATGATCGCGGAAAAGGCGGCGGATATGATCCTGGGTCGCTCGGCGCCTGCGCCGGAGGTCGTAAGGGTGGCGGAAGACGGGCTGAAATCGGCGGTCGCGGCGGCGTGAGAGTCGCAGGCTGAAACCGGGAACCCTTCCGAAACGTTGCGATTGGGTGTAGGGTGTTTCTCATGCGTGCCATTGGACAGGGAATCTGGTTGGGCCTCGCGCTGTGCATGATTGCCGCGCGCGCCGACGCACAGGCGGCAAGCTACCCTCTGGCGGAAATCAATTTCGACATGTGGTGCCAGGAGACCCAGCACCTGCCGCCCGACCGCTGCGACAAGCGCCTGCCGCAGGACGATGCGGATTTCGAGGCTTTTCTCACCAAATACGAGAAATACGAAATTCCGTATCTACAGCGGCGCGACGATTCCATCGAACTCAACAAAGTGATCCTGCACAACGATCCGGTCGATCATCCCACCGAACCGTCCGCACCGCAGACCAATCAGCCGGCGAACGATTCAACTTACTCCCACTGACATTTCCGCCCCTTCGTTGGCCGCCACAAGCCGCGCAGAGGGTTGGGTGACGATATCGAGCGCCGCGATCATTCGGAGCATCATCTCGTCCATTTCGTTGTGAACGATCGCCGGCCTTTCGCGCGACACCACGAGCCTCAGATGCGGCGCGCGCGGATGGCTGCGCAGCGCATCGCTTGGCGGCATCGGCGGCGGAGGCAATGTGTTGTTCGATAGCGGTTCGTCTTCCTGCACCAGTTGTGAGCCCACGAGGCGTTCGAAGGCGATGGGCTTGCCCCCCAGTTGCGCCGTGTCGCTCAAGATCTGCGTCAGTCCGATAAAGCGGACGGGTGATTCGTCGCCGAAGGTCACCGGAGCCAGAATGGTTTCCATCTCGACCATGCCGCATTCCGCGGTGGCGCCGATGGACGAGATGCAGACGGGCTGCTTGAGCGCGATGGCCTGGCGCAGCAGAAGCGTCAGCGAGCTGCGGCTTTGCGCTTCCCAATGGGCGAGGAAGTTCGTGCCTTTCAGTTCGAAGCCGAAGCTATCGCACAGAGACGTTCCGGCCAGCCGGTAGTGCGGCTTCGTCGTGTCGGCTGCCTCGAGGATGAAGACATGGGAGAGCATGCGCTTGATGGCGCGGGGATCGATGTCGGCCTGGTCGGGAAGGTCGCGTCCGCGACGGAGCCTGCTCCAATAACCCACCAAGAGATGGCTGTTCCTGTGTTTCATCTGCCCTTCGCTCCCGCAGTGTCCATCCCGCTGTGATCCAGTCCGGGACGCCGTGATGTTCGATGGAAGGCAAAAGAGCAGAAGCCGTGCCACTCGGGTTCCGCGTCGCGATTTCGGCCCGGAATGCGGATTATCGGCTCCAGGGGCCCCGACGCACAGGCCCGAAAAGGGGAAAGCCGGACGATTTGAGGATCGGCGTCAGTACGAGCCCCGCCGCAAAGCCGCCCACATGGGCCCACCAGGCGACCCCCGGTTGGCCCGGATCGGTGAACGCCGCGCTGACGAGCTGCAGGACAAACCAGAAACCCACCACCCAGAACGCACTGACGGCCAGCGGAAAGAAGATAATGCCCAGCGGCACGATGACGGTCACTTTCGCGCGGGGGAACAGCAGAACGTAACCCGCCAGCACGCCGGAAATCGCGCCCGATGCGCCGATCATGGGCACTCGCGAGCCCGGGTCCATCCAGGCGAGTGTGAGAGCCGCCGCCACGCCGCATATGAGATAGAAGAAGGCGAAGCGCACATGCCCCATCGCGTCTTCAACATTGTTTCCGAAAATCCACAGGTAAAGCATGTTGCCCGCGATGTGCAGAACCGAGCCGTGCAGAAACATGGAAATGAAGATTGTCCCGATCGCGGGAATCGCGGCGCATCTGTCGACGATGTGCCTGTGGCCGAAAAGCGAGTCCGGCTTGAATCCGAGCACGGCTATGGCGCGATCCATCTCGTGGCCGAGTTGCCGCTCCCACAAATAAACCATTACGCACAGCGCGATGATCGCCCAGGTGACGATGGGCGTGTTCCTTCCGGGATTGTCGTCCGAGATCGGGATCATGTGCGGATCATGGTTTACGCACGCCGTTCTTCGGCGACGAACCCGTGCCGTTTCGGGGCAAGCTTGCGCGAATAATCCAGCTTTTCCATGGCACGGTTCCTGAAGCGTAGCGGCCGCAAGTTAAGGCTCTGCCCATGTTTTCGCGCCTCGCGTGACACTCTGCGACTAACATGGACAGCAGCGAGGAGCACGCACAATGATGCCGAAGTCTCTCAAGTTTCTCGCAGAGGCGGTGTCTGCGTCCTTGCTCGTGACAATGGCGTTGCAGCCGGCGTCGGCGGGCGGTTCAGGCGGCTATGGCGGCGGTTCCGGCGGCGGGACCGGACCCGGTTGCCACGGCGGCGGTGGCGGTCATGGCGGCGGACATGGCGGTGGCGGCATCACCATCATCAAGCCTGTAACCATCAACACCAACATCAATATCTACAAGCCGGTAACGATCAACAACGACATCAACATCTCCAAGAACATCGACATCACGAAGAACATCACCATCAACAATGGCGGCTCGGCGTCGGCTACGGCTTCTGCGAGCGCTTCGGCGGGCGCTTTTTCGCGGTCCGGTGCGATTGCCGGATCGGGCGCCGTGTCCGGCGGCGGCAGCTATGTCGAAGACACCGTCGTCAACAGAAACGCGGAGATGGGCACCGTCAACACCTCGCAGGCCTGCGAGATGCAGGACGCGACCGTCGTCAAGGCGATCCATGCGGTTTGCGTGTCCGCGGACGGTCATGAATTCCCGGCGTCGCACATGGTCTCGGAAACCTGGATCGATGCGTCCTATGAAGGCGAAATCGCGCGCTGCATTCCGGGTTCCACGGTGAAGGTTTTGATCGGCGACGTCGTGCAGTCGGATCAGGGCATGGCGGGCTCGTATCAAAGCGGCCAGGCGATGACCTGCGGCGAGCATGAAGCGCTCCGGCACTTCAAGAACGGCATGCTCAAATGTGCGCCGGAACTGCCGGTGAAGGACTGCACCGAGCGCACAAACTTGCGCAAATACGGCACAGGCGACCTGTTCTTCTCCTACCGCACCTCCGTCTGCATCGCGCCCGGCCGCACGGCCAGCGCCCGTCCGGTCGATCTCAACGGCATGACGCTCGAAGGCGGTGTGGGCGACGGCAACTGAATTTCACGAATAGTGGGGAGCACCAGACGGGCGGGACGTTTGCTTTTGGCGCCTCGCTTGCGCCTGGAAAGTCCGCTGATATTGTGCGCGCCAATTCCCCGCCAGTGTCCCCGAAGGAATCCCCATGAACATCCACGAATACCAGGCTAAGGCCGTGCTCAAGGGCTTCGGCGTCAATGTTCCGCGAGGGCTGCCGGCCTTCACGGTCGATGAGGCCGTCAAGGCGGCCGAGACGCTGGGCGGGCCGGTATGGGTGGTGAAGGCGCAGATACACGCGGGCGGCCGCGGCAAGGGTGGCGGCGTCAAAGTCGTCCGCTCGATCGAGGATGTGCGCAAGGAAGCGACCCGTATGCTCGGCATGACTTTGGTCACGCACCAGACGGGACCGCATGGCCGCGTCGTGCGCCGGCTTTATATCGAAGACGGCTCCGCCATCGAGCGCGAGCTTTATCTGTCGGCGCTGGTCGATCGCGAGACGAGCAGGGTCGCGTTCATTGCCTCGACCGAAGGCGGCATGGATATCGAACAGGTTGCCAAGCAGACGCCGGAAAAGATTCTCACCTTCCAGGTCGAACCGGCTGCCGGCTATCAGCCTTATGTGGGACGCAACATCGCCGCAGCGCTCGCTCTGAAGGGCGATCAGGCCAAGCAATGCGGCAAGCTGATCGAGGGCCTCTATACGGCATTCTCGGCCAAGGATATGAGCCTGCTCGAAATCAATCCGCTCGTGGTGACGAAAGACGGCCAGGTCGTCTGTCTCGACGCCAAGATCAATTTCGACGACAACGCTCTATTCCGGCACAAGGATGTGTCCGAACTGCGCGATCCGAACGAAGAGGATCCGACGGAACGCGAAGCGGCCAAATACGATCTCTCCTACGTCAAGCTCGACGGTTCGATCGGCTGCATGGTCAATGGCGCAGGCCTTGCCATGGCGACAATGGACATCATCAAGCTTTACGGCGAGGAGCCCGCCAACTTCCTCGATGTCGGCGGCGGCGCGTCGAAGGAGAAAGTGACGGCGGCGTTCAAGATCATCGTCTCGGATCCCAACGTGAAGGGAATCCTGGTCAACATCTTCGGCGGCATCATGAA
>JBEKDC010000014.1:0-25667 GCA_050014535.1 Rhizomicrobium sp.
AAATGGCCGCAGCTCCGGGCGGAATTCTCCGGCATCGAGCTTCACCTGATCGGTCCGCTTCAAAGCAACAAGGCGCGTGAGGCACTCGAATTGTTCGATGTCATTCACTCGCTCGACCGGCCCAGGTTGGCAGAAGCGCTTCGCGCAGAAATCGATCGCACGGGTCGCGCGCCGGTTTTGTTCATTCAAGTCAACACGGGCGAGGAGCCGCAAAAAGCCGGCGTCGCGCCTCAGGACGCACCTGCATTCATCGCATACTGCAGGGAAGAATTAAGATTGCCCGTCGAGGGTCTCATGTGCATCCCACCCGCGAAAGAAGCGCCCGCGCCACATTTTGCGCTGCTCGCCAAGCTCGCGCATGCGCATGGTCTGTCTTATCTCAGCATGGGAATGAGCGCGGACTTCGAGATCGCGATTCGTTTTGGTGCAACGCATGTGCGCGTCGGAAGCGCGATTTTTGGCGAGCGAAATTAACCGCTTCGTTCAGTGCAGGGTTGCGTCTGAACTCGGCGCTCCCGTCGGAAGTCCGATCGTTTTGCGATAGGCGTACATCGCTCGCAAACTCATATCGGTGGCCACGCCGCCCCGATTGAGCGATGCCATCAGAGCGCTGGCGTTCTGGTCGTCGAGGTCGGTGGTCTGCGTCGCGGCGGCCGGTAGCGGCGAAGTTGCCATGGTGGACGCTGTGGGAGCCGTGCCAGCTCCCAGATCAAGACCAGTTCCTTTGCCGTCGAGAGATCCCATAAGCGCCTTGGTCGTTCTGTCGTCGAAGGCCCCTGCCGTTCCCGATCGAATCGAAGACGATGCCGTCGTAGCGGCGACGGGGATCAATTGCGCGGGAGCCGCTGTGGCTACGCGCGGCGGCGCGGGTTGCGTGGCCGGGCCGCCAGCCGCCACCGCGGTAGGTTTGCCGCCGCTCAAACCCATCATCGCGAACGCGGTATCGCCGAAATCCTTGCCGGTCACCTCCTGGAACGCGACATTGGCCACCGACGATGCGAGCCCGAGCAAGCCGCCATAAAGCGTGTCGCCGGCAATGCGTTCGACGGGGCCGATCTTGTCCCCGGTTATATCGCGATAGATCATTGAGACGATGGGAATGTGCTGCAGGGGATTGAGAGTTTCGAAGACGTCGCGACCAAAGCTGTCTTCCTCAGCCGGCGCCGCAGCTCCCCCGGTTGCCGCGGGTGGAAACGCCGGAGGCGGCGGAAAGGCCAGCTTGGCCGTCTGAAGCGACGGGAAAATTGCAGAATAGGAGGCGCTCATGGTGTCATTGGTAAGCAAGGCCCCTGCCATGCCGAAAAGCCCGGAAAGGCAGGCTTTTGCCTTTGCGGTGAGCCAGGGGTGGCAATTTCTGCCGGTCGACAGCTGAGCGGATGGCGCTTTACTACAGGCGCACCAAATTCTCGCGTCGAGACTGATCGGACCCCCTACGCATTTCCCCATTTGCGCCGCCGAAGGAAGGGCTTACATGCTCGCATACACCGCCTTCCCGAAACCGGATAGGGTTTGCGTCGTCCAGGCCGAAAATTTCAAAGGAGTTGCCATGCCGAGTGCCAAGCGGGTTCTCTTGGTCGATGACGACGCGACGTTGCGCAGTTCGCTGGCCGAACAATTGGCTGCGGAAGGCGACTGTCTACCCGTCGAAGCCTGCACCTGCGCCGAGGGTAGGGCTCGTGCCCGCGAAGGCCTCTACGAATTCATGATCCTGGATGTGGGCTTGCCCGATGGGGACGGGCGCCAGTTGTGCCGCGAACTCCGCAACGACGGGATCACGTGTCCGATCATTCTTCTGACGGCCAAGGACTCTGACGACGACATGATCGAGGGCCTTGAGTCGGGCGCCAACGACTATATCGCCAAGCCTTTTCGTTTTGCGGTGCTGATGGCGCGTCTGCATGCCCATCTCAGGAGCCACGAACAAAGCGAAGAGGCCGTTTATCGCATCGGTCCCTACACTTTTCGGCCCAGCGCCAAAGTGCTTGTCGATTCCCAGGGCAAGAAAATTCGGCTGACCGAGAAGGAGACCAATATCCTCAAATTCCTGCATCGATCCGGCGAGACGGTCGCGAGGGAAACGCTGTTGCACGAGGTCTGGGGCTATAACCCCGCCGTGACGACCCACACCCTGGAAACCCATATCTATCGTCTGCGACAAAAAATCGAAACGAACCCGGGCCAGGCTCAGATTCTCGTAACCGAGAGCGGCGGCTACCGGCTGGTTGCGTGAAACCGGGTCGGCCTTGTCGCTAGTTTGTTCTCCTTCCGGACGCGCATGACTGGTCCGCGATTTGGCCTCTCTATACGCACGAGTGACGGGGGCCCTATCTGAGACATCCAAGAGGGGGGCCAGGAGCTTTTGAGTATGAACCGGAACACGAAATCTCTGCTGATGGGTGCCGCGGCAGCGGCTCTTTTGATCGTCCCAACGCTTGGTAGCGTCGATACGGCCCTTGCAGCCCACGCCGCCGCCCCCGCGGCGCCAGCAGCACCGCCGGCCCCACCCGCTCCCCCATCGGCCCCTGGCGGGTGGCATTCGGGCGACAACAGCTGGAGCCGCTTGCCGGTGCGTAACTACGCGGCCGCTGCCCTCAAGTTCGACGACATCGTTGGTACGGTCATTGTGGACGTGCGCGATGGAGGCGCGATGACGGTCGAGGTATCCGGCGTCAAATCGCGTGTCGACGGCGTCAACGTGTCTGTAAGAGGCAACACGCTCGAGATCGACGGCGCGGAATACAAGAACGACACCTCGGTGTGGAATTGGCACGACTGGTTCAATTTCTCGGACGTTGAAGAAGACCGGCGCTCGGACAATCTGTTCGTCAAGGTCACTGTGCCGCGAGGCACGGACGTGAACGTTGCAAGTCTGGTCGGAAATGCGGACATCGGCGATACGCAAGGTGTCCTACGACTCGATGCCGCCGTGACGAATGCCAAGATCGGCAAGGTATCGAAAGCAAATATCGACCTTGGCGGCGATGGCCGCATCGACATCGCCTCAGTCACCGGCGCCCTTGACCTCGACATCGGCGGCTCCGGCAAAGTGAAGGTCGGGCCGACCGGTAGCGTACATGCCGATATTGCCGGATCCGGCGATGCGGATTTTGGACCGATCGCGGGCGGACTCAAGCTCGGCATCGCGGGTTCGGGAGACGTCATTGCCGCTCGGGTCAACGGTCCCGTTCGAATCGAGATCGCCGGTTCGGGCACCGTGAAAATCGCGGACGGCGTGGCCAACCCGCTGCACGTCGAAATGATGGGTGCCGGCGACTTCACGTTCGGAGGCGTCGCCGTCGATCCGCACATCGAGGCGTTCGGGTCCGGGAACGTGAAGCTCAAGTCCTATCGCGGCCACCTCGACAAGGAAGGTATGGCCGACGTCAAAATCGGCGACTGACGCGATTGCGTCGAGCCTCGGCAGAAAAGCTGCGCCATTTCCGGCTGTCGCTGGTATGACTGCGATTCGACGCCAGACCGCTCCGGATGAATGGCCGATATAAGTCGCCGATTGAATTCGTTCTCAAACGTTGCCGTAGGGGTCGGAGAACACGTCCGAAGCCTGACCGGCTGGCGTCGGCACGGGCTGGCGTTCGGCGTCGGGCTTCTCTCGGCGTTTTCGTTCGCGCCATTCGGAATCTTTCCGTTCCTGCTGATTGCGTTCGCGGTGCTGGTGTTGCTGATCGATGGCGCGCAAAACCACAAGCGGCCGATCGCGAGCGCGGCCTTTATCGGCTGGACATTCGGTTTCGGACATTTTCTCGCAGGCCTGTATTGGGTCGGCTACGCCTTCACTGTCGACGCTGCAGCGCATGCCTGGCAAATTCCGTTCGTCGCGCTTCTGCTGCCGGGCGGCATGGCGCTCTATCTCGCCGCGGCGTGCGCCGCGGCATCCGCTCTCTGGCGGGCGGGCGTTTCGCGCATCTTTCTTTTTGCGGCTTTCTATAGCGCTGCGGAATGGTTGCGAGGACATCTTCTCACGGGGTTTCCGTGGAACCTGCCGGCCTATGCGTGGGGTGCGTCTCTTGGAGTCTTGCAGAGCGCGGCACTCGTCGGAGCCTATGGTCTTTCGCTTCTGACGGTTCTTCTGGGCGCATCGCTGGCACAATTCTGCGACCGGGACTCGCATGCCTATCGCTTGCCCGCTGCGATGGCCGTTCTCTTCGTTGTGCTGTGGATCGGCGGCGATCTGCGTCTCGCAACGGTCGATCCGGGAGATGTTCCAGGCGTTCGCTTGCGTCTGGTTCAACCCAATGTTCCACAGAGCGAGAAGTATCTCCCACAATACGTTGCACGTAACTGGCAAAGATTGATCGACCTGAGCAACATGCGATCCTATCAGCCGATCACGCATCTGATCTGGCCCGAGGCGGCACCCCCCTTTCTGGTTACGCGAGAAGCGGAGGCGCTGGACGATATCGCGATACTGACAAACGGCGATCGCGTTCTGATGACCGGAGCCGAGCGGGTACTCGCCACACCGAACGGAGACTTTCACTACTTCAATAGCCTTTACATCTTTGCGAACGGCGGTCAGCTTCTGGATGCCTATGACAAGTTCCACCTCGTACCTTTTGGTGAATACCTGCCGTTGAGCGGTTTTTTGACAGCGCTGGGAATCAGCAAAGTTGTCGACAGCCCGGGGGGCTTCACACCCGGCGACGGGCCGCATACTTATACCGTGCCGGGCGCACCCCCGGCGGGGCCTCTCATCTGTTACGAAATCCTTTTCCCCGGTGCAGTCGTGGGGCAAAGTCGTCCCGGCTGGTTCGTGAACGTGACCGACGATTCCTGGTTCGGGCCTTCGACAGGTCCGTACCAGCATCTGCTAACCGCACGCGTGAGGGCGATCGAAGAGGGAATCCCCGTCGCGCGGGCAGCCAACACGGGTATATCGGCCGTGATCGATCCGCTTGGACGGGTCACCGCCAGCCTCGGCTTGGATCGCATGGGAGTTGTTGACGCAGGGTTACCGAAAGCGCTGGGTCAAACACCCTATGGACGGGTCGGAGATGTCGCCTTCGTCCTGTTGCTGATCGCGTGCATCCTGGCCGGATATCTTGGGCCGTTAACGACGACATCAGACAAACGTTGAGACGCTTTTCGCAACCGCAAATATGTGGATAAGGTCGATGAAACTCGCAATAAAGCAAAAAAAAGCAGGTCCCTTGCCCAAGAAACAAGCCAATCCGATCGACGGTCAGGTCGGGAATCGCGTGCGCCTCAGACGCATGCTGGTCGGTATGAGTCAGGAACGCCTCGGCGAACTCCTGGGTCTCACCTTTCAGCAGGTGCAGAAATACGAAAAAGGCGTCAATCGCATCGGCGCCGGGCGTCTCTATCAGGTCGCCCAAATATTGGGTGTGCCCATCAGCTATTTCTACGAGGGCGTCATCGAGCTGTCGGCTGCGTCGTCGCGCCATGGCGATACGCCGACGCCACCGGTGATGGAATTTCTGTCAAGCGGCGAAGGTCTCCAGCTGAGCCTCGCATTCATGCGCATCAAGGACCAGAAGGTGCGCAAACGCGTCATCGACCTCGTGAAAAGCCTCGCTGAAGAAACGGAATAGAGCGGCTTCTCAGCGGGACGTTTTTTCCTCTATGCCGGAGCGATTCGCGCGCGCCTCGAGCGCGGTGTACGCGTCCTCCGGCGTCAAGCCGCATGCCGCCCACAGCACCAGAAGATGATAGAGCAGATCCGCGGATTCCGCGGCGAGACATGCCTTATCTTGCGCTACGGCCGCCAGCGCCGTTTCGACGCCTTCCTCACCAAGCTTTTTCGCGATCTTGAGCGTGCCCTGCGAAAACAGCTTGGCAGTGTAGGACGATGCGGGGTCGGCGCCTTGCCGCGATTGAATCACGGCGAAGAGCCGGTCCAGGGGATGGGACTTATCCATCGTTTTCTCCTAGGCTCTCACGTCTGAATAATCCTCCGGCCGCGATCTGTCACGCGGACGAATTCAATTGGCGCCCGGTTCGAGAAGCCGTCGCGCGATCACCTGGGCCTGAATTTCCGCCGCACCCTCGAAGATGCTGAGGATGCGCGCATCGCACAAGACACGGCTGATTTCGAATTCGAGCGCGAAACCGTTGCCGCCGTGAATCTGCAGCGCGTTGTCCGCCGACGCCCAGGCTACGCGCGCCGCGAGGAGCTTCGCCATTCCCGCCTCGAGATCGCAACGCCTGCCATCGTCCTTTTCGCGTGCCGCGTGATAAGCGAGTTGACGCGCGATGGCGATTTCGACCGCCATCATCGCGAGTTTGTCCCGCACGCGGGGGAACGCAAAGATGGGACGACCGAATTGCTTGCGGTCGAGCGCATAGCGTAGGCCCAAATCCAGCGCAGACATCGCAACGCCGACCGCTCGAGCGGCTGTCTGGATTCGCGCGGATTCGAAGGTCTGCATGAGCTGCTTGAAGCCCAGACCTTCCTCGCGGCCCAGAAGATCGACGGCCGGAATCTCGAAACCGTCGAAAGCGATCTCGAACTCCTTCATGCCGCGATATCCGAGCACGCGGATTTCGCCGCCGCTCATGCCTTTTGCCGGAAATGGTTCGCCGTCCGAACCGCGAGGCTTCTCGGCGAGAAACATCGAGAGCCCGCGATAATCCTTTGTTTTCGGATCGGTTCGCACGAGCAACGTCATCAGATCGGCGCGTGCGGCATGGGTGATCCAGGTTTTGTTGCCGAAGATCTTGTAGACGTCGCGTTCGCGGACCGCGCGGGTCGAAAGTGAGCCTAGGTCGGAACCGGTATTCGGCTCCGTGAAGACTGCCGTCGGAAGTTTTTCGCCGCGCGCGATAAGCGGCAACCAATGCGACCGCTGATCCTTCGTTCCGCCGGAGAGTATAAGCTCCGCGGCAATTTCAGAGCGCGTGCCGAGAGAGCCCACGCCGATATAGCCGCGGCTCAATTCTTCCGACACGACGCACATCGCCTTTTTCGACAGGCCCGAGCCGCCGTATTCTTCGGGAATCGTCAGTCCGAAAACTCCCAGCGCGCTCATCTCGGCAATGATCTCGAGCGGAATGAGTTCGTCTTTCAGATGCCATTGGTGCGAAAAAGGCGCGACCTTCTCCTGTGCGAAGCGATAGAACTGCTCGCGCACCATCGACATGGTATCGTCGAGGCCGGGATCGCCGAAATACATGGCGCCCGCATGGCGGCTCATATGCTCGGCCAAGCCTTCGCGGATTTCGCGGCCCGTGCCGAGCGCGATCAGCTCCTTCACAGTCGAAGAGAGAAATTCCGACACCGATTCATCGTCGATACCCAGATCCGAGGGTCTGACGATCTCGTTCTGGCTCATCGCGATGCCGCCGGCCAGCTGCGCGAGATATTCTCCGAACGCCGCCTGGACGATCAGGATTTCGATTTCACCGAGGCGCTTCTCGCGCTTGAGCCCGCGCGCCCAGCGGACCATCTGACGCAACGCTTCGACATAGGTTGCAATCCACGCAAGTCCATGCGCCGCGCGCTGCTCGCGGTCGAGCGCCGCTGGCGCCACCTTGCCATCGCCGCCGAGAAGCGCACGGACCTGCGCTTTCGCTTCCGCGAGGAGACCTTCCGCCGACACCACGGCTTCTTCGCAATGGGCTAGAAGATGGGGAACTATCGTTTGCATCGGCCGGTCCGGATGGAGGAAGCGGCAACAATAGCGCGGTTGACCTTATCCGCAATTGGAGGCCGCTCCGGCGTACGTGTATCATTGACGCGGGCGAGACCGGAAATCGAATTCGTCCTGCCGCTTGGAGGTGCTTCCGATGTCGCGCAAGCAGGCGTTTGTGTTCGTCGGCATGGCGTTTGCGGTGGTAGTCCTGGCGCTGCTGTGGATGCGAGGCTCGACCTATCTGCCGTTTCCCATTCCCGACGGCGACGACGCGGCGAGCCGTCTGGCTTTCGTGGCGCGCTGGCTTCTGTTGCCGGGGTTCTGTCTCCTGATCGGAATCGCCGTGGTCGCCAATCGCCGCTTCTTCCTTCCCGATTCCATCGATGGCACCCGCACACCCGAGAATCGTGCGGTCGAAATCGGCCTGCGCTACAATCAGAACACCCTCGAGCAAACGGCGCTGGCTGCAATCGCCTGGACCGGTCTCGCGCTTGCGCTCCCCCATGAGAGGCTCGCGTTGATCCCCGCACTGGCGGTTCTCTTCGTTGTCGCGCGCGTTCTATTCTGGATCGGTTATTTGATAGCGCCCGGTGCGCGTGCAGTAGGCTTCGCACTGACTTTCTATCCAACCGTCGCGACTTTTATCTGGCTCGCGGCACGCGCGCTCGGTTAGCGCGCGCCCGCTTCGATCACGTCCTCAAACGTTCTGAGACCGGCGCGTTGCGCGTTCACCAGCACGGCCATGTTCCCGGGCAGATGCTCGTTCTTCCACATCTTCATGTGGGCGCGCGGAATGTCTTCCCACGGAAACACTTCCGACATGCAGGGATCGAGACGGCGCTCGACCATCAGGCGATTGGCCTGGCTGGCCTGATAAAGATTTGCGAAATGCGAACCCTGGATGCGCTTCTGGCGCATCCACACATAGCGCGCATCGAACGTGATGTTGTAACCGGTGGTGCCGGCGCAGAACACGACCATGCCGCCGCGCTTCACCACGAGGCATGACACCGGGAAAGTCTGTTCGCCAGGATGCTCGAACACGAAATCCACGTCATTGCCCTTGCCGGTGACCTCCCAGATCGCCTTGCCGAATTTGCGCGCCTCTTTGGTCCACGCATCGTATTCGGGCGTACCGACCTGGGGCATGGCGCCCCAGCAATTGAAATCCTTGCGGTTGATGACGCCCTTGGCGCCCAGCGACAGCACGAATTCGCGTTTGGATTCGTCGGAAATCACGCCGATCGCGTTGGCCCCGGACACGGCGCACAATTGCACGGCGAAGGAACCGAGACCGCCGCTCGCGCCCCAGATCAGCACGTTGTGACCCGGTCGCAAGATGTGCGGACGATGGCCGAAGAACATGCGGTAGGTCGTGGCCAGCGTCAGCGTGTAACAGGCCGATTCTTCCCAGCTCAGGTGCCGGGGGCGCTCCATCAACTGGCGATCCTGAACGCGCGCGAATTGCGCGAAGGATCCGTCCGGCGTCTCATATCCCCAGATGCGTTGCGACGGCGAAAACATTGGATCGCCGCCATTGCACTCTTCATCGTCGCCATCGTCCTGATTGCAATGCACGACGACCTCGTCGCCCACTTTCCACCGCGTCACCTTGGAGCCCACGGCCCAAACAATGCCGGACGCATCGGAGCCGGCGACATGAAACGGATTCTTGTGACTATCGATGGGCGAGACCGGAGTGCCGAGCGCAGCCCACACGCCGTTGTAATTGACGCCGGCTGCCATCACGAGAATGAGCACGTCATGCGAATCGAGCGTCCAGGTCGGAACGACCTCGATCTGCATTGACGTTTCGGGAGGGCCGTGTCGGTCCTTGCGGATGGCCCACGCATACATGTTTTTCGGCACATGGCCGAGAGGTGGAATTTCTCCGATCTCGTAAAGGTCCTTGTAGACCTCGAGCGTGCGCTTCGCTTCTGCCGGCATCCCCTGAACTCCGATTGAAGTCGGTCCCATCATTGAACGTTGTGGGCCCGATTGGGTTTGGATTTAGACGCACGAAATTGACGCAGTGCAAGGTGGATTTTTGCATTGCAACATCGTAAACGACCGTTAATACGCCAAATTCTGCCTTCTATGAAACAATATTGCAACATACGGGGGTGCAGATCGCCGTTACCTCCAGATCGCTGCTTGGCTGACAGCTTGGCGATGTTTGTGCGCCGCATCTAGGATGCAGCCGATGAGCCCCCCGCGCGACAAACCCTGGATTTTCCGCACCTATGCCGGCCATTCGAGCGCGGCTGCGTCGAACGCGCTCTACCGGGGCAATCTCGCCAAAGGACAGACCGGACTTTCCGTCGCGTTCGATCTGCCGACCCAGACCGGCTATGACGCCGACCATCCGCTCGCGAAAGGCGAGGTGGGCAAGGTCGGTGTACCCGTCGGCCATCTGGGCGACATGCGGGCGTTATTCGATTCGATTCCGCTGGCCCGCATGAACACGTCGATGACGATCAATGCGCCGGCCGCGTGGCTGCTCGCACTCTATGTTGCCGTTGCCGACGAGCAGCTCGCGCCCCGCGCCGAGCTTCAGGGCACGACGCAGAACGACATCATCAAGGAATATCTCGCGCGCGGCACCTACATCTTTCCGCCCGGTCCCGCGCTCAGGCTCACCACCGACACAATTGCATTCACGACGGTGGAAATGCCGAAATGGAATCCGATCAATCTCTGTTCCTATCATCTGCAGGAAGCAGGCGCCGACGCGGTTGAGGAAGCGGCATTCGCGCTGGCCGCGGCCATTGCCGTGCTCGATGCCGCGCGTGTGCGAGGCGCAATTCCGGCAAGCGAATTCCCCAAGGCCGTGGGCCGCATCAGCTTCTTCGTCAATTCCGGCGTGAAGTTCATTACCGAAATCTGCAAGCTCCGCGCGATGGGAGCGCTGTGGGACGAGATCGCACGCGACCGTTATGGCGTCAACGACCCGAAGCTTCGCCTCTTTCGCTATGGCGTGCAGGTCAATTCGCTGGGCCTCACGGAACAGCAACCGGAAAACAACGTCTATCGTATCCTGTTCGGCATGCTGGGCGTGACATTGTCCAAGAATGCGCGCGCACGCGCCGTGCAACTGCCGGCCTGGAACGAAGCACTCGGACTGCCTCGGCCATGGGACCAGCAATGGTCGTTGCGCCTGCAACAGATCGGCGCGCTCGAAACCGACATGCTCGAATATGGCGACATCTTCGACGGCTCACATGTCATTGAGGAAAAGACGTCTGCGCTCGTGGCCCAAATTCGCGCGGAGATCGCGCGGATCGAAGAACTCGGCGGCGCGGCTTCCCAGGCCGCTCTCGAATATATGAAGGAGCGGCTTGTCCGCTCCAATGCCGCGAGGGTGGAAGCGATCGAAACCGGCGAAGAGGTTCGCGTCGGTGTCAATGTCTATGCCGAAACGGAACCGTCACCACTGACCGCCGGCAATGGAAATTTCGTCGTGGTCGATGCGTCGGCCGAGCAAGAACAGGTCGGTCGACTCCAAGCCTGGCGCGCTTCGCGCGATTCGAAGAAGGTCGCAGAGACGCTTGCGGCACTCGAACGCGCTGCCAAAGATAGCAGGAACATCGTGCCGCCTTCGATCGCTTGCGCCAAGGCGGGCGTGACGACGGGAGAATGGTCGGGGGCGCTCCGACGCATCTTCGGCGAATATCGCGCGCCGACCGGTGTCGCGTCCGATGCCCCCGCGCGCAACGACGCGCGAATCGGCGCGTTGCGCGAAGAAGTCGACGCCGCGTCGAAGAAACTTGGCCGAAGGCTCACTTTCCTTGTGGCAAAACCCGGTCTTGACGGCCATTCGAACGGCGCCGAGCAGATTGCGATCCGCGCGCGCGATGCAGGGATGGCCGTGATTTATGACGGCATCCGCTTCACGGCGGACGAAATCGTCGCAGCCGCGCGTGCCCAGAATCCGCATGTCATCGGCCTGTCGATCCTGTCGGGTTCGCATGTGGCCCTTGCGAACGATGTCGTGGAAAAACTATCGGCGGCTGGGCTGTCGCACATCAAGGTCGTGGCCGGCGGCATTATCCCGCCGGCAGACGAAGCGCGCCTCAAATCCGCCGGCATCGCAGCCGTGTTCAGTCCGAAGAATTATGACCTCAACGCCGTGATGCGCGAAATCGTGGGTATAGTTCGAGATTCGTGATCTTCACGCGGCGTGAGGCACGCAGCCGGGCCGCCCTTCGCAAGGGACGTTGCCGAGAGCGCTTTGTTTGCCGCAATTAGGTCATCTTTTTGCCGGGCGAGCGCCGCAGTTGCGGAGCCACCGATCATGAAAGTGAAACATAAGCTAAGCGCACGATGTCCAAACATCGAATCCGCTTCCAAACAATTTCCTTAGCTTGCCCTATTCCTACCCAATTCCCCCGGTAAGACTTTCTTTACCACGTTTTTGCGTGGCAGCTTTCAGAGCCGGAGATCAAATCGATCGCCAAGCTGGGGGAAGAGACAATGAGTGCACAGAGCGATCAGTCCGAAGCCACAGACGACAACGGCGCAAGAACGACCAGTCGATCGTCCAGGCGCGCGCCTCGCAATGGTCTGTCGCGCGAACTGCTGCACGGTCTCACCCCCGACGAGTTCAAGGATGAGGCCCACTCACTCGCGGAAGCCGAGGCGATGACGCCTCAGGTGCGCGAACGAATGAAAGCGCATCTCGTCGAACGCCTGATGACACCCGTCGATCGCCCGAGTTGGGGACCGGACTGGATAAGACAGAGCGATCGCGATGCCCCTCGGCGCGGCAAGAAGAAATCTCAAGGTTTTATGGGTTTATTCCGCCCGGAGCGTAGCGCGTTCAACGCGTCCGAGACTGCCGAGCCGTCGAAGTCCGCATTGAGTCCGACGGATAATGACGAATCCCGCGTTATCGCGCGCAATCTCGAAACCAGCCGCCAGGTCGCCCATTATAGCGGACTCTATGTATTCGGCATGCTGATTGCGATTGCGATTGCGCTGCTCGCGATGTTCGTCGACTATTCGATCATTCGCGGGGACATATGGACCCGCGCACTCTCCAACGAATTTATGGTGGTGCCTGCAAGCTTGCAAAGCTCGGTCGTGTTCAAGAGCCTGCAGGTCGTGTTCGCGGTATTGATCGTACATTTCATGCTGAAAATAACCGGCGTTTATGGACGCAACGCGATGATCACCACGGGCTTTATACTGGCTTTGGTGATGATTGGATGCCTGGGATATCTCGTTGCTTACAACAACATGGCTGGCGGAACGTCGGCCACGCTCGAGCATCACGAGGACGGCGGCATACCTACGCAAGATAATTCGATCAACAAGCTGTTCGCCTCATTGAGCTCGCCCAACGACTCCGCGGCCACGGATTCTCAAACCGACAGCTCAGCCGGTCATGGCGCGCGCTCAGGCCTGGAGAACGCGGACGACACGTCCTCGTCGGTTCCGAAGGTGTCGCAGCGCTCGCTCGCCAATGCCGATTCCTGGCTGTGGCTTGCCTTCGCCAGCGTGATCTTCTTCATAGTCACGATGGTGGCTGCGCTCTATCTGCAGACCAGCGAAAATAACGCGCGCAACTTCCTTATTTCGCGCGACTATAAGCATCGCAAGCGGATGTTCGCGCAGCTTCACCTGCTTGAGTTGGCGGATCGCAAGCAGAACGGCCAGGCCGCCTGATGCAGGTCATGCTTGCAGTCATGACGGCCGCAGCGCTGATCGGCGGCGGCGCAATGGCCATCGATGCTGCGAGCAACACGTCGTCCGCCGTGGCCGAATCCTATGCGGGCGACCAGGCGCAATTGACTCCCCATCGAGTGGTTATCGGGATCGACCTTTCCAAAAGCAACCCGCTGATCGACGAGCCGGAATTCGCGAGCAAAGTTGCCGTGCGCGTCGCCAACGTCGTTCGCGGACTCGGCTTCGCGTCGGAGGTGCATGTGCGCACCTTCGGCAGCTATGACGCGAGTTCGAACAATTTTCATTACGACACTGTCATTTCCGTGCGCAACCGCCCCGACGATGTAGCCGCCCAGGTCGAAAAGCTGATCGCCGGGACGCCGACGCTGATCGAACGCGGCAAATGGATAGCCCAGAATCGCACCAACATCCTTGCCTTCCTCGACAATGTTTCCCAGAGCATCGGTTGTGCCGGCCAACCCACGACGGTGATCCTGGCGACCGACGGCATCGAGGATTCGGTCTATGCACGGCTGGACGATCCGGACGATCATTTGCCGGCTCCCGAGGGCAAACCTTTTGCCGGCTGTACCGAGCTGCAGATTCTGGGGATCGGCGAAGGCGCCAGAAGCCCGATCAAGACGACCCGTTTGCGCGACGAATGGATCCGCTGGGCGCGCGAGGCCGGGTTCGCGAAATTCCAGGGCTTGAACGACTGGTGACGCGACGCTGCTGCCGCGCTGCCGGCACAGTCATGATGCAACCTCGGCCCAAGCCGGAATTCGATGCGGAGCGGGATGTCATGTCGAGATTGCTCATTCCATTCGTCTTTCTCCTCGGCATAGGCACGACGACAGCCCACGCTGCGGACGCGACGAAGTGCTTTCTCTCTGCAGCCGACAAAGCGGCGAACGCGCGCCTGAGCTTCGACGAATTCGATCAGAAGGGTGTGACGAACTCGACCTGGCGGCAGCTTGAAGATCGCGGCTGCCATGCGCTCGCAGTCGAGGCCGCGGAAGACTATCTGGTCAAGGGGCCGGTCCTGACCTTGGCCCACAAGGAAGATGTTTTGTTCCACGAAGCACAATCGCTCGCGTTCCTGGGCGACACTGCGCAAGCCGCGCATTTTGTTGCCGCTGCGATACCGCACGACCGCAGCAACCATGGCGACCTCGACTGGACGACCTACTTGATCGGAACATGGGCGTTCCTGGTCCGGGAGAAACCGCTGCTCAATGCATCCGCCGGAAGAATGAGTCTCGAACCCGGCGAGGACAACGCGATGGACAGCGCAGTGCTGCGAGGATTGGCGAAATGTTTTGATCGCTCCTACCGCATTGCCTACACGCTTTGTCGGCCGAAATGATTTCCGGCCTTGGATGATTCAATTCCTGAATCGCGCGCAAATCGTTTGGGGTGTTTCGCCACGCGCTCTCAACTCGCGCAATGTCACGGCCTTGTCGCGCTTGGAGAATTTTCGACCCTGCGCATCGAGGATCAGACGGTGATGCGCATAGTGCGACGTCGGTAATTCGAGCAAAGATTGCAGTAACCGTTGCACATGCGTCGCCGTAAACAGATCATTGCCGCGGGTCACCAGCGTCACGCGCTGGTGGGCATCGTCGACCACGACTGCGAGATGGTAGGAGCTGGGCATTTCCTTCCGCGCGAGCACAATGTCTCCGAAGAGAAGCGGATCGGCGGCAATCGTCCCGTGCTCGCCTGCGGGCCCGCAGCCTTCCTCCACAAACGACAGCGCGCTCAAGCGCCGTGCAGCTTTGGCAATATCCAGTCTCAGCGCATATGGCGTCCCCGAGGCGATACGCGCGGCGCGTATTTCAGCGTTGAGACCGCGACACGTCCCTGGATAGATTGCACCGTCCGGTCCATGCGGTGCCTCGCTCGCGCGGGCAATTTCGGCAGCGATCTCGGCGCGTGTACAGAAGCAGGGGTAAAGCAGGCCCTGCGAATCAAGCCGATCGAGGGCCGCGCGATAGGCGGCAAACCTGGTCGATTGCCGCAGTACCGGCTCTTCCCATCGAAGACCCAGCCAGGCGAGATCTTCATAGATCGCCGCTTCGAATTCCGGCCTCGCGCGAACGAGATCGATATCTTCGATTCGCAGCAGAAACCGCCCGTCTTGCGACGCATTTTGCGCGGCGATCGCCGCATAGGCGTGACCAAGATGGAGGTAACCGGTTGGACTGGGGGCGAAGCGCGTGACAATCATGGCGGGGTTAAATCTAACCCAATCTTGAGAGAGGGTGCAGCATGCCGCGCGCGTTGACCGGACCCCGCCTGCCGCCTGCGCGCGGACGCGCCACGCATCTCGTCGTTCTGTGTCATGGCTATGGCGCGGACGGCAACGATCTCATCGGCCTCGCACCCCATTGGCAGAGGCTATTGCCCACGGTGGCCTTCGCAGCGCCCAATGCGCCGGAACCCTGCGCGGGTTCGCCATCCGGCTATCAATGGTTTCCCATTTCACGGCTCGATCCGGCCGACATGCAGCGTGGCGTGGAATCTGCGGCCGAAGTGCTCGAAGCGTTTCTTTCGGCAGAACTCGCGCGCCTTGAATTGCCGCCGGAGCGGCTCGCACTGGTCGGCTTCAGCCAGGGCACGATGATGTCGCTGCATGTGGGTCTCAAGCGAAAGCCCGCCGCCGTTGTCGGCTACTCGGGCATGCTGGCCGGTGCAGAGCACCTGGAGAAGCTGTCGCCGGAGACGCCGCCAGTACTGCTGATTCACGGTGACCAGGACCCGATGATTCCCGTGAGCGCGTTGTTCGCATCGGCAACGGCCCTCGGCCGCGCCGGAGCCTGTGTGCAATGGCACATCTCGCCCGGCATCGGCCATTCGATCGACCAGGACGGCCTAGTCCTCGGCGGCGACTTTCTCACTCTGGCGTTTCAGGGACGCCTCGCGCGCGCAGCCGAGGCGAGTTGCACCCTGGGGTGAGCGGCCGGCAGCACCCTAATTTTGCGGGCGATGTCCCAGAATTCTGAGGCTCTCTTCAACGGTCGACAGAAGGCTGTCGCGGCCATAGGGCTTGTGCAGCCAGCCCAAGGGTGCCGCCGGGCGCGCGCGGGCGATCGTTTCGGTATCGCAATGTGCCGTCGCAAAGATGCATCGAATGCCTGTCGTCTCGTAAATTTCGAGCGCTGCGTCGATGCCGTCGCGTTTTCCGACGAGGCGGATATCCATCAGGACGAGGTCCGGTCTTTCACTTCTTGACAATTCAGCGGCGGTGTCCGCGGAACGCGCTATGCCGACGACATCGTAACCGCTGTCGCGCAAATCGCCCTCGATCGACATTGCAATCAGGAATTCGTCTTCAACGAGAAGAATGCGAATCGGTTTTGTGCGAGCCGTCGCGCGATACGCGCCTTCGGATGGCGACGACGATCCACTCCGCGTCTGCGGAGGTCCTGACGCACCGATATACCGAGCTATGGAATCCATAGGCTAAGGCGACTTTTGAGCGATGGTAAAGTCGACAATACAATGGGCGCCTTGCTCATTTGTTACGCGCAAGAATCCGCCCAATTGCGCCGCGAGCCCGCCGACCAGTCCCAACCCCGATGCGCGGCGCCTAGCAGGGTCCAGAGTGAAGCCCGGCCCATCGTCGGCGACTTCCAGGCGCCAGCCATTGTTGGTCTGTTGAAGCGAGATATTGATCGCGACCATCGGTCGATCGCTACGTGCGTGGTTCACGGCATTGGTGATGAGTTCGTTGAAGATCAATGCAAGCGGGATAGCGGTATCGTTCGGCAGAGTTGCCCGCGAAGAGCCCATTTCGATGTTTGCGCTCCTGCCGAATGTCTGGCGTGCCGTTCGGCAAATTGCTTCCATGAAATCGGCGGCATCGAAATGCGAGGGACTCTGCGCGTCATAGAGAACCTGCTGCGCCGCCGACATCGCGCCGATTCGCTGACCGGCTTCCGCGAGCACTGCTTTCGCTTCGGGATTCTGCGTCTCGCGCTGGGCGCCGCGCAACAGCGCATGCAGCATCTGCATATTGTTCTTCACGCGGTGATTGAGCTCTGAAAGCATTTTCCTTTGTTGCGATTCCGACTCCTTTCGTTCGGTGATGTCGACCAGCATGTTGACTGCGCCGACGAGCTTGCCGGACAGATCGTGCACGGGCGTGGGAAACGGCAGAAACGGCCGACGTGTCCCGTCGGGCCTTTCCGCGATCGCTTCTGCGCCGCGGATCGCCCGATTTTCCTTCAGCGCCACGGCCATCGGACATTCGTCATGGGGAAGAGGGGTTCCGTCGGGCGTATAAAGCCGCCACGTGACGCACCAGTCGTCGCTGCCGAGGGTGGGAGTGCGTCCTGCCAATTCGACAGCGGCGGGGTTGAAATAGGTGATCCTGCCTTCTGTATCGGTCGTGTAGACTGCAGCCGGCAGAGCATCGAGAACCTGACGGACGATCGCGCCGCCTTCTGCATTCTGCGATTTGATGCTATGAAGCTCCGTGTTGTCGTGAAAGCAGTTTATCGCGCCCAACAGATTGCCGTCGCCATCCTTGACCGGGTCGATATGGACCATCGCGACAACCTTCGAGCCGTCCGGCCGCTCTACGGTTGCCTCGCGTCCGTGGACCGGCTCGCCGGTCGCCAGCACCTGCGCCATCGGCGTTTCTTCACGGCGGATCAGTTTTCCGTCCAGCCCGAACAGTTTGAAGGAGCCGCAAAACAGTTCAGTGTCGTCTCCGATGCGGGGACGGCGTCCCCATAGTTCCGCGGCGCGCTCGTTGAACCAGCGCACGCGGCCCGACGCATCGCACGCGTAAATGGCGATGGGCAGCATCTCGATGAAGTCCGGCGCGGCTCCGAGCATCCCGGCGGGGTCCCTTAAGGCAAATAACGGCCGTGCGCGCTCGGACATCAACAACTCCCACCTGGCCGGAACAACATCTCCCACCGACGGCCCCGAAACGGCCTGTCTCAATTTTTTCAGCGGCTATCCGGTAGACACAAACCCCTGCCCAGCCCAAACGGGCGCGCGTTCAAAACGTTCCCGGCGGGGTCGGAGGGCGCCCCCCGGGCTGTCGATTGCCCGAAGCTGTCGCCGAACGGTCACAGCGAATCGGCTAGAATCTGCTGGCGTCGGGCGTATTGGCAGGGTGCGGCTGAGCCCCTAATGTCCTGCCTGCTGCAAGGAGGAACTGGCCTTCAAGGGAGAGCCGTCGTGTTGACCGCCGAGCGAGTACCCGACAATTGCCCGGCGCTGGTGCTGAACGCGGACCATCGTCCGCTGAGCTATTACCCGCTGTCGCTCTGGTCCTGGCAGGATGCGATCAAGGCCGTATTCCTTGAGCGCGTGAATATCCTGGCCGAATATGAGCGTGTGGTCCGCTCTCCCAGCTTCATGATGAAGCTCCCGTCGGTCGTATCCCTGAAGACCTATGTCCGGCCGGCTCGTAATCCTGCGTTTACCAGGTTTAACGTTTTCCTGCGCGACAGCTTCGAGTGCCAATACTGCGGCTACGACAAGGATCTGACCTTCGATCATGTGATCCCGCGTTCGCGCGGCGGCCGCACGACCTGGGATAATGTCGTGACCGCCTGCGCGCCGTGCAATCTGTTGAAGGGTGGCAGGCTTGCCCAGCACTCCGGCATGCACCCGCGGCAGCGACCGCACCGGCCCACGGTCAATGAACTGCGCAACAACGGACGCTCGTTTCCGCCCAATTACCTGCACGAATCCTGGGCGGATTACCTCTATTGGGACAGCGAGCTGGAGCCCTGAACGGCCAAGGCGCTCGCGCGGCCGTTGCGCCACATCGCGATAAGCGGTGGCGCGCCCGGCGGCGCAATATTTTTTCGCCGCACAAAACCGTGCCGCTCATAGAGGCGGGTGTTCTTGGGATTCGAGTTTTCGAGATAAGCGGGCACGCCGGTTTCGTCGATGCGCGCCAAGGTCGCCCCAAGCAGAGCAGAGCCAAGGCCCATACCCTGAAGCCGGGGCGCTACCGCGATGAACGACAAATAGTAGTGCCGTTCACGGGGATGGTTCTTGTTCATCGCTTCAGACATCGCCGATCCCCGCAGCAATCGCGGAAAGCCACACAGCCGCCAAAAAAGCGGAATCAGCCGCAGCTGTTCCCAAAATCCGCCCGGGCTCGCCGGCACGTCGGGCGGCAGCCATGCCGTGGCCACACTGCCGTCTTCGGCCATCCACACTTCGCCGAACGGGATTGCGCGCATCTGAAGGAGCCAGAAAAAAAAGCGTTCCGCGCCGGCCGCGCGCCTGGGTCCGCTACGCGCGATCCAGTCGAACACGGGATCGTTGAGGAACGCAGCCGTGAACAGCCGTGCAAGCAGCGCCGTATCGGAGAAGCTGGCGCGTCGCGGATTGGCTGCACCGAGAAGCCGCCGATGGCGATCGTCGTCCGGCGTCATATCCGCTCGGAAAGTTTGATCGCCAGGCGACAACCGGCCTTGATGCTTTCGCTGAGCAGTCGGTACCCGGGAGCCTGTTCCGCGCCATGCGCGAGCGCCTCGTCGCGATGCGCGATCTCCTCGGCGCGGAATTCCTTCACTGTTTGTTTGAGCGGGGCATCACCGTCCAAGCGTTCGATTTGGCGCGCATAATGCTCGTCGATCACCTCTTCGACGGCCGCCGTACAGGCCATTGCGGCCTTCTCGCCCAGCAGCGCAGTGGCCGCACCGAGCGCGAAACCCGCAACCCGCCAGACGGGTTCAAGCGCCGTTGGGCGCACGCGGCGTTCATTGACGAGTTTGTCGAACGTCTCGAGATGATGCTGTTCCTGCGCCGCCATCCTGCGAATTGTCGCCGCAGCCTCCCGCGACCTCGGCCGTGCATCCAGAACGGCAAGCTGGCCCTCGTAGATTCGCACGGCGCCATATTCGCCGGCGTGATCGACCCGGATCATCGCTGCGATATCGGCATCCGCCTTCACGCCGGGCGGAGCGGGACGTTTGGCGCGTTTCACCATCACTTCGCCTTTTTCGATCCGGCCAGCAGGAAGAAAGCCCCGACCGCAACGCCCAGCGAGATGAGGGCATTATACCCCGCCAACGACAGACCGAAGAGCCGCCACGCTGCGGCATCGCAACGGACCATCGGTGCGTTCAGATCGAGAGTTCCCTGGAATTGAAATGCCGGACCCGTACAGCTTGTCGGCCCCTGCCACCAATGCCACTCGACACCGGCATGGTACACGCCCAGCACGCCGGAAACGGCGATCAGAAGCGCAGTGATCACGACGAGCGCGCTGCCGGCTTTGCGGTCGATAATGCCGCCGTAAATCAGGAGCGCGCCGCCTATTCCGATAATTGCTGCAGCGATATGCGGGTAGCGTTGCCACATGCACATTTCGCAAGGCGGCAAGTGCACGAGATATTGAAAGCCGAGCGCGCCGAGAATCAGCGCGAGCGCGACAATTCCAAGCGACAGCGCAAGGTGTACGGGATCGAATTTTTTCATGGCCTGATATCCGTCGCCGCCTGCATAGAATCCGCGGACGCGCCCTGCACAGCAATGCGTCCGCAGTCAATCAAATTATCTGCTTTGCGCTGTGCCGCGAAAGCGCTTAAATTCGATCCGCAGGCGACGCAATCGCCGACGATGCTGTCGTCCGCAAATCGGCCCTCACGGCAACGCTGCAGATATTCGCGATTTGCGCGCGCGTCGAGAGAGACACGCTTTGCGGAAGGAGCGGCGGAACGGGGCCTGGAAATCATGCCGGAGTATTTCTCGCTCCACGCTCAATAAGCAAGGCGAGATGGTAAAAGGGAAGTCCATGCGTCTTTTTGGAGCCACCCGCTCGCAAGCCGCGCCACGGTCCTCGCGCCGCGAATTGCTGGCGATCGAGGGCAAGCCCGTTTCAATCACGATCACGCTCAACCGCCGTGCGCGCCGGTTGATCGTCAAGGTTCATCCGACAACGGGGGAAGTGACGGTCGTGGCGCCGTCTCAACGCGCGCTCAATCACGCGCTCGATTTCGCGCGTTCGGAATCGAACTGGATCGCGCGGCGTCTGGCCGAGGTGCCCGCTCCTGTGGCGTTTGGACTGGGCGCCAGAATTCCGTTGCGGGGCGAAGAGTACGTTGTCGAGGCCGGCGAAGCCGGACCCGCACCGGTGTGGATCGACGACACTGAGGACCGACGTATCGTCCGCGTCGGCGGCCGCAGCGAACATGCGCCGCGTCGCCTGCTCGATTATCTCAAGCGCGAAGCGCGCAAGACGCTCACGGCGCGTACCCAGGAACTGACATTGCGCATAGGCCTTGCGCCCAAGCGCATCACAGTTCGCGATACCGAAAGCCGTTGGGGATCGTGCTCCGCGGACCGTGCGCTCTCCTTTTCATGGCGGCTCATTCTGGCGCCGCCTTTCGTGCTCGATTACGTCGTGGCGCACGAAGTCGCACACATGCGGCATATGAATCACGGGCCGCGCTTTTGGAATCTGGTGCGCGAACTGGTCGGCGATATCGACACGCCGCAGGCATGGCTTTCCACCGACGGTCCGCTGCTGCATCGCTACGCACCGCGCAGCGAATAAGGACGGCGCCTTACGTTCCCTTGAAGAGATCGTCGAGAATACGTTGTATTGCGTCCGGCTGCTTTGCCGGCGCTCCCGGCGCAGCCGCCGGACCGGCGGGAGTGGCGGCGTCGACTGCGTCCGGCGCAGGTTCATTGGCCAGACCCGCCAGCGGCTTGACGGGCAAATCCTTCTCGGCCGCTTCCATGAATGATTTGAAGGCATGCGCGGGAAGGCCGCCGCCGGTCGCGTGCACCATCGGCGCATTGTTGTCGTTGCCGATCCATACACCGCAGACCAGATCCGCCGTAAAACCGATGAACCACGCATCGTGGAAATCCTGCGTCGTTCCGGTCTTGCCGGCGCTGGGCCGTTCGTCGAGCCGCGCCGCTTTGCCGGTGCCGGTCTTGACGGTTTCCACCATCAATTGAGTCATCTGCGTATTGTTTTCGGGGGACATGACGCCTCCCACGCCCGAGCCCGCGCGGGTGTAGAGCATCTTTCCCGATTTCGTATGTATACTGACGATGCCGTATGCGATGACGCCGTCGCCGCCATTGGCGAAAGGCGCATAGGCCGTCGTGAGTTCCAGCGGAGTGACGCTCGAAGTGCCGAGCGCGAGCGCTGGCACGGCGTCCAGTTCCGATGCGATGCCGAGCCTGTGCGCGGTTCTTGCCACGGCGCCGGGGCCGACTTCCGAAGTCAATTGCGCGGCCACGGAATTCGACGATTTCGCAAACGCGCGGGTCAGGCTGATCATGCCCTCGAAACGGCCTTCGAAATCGCTTGGCTGCCAGCCATGGATGTCGATGGGGCCGTCGTTCATTTCATCGTCGGGTTTGCGTCCATGTTCGAAGGCCGTCAGATAGACGAACGGCTTGAATGCAGAGCCGGGCTGACGCAGCGCGTCCGTCGCGCGGTTGAACGGGCTGTCGGCATAATTTCGTCCCCCGACCATGGCCCGCACCGCGCCGTCCGGCGTCATCGCGACGAGTGCCGCTTCGGTGGCGTGCAGCCCGCGGCCTTCGCGAGCAAGTCCCGATTCGATGGCGCGTTCGGCCTTGATTTGCGTGTCGAGATCGAATGTCGTCTGCACGATGATCGGTTCGGTCACGTCACCGACATAGCCCGGGATGCGCGCAATCACCCAATCTGCGAAATAGCCGGAATCGGGAGTACTGGTATCGCGCACGATGCGAGGACGGGTCGCCTGCGCATCTGCGCGCTGCTGCTCCGAAATGAAGCCGGCATCCTGCATCGCCTGGAGTACGGTTGAAGCGCGCTCGGCCGAAGCATCGGGATCGGCGAGCGGGTTGTAGCGGGCGGGCGCCTTGACGCTGCCGGCCAACATTGCCGCTTCGGGAATCGTGAGCGCATTTGCGGATTTTCCGAAGAAGCGCTCGGCAGCCGCTTCGATGCCGTACACACCGGCGCCGAAATAGACCCGGTTCAGATAGAGAGCGAGGATCTGGTCCTTGGTGTAACGCGACTCCAGATAGAGCGCGAGGAGCGCCTCCTGGCCCTTGCGATCGAAGGTGCGCTTGGGATCCAGGAACAGATTCTTGGCCAGCTGCTGGGTCAGGGTGGAGCCACCCTGCACGACATGACCGGCAGTGATGTTTTCGGCCGCGGCACGGACCATTCCGATCGGGTCGAGTCCGAAATGCTCGCGGAAGCGGCGATCCTCGATGGCAATAAAGGCGTTGGGGACATAGGCCGGAAGCTGCGAGAGCTGCACCATCGTGCCCTGCGTCAGTCCGCGCCGGGCGATCAGTCGCCCCTTGTCGTCGAGAATTGTAATGTCGCGCGATGGGCCCTTGGTGAGAAGACCAGTCGTGTCAGGCAGCTCCGATATCCAGTGAAAGCACAACACCGAGCCCAGGATGATGCCCCAGATTCCGAGCATGGCGACTGCGTAGGGCCAAGTGCGTCGAGGCCGCGGTTTGGGTGCCGGCGGTGCGGGAGGCCCTTTTGCGATTGCCGCAACGCGCGAGCGCGTTTGCGGCGAGGTCTTTCGTTTCTTCTCGGCCATTCGCCTTGCCCAGCCCTTAATCCGGCCCCCGATCCCGCGGTTCTAGGCGCGAAGTCTTAACGGCTGTTAAACATGGGGAAGCCTATTTGGCTCGCTTGCCGACGGCGCTCACTTCGCCATAGTGCAGTCCCTTATTCGCCAGGATCGTCCATGGGGGAAGCCCCCGACAAGCCCTTCGAACTTTCAGTGGTCGTGCCCGTTTACAACGAGGCCGGAAACATCCTGCCGCTTGCCGACGAAGTCGCGCAGGCGCTTGCAGGTGTGTGCCGCTACGAACTGATCTTCGTCGACGATGGCTCCTCCGACGCAACAGCGGACGAACTGGCATCGGTGCAGTCGGTGGACAAGACTGTGCGCGTGTTGCGCCATCGCGAACGAAGCGGAAAAAGCGCTGCCCTTGTGACCGGCTTCTGGGCCGCTCGTGCGCCCTGGATCCAGACCCTCGATGGCGACCGCCAGAACGATCCGCAGGATGTCGCGCGCATCTGGACAATGATCCATGCAGCCGCGCCTTCGCCGCGCCTGGGAATCGTTTCCGGACGGCGCAAACGGCGCAACGACGGCGCTTTCAAATGGCTTTCGTCGCGCGTCGCCAACGGCATCAGACGAACCCTGCTCAACGACAGCACGCGCGACACCGGCTGCGGCTTTAAGTTGCTCACCCGAGACGCCGCGCTGAGGCTGCCTTACTTCGACGGCATGCATCGATTCCTGCCTGCGCTGGTGCGGCGCGAAGGCTTCGAAACGATGGAAATTCCGATAGAGGATCGGCCGCGCGCGGCGGGTCAGTCAAAATACGGCTTTTTCGGCAGGCTGTTTGCAGGCATCTTCGACCTCGCGGGCGTGTTCTGGCTCGCGCGGCGCGCTACCGTCGCAGACGCAATCGAGATTCGACGCCCATGAGTACCCCCACGAGTAAATCGCTGACGTTCTGGGGGCGACTCGCCGAACCGCAAAGCGTCATCTCTTTTCTGTTTCTCTACTGCGCTATCCATTTCCTTGTGCGCGCAGTGATTACGCCCAATTTCACGCTCGACGAATCCGAGCAGATGCTTTTCAGCCAGACGCTGCAATGGGGTTACCGGTTTCGTCACCCACCTCTGATCACCTGGCTCAGCTGGGCGTCACTGGCGGGCACGGGCGGAAGCCGTACCGCCTTTCTGCTTCTCAAATATGTGCTGATGGCGCTTGGGCTCATGGCCTATTTCGGCGCCGCGCGAATCGTAATCCGCGACACGCTCTACGCCGCACTGGCGACCTTTGCGCTACTCGCCACCTTTTCGATGGGTTATCTGCCGGTCATCGACTTGATGCACACTGTTCTGCTGGCGACGATGCTGGCGGCGTATATGTGGGCCGACGCGCGCGTGGTGACGCGCGGGACCTGGCTCGACCACCTGGTTCTCGGCATCGTCACGGGCCTCGGCATTTTGTCGAAATACGTATTCCTGATTTTGCCGATAGCCCTTGGAATCGGCGTGGCGTTGACGCCACCTTTCCGTGCACGACTCAAGCCGTTGCGGTTGTTGCTGGCCGGCATCGTCGCGGCCGCCATCGTGACGCCTTATGCGATATGGGCTCACGCGCATGATTATTCGCTGCTCGCGCTCACGCAATCCGTCACCAAAGGAGCCGGTCCGGCATTCAATCCGATCGGATGGGCGGAAGGCATCGGCAATCTGGTCGTCGCGATGGTCAGCTTCGTGCTGCCCGCAGCACTCGTCTTTCCGCTGCTGTATTGGCGCGCCTGCAAGCCGCTCGACGAGGGTCGTGGCGACACGGAAGATCGCGCATGGCTGCGGACGTACGAGATCGCGCTCATTGCAGGCGCCGGCATCATGCT
>JBEKDC010000015.1:0-23467 GCA_050014535.1 Rhizomicrobium sp.
CAATAGCCATCAGGACGTTGCGACGTTGCTTTCCGTCTATCGAAAAATGACGACCATTGGTGGAAAATACCGCCTCCTACGCTATGCCCGAATGAGAGGAATAACGGCGCTAACAGCAATCGACGAAGACGATCTTAGAGGGGTTGCAGAGGCGCTTAGGGATACAAGCACCGTCAAGCGGAGAGTGGTTCTCCGGGTGATCCTCCCGTTTTTGGATCCTTCAATCCATTTGGCAGATTGTCGAGATGAGATTTTTCGAATTCTTGAAACCCGAAGTCGGATAAATGCCGGACTGTCGACGATTGGTTCCGAGTCCAAGGTAGTCGTTGAGGGACCAGCTTTGAGTTAGGGGCTGATCGACACCGGATTGCTCGGCGGCAGAGTTTGTCCTTCTGCACCAGCCAGAGCGAACGGGGCCTGCGGGAACTGTTTCGGCCGGTGAGTCACTCTAGAAATCGGGTCTGGTAGAGGGCCGGTCCTGTGCCAGCGAGCCGAACGTCAACTCTGCGTGGCGCTCCGGCGGCTCGGTCATCGACCGCGGATATAGGTCATCCGCGTGAGCGCGCGCGTCCTCGATGGCTGCATCTTCGCTCAATCCCCAGGCTCGGAACTTGCTGCTCAACGCCGAAACAAATCGTGCTTTCCAACTTTGCTCGACCATCTGTATCCCAACTCCGGCAACAATGATGACCTGCCAGCATGGGTCGAACGATGGAGAGTACAACAGACCGGAAGCTGCAATCGAAGCGGCGACGCGCTAAAGTCGCATTCGGTCGAGCTTCGGGTCGTGGCAAATCGCGCAACCGAATCTGTTGTTGCCGTTCACGGCACAACATACGTTAAGTTGCTCAACGTTTCGGCGCGCCGCGCTTCGATTGTTCGCAAAGTGAAAGAGAGAAACGCAGCTCTTTGATCATCCAATCCGACGTGCATGTCGCAGGGAACAGTCCGAGCGCACTCGCGATCTGCACCGGCTGGACAATGCGGAAGATCGGTGTCGACTCCGCTTTCATTGCCCGAAATCAATCTGGACCATTGCCAGGGGGCTTTACGCTCGAAGCAAGCTGCCGGATCAGTCGCGATCGTCGTGATCGAAGAACACCGCGGGGTCAGCGTGCTCCTCGACGCCAAGCGGCTGGAAGCTCTGGCGGAGCTGCGCTAGTTTCTATGTTTGTTCCTGCATCCGGAACCATCGCATGACAACAAATCCAAAAGATCCTCAAGCCGAATCTCTCGCCGCACTTCTGCGCGCATCGCGGCGCGCTGTCGTGTTCACCGGGGCGGGCATTTCGACCGAATCCGGCATTCCGGATTTTCGCTCGCCGGGCGGTGTCTGGACGCGCATGGCGCCGATCGACTTTCAGGATTTCGTCGCCTCCGAGGAGATGCGCAAGGAAGCGTGGCGACGGCGTTTCGCGATGGACGAAACCTTCGCCACCGTGAAACCGAATGCGGGCCACATGGCGATTGCCGAACTCGTATCGAAAGGCCGCGTGTCGCACGTGATCACGCAAAACATCGACAATCTGCATCAGGACTCCGGAATTCCGGCAGAGCAGGTGATCGAGCTGCACGGCAACACACGCTACGCCAAATGTCTCGACTGCAGCGCGCGGATGGAGCTGGAACCGATCCGCGCATATTTTGAGGCGCATGGCGCGCCGCCCGATTGTCCGGCTTGCGGCGGTATCGTGAAGACTGCGACCATTTCGTTCGGGCAGGCGATGCCGGAGCTGGAAATGGCCCGTGCTCACGAGGCGACTGCCGCTTGCGACCTTTTTGTCGTTCTCGGAACCTCGCTTGTGGTCTATCCCGCAGCCGGGTTTCCCGCGCTCGCCAAGCGCCACGGGGCCAAACTCGTGATCCTCAACCGGGAACCGACGGAGCAAGACGAGATCGCGGACCTCGCAATCCATGCCGAAATTGGCCCTACTCTGAGTGCGGCCGTTAACGCCTTATAGGGACGGTGGACGGCAGGGTGGCCTTGGCTACTATGCGGCCGGGATTCGAAGAACATTTGCAGGAGTTTGCTTTGCACCGCCTCGACGAAGAAGACGATAAGTCCAAGACGCCGCCGCCCGAGCCGCAATCCTCGCCGGTCGTGAACGCGCTGTTCAAGTCGCGCACGATTCTGATTTTCGGCGAAGTCGACATGAAGATGGCCGAGCGCGTGACGGCGCAATTGCTCGCGCATGCCGCTGAAGGCGAGGGCGACATCCGCGTCATAATCAATTCTCCCGGCGGTCATGTGGAATCCGGCGACACGATTCACGACGTGCTGCGCTTCGTGGGCCCCAAGGTGAAAATGATCGGCACGGGCTGGGTCGCCAGCGCCGGCGCGCATATCTATCTGGGCGTGCCCAGGGAGCGTCGTTTCGCGCTCCCCAACACGCGCTTCCTGCTGCATCAGCCGCTCGGCGGCATCCAGGGACAGGCTTCGGATATCTCGATCGAAGCGGAAGAGATTCTGAAGATGCAGGAGCGCATCAACCGCACCATCGCGCGCGAAACCGGCCAGCCTTACGAGAAAGTCGTGATCGACACAGAGCGCAATTTCTGGATGGGCGCCGAAGCGGCTTTGGCTTACGGCTTGGTCGGCAAGATCGTGAACCGGGCCGACGAGGTGTGAGCGACGCAATGCCCTGGTGGCGGGGCGCTGTCATCTATCAGATTTATATCCGCAGCTTCTGCGACTCCAATGGCGACGGCTATGGCGATTTCGCGGGGCTGGAATCGAAGCTCGATTACATCGCGCGGCTCGGCGTGGATGCGATCTGGCTGTCTCCCATTCATCCGTCCCCCAATCGCGACTGGGGCTACGACGTTTCGGACTACGAGAACGTCAACGGGGATTACGGCTCGCTGCTGGATTTCGAGCGACTGCTCGCTGCCGCGCATGCGCGTGGGCTAAAAGTCCTGACGGACGAGGTGCTCGCGCATACCTCCGACGAGCACGCATGGTTCGGCGAAAGCCTCAAGAACGGCGACAAGGCCGACTGGTACGTGTGGGCCGCGCCGCGGGAAGACGGCACGGCTCCCAACAATTGGCTTTCGGCGTTCGGAGGTGCTGCCTGGGCCTATCAGCCGGCGCGGCGGCAATATTACCACCACAAATTCCTGCGCCAGCAGCCGAAGCTCAACTGGCGCAATCCGGCGGCGCGCCAGGCGGCTCTCGCGGTCCTGGATCTGTGGCTGGCGCGCGGCGTCGACGGCTTCCGGCTCGATGTCGCCAACGCCTATCTCCACGATGTTTCCCTCGCCGACAATCCCGGCGTGCCGGTCGATAAACGCACGCGCCATGACTGGGCACATGCGCCGAACCTGCAATATCACTTTCACGACAGCAACTTGGTCGAGAATATTGAGGCGCTGGATGAGATCCGATGCACGGTCGATCGGCACTCCAACCGCTTCGTGATGGGCGAATTCTCGGAGGAGCTTGAGCGTTGCGGCTGCCTGGCAGCACCCGATGTGGGGCTTCATTCCGGGTACAGTTTTCCGATGTTGGAAGCCCGCAAGCTCGAACCCGAATTCGTCCGCGCTCATTTCGCGCTGTTGGCAAAATATCCCGCGCACTGGCCATCGGTCGCATTCTCCAATCACGACGTCATGCGGACGCTCACCCGCTTTGGCGGTCCGGATGCGCCGCCGGCGCTGGCCCGCATGATGCTGGCTCTCCTGCTGTCGTTGAAGGGCACGGCGCTCGTCTATCAGGGCGAGGAGTTGGGACTGCCCGAAGCCGATCTGACGCGTCGGCAGCTGCGCGATCCGGTCGGCGATCTCTATTACCCGTTCAGCAAGGGCCGCGACGGCTGCCGCACGCCGATGCCGTGGAACGCGGATGCCCACAGCCTCGGCTTCACGGACGGCACGCCGTGGCTCCCGATGGCGCCGGCGCATCGCGCTCTGGCGGTATCCGAGCAGGAGCGGGACAACGCCTCGACCCTGGCTTTCGTTCGCAAGTTCCTCGCGGCCCGCAAGGCGAGCGCCGCAATGCGCCTCGGCGAAATCGAATTCCTCGAGGCGCCGTCGCCGGTTCTCGCTTTTGCGCGGAAGAGCTCGGCTGAGACGACGCTCTGCGTCTTCAACATGTCGAAGGAAAATTCCGAGTTCCGCCACGCATCGCTTACCCGCGCTATGCCGCTCGCGATCGGAAGCGGCGAAGCAACACTCACCGCCGGAACATTATCGCTCGAACCCTACGCGGCGTGGTTCGCGCGAGTTTAGAAAATTCTTTGGTTGGGTTCGCGCGGCCCCCCTTCCGTCACGCGGCTGACGCCGCGCGACACCTTCCCCCACGATGGGCGAAGGCTAAGAAGAAAACTGACGCTTCGTTTTTTTCTAACCTTCACCCCTTGCGGGGGAAGGTGGACGCCTCGCTTTTTGCGAGGCGGACGGAAGGGGGCCCGCGACGACGCACGAAAGCAAAAAGGCCGGGATTGCTCCCGGCCTTTTCGGCGATGCGCGGCGCGATCAGACGCTGTAATACATCTTGAACTCGACCGGATGAGGGGTGTGCTCGAAGGCGTAGACCTCGCCCATCTTCAGTTCGATATAGCTGTCGATGAAGTCGTCGGAGAATACACCCCCCTTCTTGAGATAAGCGCGGTCGTGATCGAGGCTGTCGAGCGCCTGGCGCAGAGAGCCGCAGACGGTGGGCACCTCCTTCAACTCCTCCGGCGGCAGCGCATAGAGGTCCTTGTCCATCGGGTCACCGGGATGGATCTTGTTCTCGATGCCGTCGAGGCCCGCCATGCACATCGAAGCGAAGGCGAGATAGGGGTTTGCGCCGGGGTCCGGGAAGCGCACTTCCACGCGCTTGCCGTTCGGGCTGGCCGAGAACGGAATGCGGCACGAGGCCGAGCGGTTGCGCGACGAATAGGCCAGCAGAACCGGCGCTTCGAAGCCGGGGATCAGCCGCTTGTAGGAATTCGTCAGCGGATTGGTGAAGGCGTTGAGCGATTTTGCGTGCTTGATGATGCCGCCGATGTAATAGAGGCAGGTGTCGGACAGATCGGCGTAGCCCGAGCCCGCGAACAGCGGCTTGCCGCTCTTCCAGATCGACTGATGCACATGCATGCCCGAGCCGTTGTCGCCATAGACGGGCTTCGGCATGAACGTCGCCGTCTTGCCATAGGCGGCCGCGACCTGATGGACGACATATTTGTAAATCTGCATCGCATCCGCGCCGCGGGTAAGCGTCTTGAACTTGAACCCCAGCTCATGTTGCGCTGTGGCCACTTCGTGGTGATGCTTTTCCGGCTCGATGCCAAGATCGCCCATGATGGAAAGCATCTCGCTGCGGATATCCTGCGCGGAGTCGACGGGCGGGACGGGGAAATATCCGCCTTTGACGGCCGGGCGATGGCCCAGATTGCCCGTCTCGTACTCCGTGCCGCTGTTGTAGGCGCCTTCGAGGGAGTCGATGTAATAGAAGCCCCGGTTCATTGCCGTGTCGAAACGCACGTCGTCGAAGATGAAGAATTCGGCTTCGGGCCCGAAATAGACCGTGTCGCCTACGCCCGCCGACTGCACGTATTTTTCGGCGGCCTTGGCGATCGAGCGCGGGCAGCGGCCGTAATTCTGGCCTGTCGTGGGCTCGATCACGTCGCAGGTGAGCGTCAATGTCGTCTGCGCGAAGAACGGATCGATCAGCGCCGTATTGCAATCGGGCACCAGGGTCATGTCGGATTCGTTGATTGCCTTCCAGCCGGCGATCGATGACCCGTCGAACATCGTTCCGTTGGTGAGGAAATCCTCATCGACAAGGGAGAGGTCAAAGGTCACGTGCTGCCACTTGCCGCGCGGATCGGTGAAACGGAGATCCACGAACTTGATCTCTTTGTCCTTGATGAGCTTGAGGATCGTGTGTGCGTTTGACATGGCCTTACGTCTTTCCTTCGAATCGTTGAACTTAAGCGGGTGTCCGTCCCGCGGGTTTCAGATGGCGTCCGTGCCGGTTTCGCCGGTGCGGATGCGAATGGCTTCCTGAACGTCGAGCACGAAAATCTTGCCGTCGCCGATGCGTCCCGTCCGCGCGGCCTTCTGGATCGCTTCGACCGCCGCTTCGAGCCTTTCGGTCGGCACGACGATCTCGATTTTCACCTTGGGGAGAAAGTCCACGACATATTCCGCGCCGCGATAGAGCTCGGTATGCCCCTTCTGCCGGCCGAAGCCTTTGGCTTCGGTAACCGTGATGCCCTGCACGCCGACTTCCTGCAGCGCTTCCTTCACCTCATCGAGTTTGAACGGCTTGATGATCGCTTCGATTTTTTTCATGGGTCAGCTCCTGGGCAGCGTGCCGGACCGTCTGCCCCATTAACGAATTCGCAGGACTCATGCCACCCTGCAAGGCGCTATCCACACGTTATTTCAAAGGCTTATGGCGGGTCGCAACTGGGTTGTCCGGCAAATCTGCCTGAAAAATAGGCGATTGGCCGAAGGATTGAGCAGCACCAGCCCGCCGAACAGAACGCATTGCCAAGCCGCCAACGATCACTTACGGCAAAGTTCATGACCGTCGATCGCCCGAAATCCCGCTTCAACCCCGTCTTCGCCGGCATGGGCACGACCATATTCACAGTCATGTCGGCGCTGGCGGTCGAGCACGGCGCGATCAATCTGGGGCAAGGCTTTCCGGACGAGGACGGGCCGCGCGCCATCCGCGATGCGGCGGCGAAAGCCCTGATCGACGGTCCGAACCAATATCCGCCCACGCGGGGCCGCATCGAGTTGCGCCGCGCAATCGCCGCCCATGCGCAGCGCTTCTATGGCTTGGCTTTCAATCCCGAAACGGACGTGCTCGTCACCTCCGGCGGCACGGAAGCGCTGACCGCATCGATCATGGGTCTTGTCGGTCCCGGCGACGAAATCGTGCTGGTCGAGCCCGCTTACGATTCCTATGGGCCGATGGCGGTGGCCGCCGGCGCCGTCGTGAAGACCGTCAAACTGTCGCCTCCCGATTGGCGGCTGACCGAAGACGCTCTGGCAGCAGCGTTCACGCCGAAAACGCGCGCGCTGATGCTCAACACACCTCTCAATCCCATCGGCCGCGTGTTCGATCGTGAGGAACTCGAAGCCATCGCGAAGGTGCTGCGCGGATCGAACGCGGTCGCCATCTGCGACGAGGTTTACGAGCATCTCGTATTCGACGGCAAGCCGCACGTTCCGCTGATGACCTTGCCCGGCATGGCCGACTGCGTCGTGCGCGTGGGCTCTGCCGGAAAGATGTTTTCGCTGACGGGCTGGAAGATCGGCTGGGTGACGGGTGCGGCACCCCTGGTCGACGTGATCGCCAAGGCGCACCAGTTCATCACCTTCACCACGTCGCCTGCGCTGCAGCTCGGCATCGCACATGCGCTGGAGCACGAAATCGATTTCACGCTGGGGCTGACCGAAGAGCTGCAATCGAAACGCGATCTGCTGGAGCACGGGCTTTCGAAGCTCGGTTTCAAACCGCTCGCCTGCGAGGGCACCTATTTTCTCACGGCCGACATTCGCGGCCTCACCAACGAGCCGGATCGCGTGTTCTGCGAAAGGCTCGTGCGCGAGGCCGGTGTCGCGCTCATTCCGCTCAGTGTCTTCTTCGACGACGGCAAGCCCGATCATCTGGTGCGCTTTGCATTCTGCAAGAAGCGCGCGGTGCTCGAAGACGCGCTTGGCCGCCTCGAACGCTTTTTCACCAAACGTCAGGACGCATCATGATCGATCCCCGCACGCCAATCCTCGTCGGAGGCGGACAGTTCACGCAGCGCACCGCGCGCTCGGGCCAACTTGACCAAAGCCTCGATCCCATTGCCATGCTGGAGAAGGCGGCGCGGCTTGCCTTGGCCGACACGGGCGCTTCGGACGCGCTGCTGCGCGCGCTCGATACGGTTTCCGTCGTGCGCTTCACCGCAGATTCTTCGGATGTGGGCCGGTTGCCGAACCGGATGTTCCGCAATCCGCCGCTGTCGCTCAGCCGCAAATTGGGTGCGAGCCCTAGACGGACTTTCTACACCTCGGCAGGCGGCAACACGCCTCAATGGCTGGTCAATCGCACGGCCGAAGAGATCGCCAATGGCGAATGCGATGCGGCACTCCTGGTCGGCGCGGAATATATCGCGACCATGCTGGCGGCCATCAAGCAGGGCCACAATCTGGGCTGGGGCGACGCCGAAGATCCCGGCAGCGATCCGGCCGAAATCGGCGAGTTGCGTGCCGGCACAACACCGTACGAAAAATCCTACGGCCTCAATTTTCCCGTCAACGCTTATCCGCTGTTCGAGAACGCCATTCGCGGTTGTCGCGGCCGCGATGTGGCGACCCATCTCAAAGGCCTGGGAAAACTGTTCTCGCCGTTCTCGAAAGTGGCGTCGGAAAATCCCTATTCCTGGTTTCCGACCTTCCGCACGCCGGAAGAGATTTCGACGCCATCCGAGAAAAACCGCTTTGTCGGCTTTCCCTATACGAAATATCTGAACGCCGTGATCGAAGTGGACATGGCCGCGTCCGTAGTGATGACGAGCGTGGCCAAGGCGCGCGAACTGGGCATTCCCGAATCCAATTGGGTGTTCCTGCATGGCTGCGGTGATGCGAGCGACATCTGGTTCGTGAGCGAGCGCGTAAATTATCATTCCTCGCCTGCCATCCGCACCATTGGACGCAAGGCGTTTGCGATGGCCGGCAAGACCATCGCCGACATGAATTTTATCGATCTCTATTCCTGCTTTCCATCGGCTGTGGAGCTGGGCTGCCAGGAATTGGGGATCGCCGAAGACGATCCGCGCGGGCTCACGATCACCGGCGGGCTTCCTTATTTCGGCGGCGCCGGGAACAACTATGTGATGCATTCGATCGTGACGATGCTGGGCAAGCTGCGCGCGAAGCCCGGCGCGTTCGGCCTGTGCACGGGCAATGGCTGGTACGTGACGAAACATTCGGCCGGCATCTATTCGACCATGCCGGTCGAAGGCGCGTGGCGCCGCGAAGACCCCAAGATCTATCAGAAGGACATCGACGCCGAGCCGCATCCGCTGGTGGTGGAAAAGCCGGAGGGACGCGCGACGGTCGAGACCTATACCGTTGTCACCGACCGCAAGGGCAAGCGTTTCGGCATTGTGGTGGGTCGCCTCGAAGACGGCAGCCGCTTCCTCGCCAACTCGCCGGACGATACGAACACGCTGGACTGGATGATGCGCGAGGAGATGCTCGGTCGCGGCGGCTCAGTCACCACGACGGAGCACAACAATCTGTTCCGCTTTGATTAGCCGCATCGAAGTGGTCGACGGCGATGCGGGCTGGGCGCTCGCGGAGCCGCTCGACCGCGAATGCTATCCGCCCGAAACGATGGCGACCGCCATCTGGCGCGACGTCACTTGGGCCCATGCCGACAAGCGTGTGGTGGTGCATGGCGAGGACGGCATTGTCTGCCATGTGGGAATTTACCTGCGCGATGCGACGCAGGACGGCGCGCCCGTGCGCATTGCGGGCATCGGTGGCGTGATGACCTCGCCGCGCGTGCGCCGCAGCGGTCACGCGGGCAACGCGATGCGTATGGCTGCCGGCGCGATGCGCGAGCGCGAGATCGATTTCGGGCTGTTGTTCTGCGAACCGCACAATGTCGGTTTCTACGAGCATCTCGGTTGGCGGATTTTTCCGGGCGAGGTCTATTGCGAACAACCCGCCGCACGGATGCGTTTCGACATGATGCCCACGATGGTGCTGCCGCTGCGCCTGGCGCCTGAGGGCCGCATCATCGATCTTTGCGGATTGCCATGGTGAGCGGATAGAGTGCAGGTTCGAAAACTACCGGAGGATATCATGAAACTCGAAGGCGGTTGTTACTGCAAGGCTCTGCGCTATATCGCGGAAGGCGATCCCATGATGAAGGCGCAATGCCATTGCCGGGAGTGCCAATACATCACCGGCGGCTCGCCCAATGTCTTCATCGCGATGCCCATCGCCGGGTTCTCCTACACCAAGGGCACGCCGAAGAAATTCACCCGGACCGATCTTCCGCGGCCCGTGACGCGCGAATTCTGCGGCGAATGCGGCACCCATATCGTGACGCGGCCGCAAGGGTTTCCGGCGGTCATCGTCAAAGTGGGTTCGCTCGACGATCCAAGCCTGTTCGGCGGACCCGACATGGCCATCTACACCATCGACAAGCAGAGCTTCCATCAGATCGCGCCGGGGCTGCCGACGTTTGAGAAGCTGCCTGGGTGAAATGCCGATTGGACCGCGGGCGTCCCGCCCGCATCTTTCTTGGCTTTAGCAAGCTAGTGCGGGCAGGATGCCCGCGGTCCATAAAGGATTGAGCGCGTTCAACCAGTCCAGACTTTTTTCAATTCGACTCGATCCTTCGCTGAAAGTTCGAGTTGCGCCGCGCGCGCGAATTGTTTCTTCGCTTCGTCGGGGTGTCCCGAATAGAGCAATGTCTCGCCCCATTTGAGATGCAGGCGTCCCCAATTGGGTGCGTATCGATTTGCTTCGGCGAACTCGGCGAGCGCGAGATCGGAGCGGTTCTTCCACATCAACGCTTCGCCCCACATTTCCAGCGGATCGGCAAAATGGGGACCTTTGGCGTGGGCCCGCGTGAGTTTTTCGATTGCCGCGTCGAAGTCGCCCTTCATCAGCAGCATTTGTCCCCAATCCGTTTCGCCGAATGGCACCGACGGCGCCAGGGCGACGGCGCGCCGGAACCAGTATTCCGAAGCCGGCCAGCGATGTTGCATCGCATCGATGCGACCGCGCAGACGCAGGCAGACGACGCAATCCGCAGGCGTTTTGTCGATCAACGCGTGAGCGTTTTTGAAGTCGCTCAGATTGGCGGCGATGAAGGCAAGAAACGGGTATTCGCTGCGGCGCAGAAATACGTCCGCCTGCGGACCCAATGAGCGGATCAGCGGCGGGATCGAACTCCCTTCGTCGCGAGCGGCTTGCCAATGTTCCAGAAAGAGATCGGCGAGCTCGAGATTGGCCGTTCTCCCGATCATTACCAGCGAGTCGCTCGACGGCGGTAACGCCTCCCTTGTCGCCTGAACGCATCCCGCATCGTGCAGCACTCCGCACGCTCCGATGTCGCCCTCATATGCGTTTTCCAGCGAGTTACGGTCCGGCAGCTGTTCGATCTGGCGGTCAAACTCGATCTCGGCGCCGAAATCTCCCAGTGACGACGCGAGTTGTGCCTTGTCCTGCAACAGGCGCACGGGAAGATTGGCGGGCTCCATGCTGGCATCGACGCCGCTTTCTCCGATCGCTATCGCCTGTTTCGTGGACGCCAGCTGCTGTTCGTCGTGCTGCATTGCGCCTTCGTTGTTGGCGAGGTTTTCATAGGCAAGAAGCAAATTCGGTTCGATGGCGATTGAGCGCCGCAATTCTGCCGTCCCCCCGGCGAAATCGCCGCGCGCCAGCGATTGGTTGTCGAGCCCGATATAAGCCCAGGCCCGATCTTCCCTCGAGCCGTTGACGAGCAACTGTCCATAAATCGTCTTGGCTTCCGCGGCCCGATTGTGGCCGTCGAGATAGACGGCATAGCGATAGGGTTGCGTGCTGCGATAGACCGCCTCGGCCGCCTGCTGGATCAGCTTGTCGAGTTCGCCTTCCTTGCCTTGGAATGTCGGGCTCGTGTCGCTGCCGGCGCGCGCGGTGACGGAGAGACCGCTGTCCGTATGATAGATTTCGCCGGAGATGCGGGTTTCGTGGCCGAGCCAGCCGCGCAGATAGCGGTTCAATTCGCCGATGGAGACGCCGGTGTCGGGAATCTGCACCTTGATGTCGTTACCCCAATTGTTGGCGTAGCTCGACGCGGCGCGGTTCGACACCGTCTGCGCCTGGAGCGCGGCAAGCCTGTCCAGCAGTTTCGTCGCAACCACTTCGCCGGTGAGCCCCTTGGCGGCCATGTCCGGCGGCACGGAAAACGCTTCGATGACGACGCCTTTGTCATGCGCGGCATTCCAGATCGCGGCCCCGATCCCCGCCGCGAGCGCGACAACGATGAACGCGACGGACAGTTCGAACGCGACCTTCATCACGTCGCTGAAATGGCGGATGCGCAGCGACCACCGGTGCAGATCGGATTCCTCCTGCATCTGCTCTTTCTGCAGTCGCAGGACTGCTGTTTGTTCTTCGAGAAACGCTTCGGCTTTGGCCGCGATCCGTTCGTTCTGCGCGGCCGCGCCCAACGCCATAGACATCGCCATCGCGTTTCCGGCCGGTTGCGATTCCGTCGATTGAGGCTCTTCGGCCATCCGTCCCCCTTAGTCTTGGTCGGTCACTATAGCGAACGGCCCTTCTGGCAAAAGCCGCAGGTTTTCAATTCCCTGCGATAGCGTTCAAGTCGCGCGAGGATAAAGAATGATCTGCGTGCAGCGGAATGCGGCGAGCAGCTTGCCGGACTGTTCGTTGGTGACCTTCGCATCCCACACCTGCGTCGTTCGTCCGCCATGCAGGAGCTCGGCCGTGCACGCGATGGCGCCGTCCTGCACCGTCCCCATGAAATTGCATTTGAGTTCGGCCGTCGTGAAGCCGTCGGCGCCTTCGGGCCATTTTGTGGTCACGCCATAGGCACAGAGCGTGTCGGCAAGCCCGATGACGGTCGGCGCGGACAGAAAGCCCGTATGCGCGACGATCCCGGGACGCACTGCCAATCGCCCTTTGACGCGTCCGGGCTCGACGGACACAACTTCTACACCCAGAAGACCCGGCAGCTTGCCTTCGGACCAGGCATTCATCTTTTCGACAGTGGGAAAATCATCGGACACGGCTCAGCTCGCGCGCATGCTTCGCGAGGAACTTACGCGAGTTCTGCTGCTGACGGTACTGCCGGCGCTTTGCTATCGCGCCGGCAGTTCCACGGGCTCGAAACGCGGGAAGGGACGTCGCACTTCGGCGAGGCTCGAAAGGGCCGCGACGTCGCCGACCTTGCCCATGGATTCCCACACCGCCGCGATTTCAGGATGCTCATGTGCCTTTTGGGCGGCCTCCTCGGACACCCATTCGAACACCTCGACGATCGACCCGTCTCCGGCGCGCGCGACGACGGGCGCGCGATCGGTGATCAGCTCGAGTTTGCGCAAGACGGGATAATGCATCGCCACCGCTCTGAGCAATTCCGCATCCTTACCTTCGTGCGGACGATACAAGGCGAACACTATTCTTGATTTCGCCGACATCTTTTTCCTCCTTAGGGTCGAACCATTTGATCCAACCGCCCGTCACCGCGTTCAGCCGCTCCGTTTCCAGCACATAGATCCATTCGCGTCCGCTGCGCTCGACGCTGACAAGTCCGGCTTCAAGCAACACGCGCAGATGACGGCTGGTCGTGGGCCAGCTGCATGAGAACCGCGCCGCGATATCGCCGGCCGAAACACGGCCGTCGCGCGCATTCAAGACGACGAGAATGTGTCGGCGCGAGGCATGCGCCAGCGCGCCGAACACGGCATCGATATCTTCGAGCTCTTTCATCCCGCGGGACATGCCGGGACATTTAGCACAATTGCTAAATAAAGAAAAGAGGTGAAATGGCGCGTAAGCCGGGTAGGGTGCGGGAGCACCTGTTTCGAGGTCCGAATGCCCCGTCTTTATCTCGTCCGTCACGGCCGCGCCGCGGCGAGTTTTGCCGAAGCAGCCGATCCCGGTCTCGACGATCTCGGCCGCAGCCAGGCCGAGGCCGTAGGCGCAAAACTCGCGCCGCTGGGACCGCTCGCGATCCTGAGCAGCCCCCTCAAGCGCGCGCAGGAAACATCCGCACCGCTGGCCGCACGCTGGGAACGCAAAGCGGTCATTGATCCGGCCGTTTCGGAAATCCCTTCGCCGGGTCACATGAATTTCGCCCAGCGCGCCGAATGGCTGCGTGCCTATATGGGCGGCTCGTGGCGCGCTGCGACACCGGAGCTTGCGCAATGGCGCGAGGAGGTCATTGCCGCGCTCGCGAGCCGGACGGAAGATACGGTGGTGTTCTCGCACTATATCGCGATCAATGTTGCGGCAGGCGCAGCGCTCGGCGACGACCGCGTGGTGGTGTTTCGTCCGGATAATTGCTCGGTAACGATCATGGATACGGAAAATGGAAAGCTGCGGCTTGTCGAGCGCGGCCACGAGGCCGAGACCAAGGTGAATTGAGCGATGGAACCGCATGAATTGTCCGCGGCCGAAATGTCGGCACTTTACCGGGACCGCGATCTCTCGCCGGTCGAAGTCGCCGAAACGTGCCTCGGTCGCATCGAAGCGCTGGACGCGGAGGTCAATGCGTTTTGTTTTGTCGATGCGGAAGCCGTCCGCAGCATGGCGGAGGACTCCGAGGCGCGCTGGAGCGCGGGCGAGCCGCTGTCGCCACTCGACGGCGTTCCCGTCGCTATCAAGGATATTCTGCTGACGAAAGGCTGGCCCACGCGGCGCGGTTCGTTGACCGTCGATCCCAATGGTCCGTGGACGGAGGATGCTCCCTGCGTGGCGCGCCTGCGCGAAGCGGGCGCTGTGCTGATCGGCAAGACGACCACGCCGGAATTCGGCTGGAAGGGCTCGACGGACAGTCCGCTCACCGGCACTACGCGCAATCCGTGGAACATGGCGAAGACACCCGGCGGTTCCTCGGGTGGATCGTCTGCAGCACTCGCCGCGCGTTTGACGCCGCTTGCCATGGGCACGGACGGCGGAGGCTCGATCCGAATCCCCGCGAGCCTCACCGGCGTCTACGGTCTCAAGCCGAGCTTCGGCCGCGTGCCCGCCTATCCGCTGTCGCCCTTCGGCACGGTCGCCCATCTGGGCCCGATGAGCCGCACGGTGCGCGATTCCGCGATGCTGCTGAACGCGATCGCGAAGCCCGATGCCCGCGACTGGCATGCGCTCGCCTATGACGGCACGGACTATACGCAACGCCTCGGCGAAAGCATGAAGGGCAAGCGCATCGCGTTCAGCCCGCGGCTCGGCTATGTCGAGCGCGTTCTTCCCGAAGTTGAGGCACTCGTCGCTGCGGCGGCGAAACAGTTCGAACAGTTCGGCGCGCATGTGGAGCAGGCCGATCCGGGGCTCGACGATCCGGGCGAGATCTTTCACATCCTGTGGTGGGCGGGCGCGGGATTCCTGCTGGGGGATCTGCCAGCCGAAAAGAAGGCGCAACTCGATCCCGGCTTGCGTCGCATGGCGGAGGAGGGGAAAGCATTCTCTCTGAAGGAGTATCTCGACGCCAATGCCGCTCGCGGGAGCTATGGCAGCAAGATGCGCCAGTTCATGGAGCGCTACGACTTCCTGCTCACCCCAGCCGTTGCGACCACCGCCTTCGATGTGGGCCGGCTTTCGCCCCTGGACGACGACGGCAAGGCCTGGATGGCGTGGACGCCGTTCAGCTTCCCGTTCAACCTGACGCAACAGCCGGCAGCCAGCGTCAATTGCGGTTTTGCGAGCAATGGTTTGCCCGTAGGTCTGCAGATCGTGGGCCGGATGTTCGACGACGCAGGTGTGTTGGCGGCGTCGGCAGCCTATGAAGCGGCTTATCCGCTCTATGAGAAGGTACCGGTAGGCTTTTGATCAGGCTTTCGGTTTCGACTTGGTCGCGCGCGGCGGCTAAGCTCATGCGATGAGCGCCGAGATCCTGACCGTTGGCGAAATGTATGAGGCGGACCGCGCCGCAGCCCAGCGCGGCGTGCCGTCGCTCTCATTAATGGAGAATGCAGGGCTCGCAGTTTCCGATGAGATCGTCGATCGCTGGACGCCGCGGCCCGTCGTGGTGTTGTGCGGCCCGGGCAACAATGGCGGCGACGGGTTCGTGGCCGCGCGGCGCTTGTCCGAACATGGCTGGCCGGTGCGGCTCGCACTGCTGGGCGAGTGCGATTCGCTCAAAGGCGATGCGGCCCAGATGGCGAAGCGCTGGCGTGGCACGGTCGAACCGCTGTCGCCCAAAGTGCTCGACGGTGCTGAACTGGCGATCGATGCGCTGTTCGGTGCCGGGCTCGCGCGTCCGCGGGAGGGTGTGGCCCGGGAAATTGTTGCGGCGCTCAACGCGTCGCCTACTCCGGTTGTCGCGATTGATGTTCCCAGCGGCCTTCACGGCGATCTCGGCCGGCCGCTCGATGGGATCGACGGCGCGTGCGTGGACGCCGATCTGACCGTTACTTTTTTCCGCAAGAAGCCCGCGCATGTTCTCATGCCGGGACGGCTGCGCTGCGGAGACGTGGTTGTTGCCGATATCGGCATTCCGGAGGCGGTCCTCGATTCCATCGCGCCGAAATTGTTCGAGAATGGACCCGCGCTGTGGGAAAACGACTATCCCTGGCCGAAGCCGCTCGCGCACAAATATGCGCGCGGCCACGCGGTCGTGGTCAGCGGTCCCGCACATACAACGGGTGCAGCGCGGCTTGCGGCGCGCGCGGCTTTGCGCATTGGCGCGGGGCTCGCGAGCGTGGCGAGTCCGCTCGAGGCCGTGACTGTCAATGCGTCCGCGCTCACCGCGATCATGGTCAAGCCGTTTTCCGGTGCGGCCGGTCTTTCCGAATTGCTGCAGGACAAACGCTTCAATTCTGTAGTCGTGGGTCCCGGCTGCGGTGTCGGATCTACGACGCGAAATCTTGTTGCCGCAGTGCTGGCGAGCAAAGCGGCCGCGGTGATCGACGCGGATGCGCTCACGTCTTTCACGGAAAATCCGAACGAACTGTTCGTGCTGCTGCGCGAGCCCTGCGTGCTGACCCCGCATGAAGGCGAATTCGAGCGCATTTATCCCGGACTGCTCGGTCGTTTGCCGACGCGGGTCGAGGCAGTGCGCGCGGCCAGCGCCGCCGCCAAATGCACGGTAGTTCTCAAAGGCCCCGACACCGCGATCGCCGCGCCGGACGGCCGGGTCGCGATCTGCAGCAATGCGCCGGCGACATTGGCGACCGCCGGTTCCGGGGATGTTCTTTCGGGGTTGATCGGCGGTTTAATGGCGCAAGGATTCGATTCCTATAACGCAGCCGCGGCAGCAACGTGGCTGCACGGGGAGGCGGCGTCCCGGTTCGGGCCGGGATTGATCGCGGAGGATTTGCCGGAATTGCTGCCGGCCGTCCTCGCCGCTTTGAAGGAACGGATCGATGACGAACATTCGCCGCGTCGAGGCGCGTGACCTTGCAGCCCTGCTCGACATCTACAACCGCTACGTCACCACGACCCATATCAGCTTCGACGTCGAGCCGCGCACGCTCGAACAGCGGCGCGCCTGGTTCGACAGTTTTGCAGAAACCGGACGCCACCAATGTTTCGTTGCGGATCGCGGCGGTGTCGCGATCGGCTGGGCATCGTCGGGCCGTTTCAAGGACCGCGCCGCCTACGACACCTCCGTCGAGACGAGCGTCTATCTCGCCCCGGGCGAAGGCGGAAAGGGTTTGGGTCGGCGTCTCTATCAGACGTTGTTCGACGCGCTCGCAAAAGAAGACGTGCACCGCTGCTACGGCGGCATCGCATTGCCGAATGAAGCGTCCATCGGCGTCCATCTCGCGATGGGCTTCCGCCGTGCCGGGACTTACACCGAAGTCGGCCGTAAGTTCGGCCGGTTCTGGGATGTGGCGTGGTATGAGAAGGCGATGGGATAGGCGGAACGCGCTTCCCTTGCAGTTCTGTCGGTCGTCTCTAGCCCACATTTCCCGGGTGAATAGCCTAACCCCTGCTCGCCTGCTGCCTTGTCGTCCAGTTTTTACCGGTTTTGACAAGATTTGACGCCGTTTTTGACGACGCCAGACCGGTAAATCTCCCATCTTCCGATCGTCGACTTACGGCGCGTCGCCGAACGCGTCGAATGTCGATCCACTATTTGGGAGGTATAAAATGCAATTTCCTGCGCCGAATGGCAGAGCAACTTTCTATCTCTGTCGGGTCGTGTGTGGCGCGGTTGTCGCTGCTGGGCTGCTGTCGCCCCTGGGCTCTGCGCGGGCCGCTCCGCAACTCTCCGCGCTGCAACTGCAAACCTGGCGCGCCTCTCTTGCGCAAGCGCCGCTTCCTGAGCGAAAAGGCTGCTTCTCTGCCCATTACCCCAACGCCTTCTGGCAGGACGCCCCTTGCGTCACCCCGCCGAACGTCCCCTATCGGCCAGCCCACGCCGGCGGCCATACTGGTGGTCCTAACAGCGTGGGCAACGGTAACGATTACGTGGCCACGACCGGCAATCTGATCAGCTCGGCGTCCGGCAGCTTCGTCAAAACCAGCGGCGTATTGAACGAAGCCGATGGCGGCCAGGCGAACCGGTACTCGCTCCAGCTGAACAGCAACTTTTTTTACAACACGCCGGCCTGCAACTCGGCCGCCAACCCGTCAAACTGCCAGGGCTGGGAACAGTTCGTCTATTCCAACGCCGGCATTGCATTCATCCAGTACTGGCTGATCAACTATTCGACCGCCTGTCCCTCCGGCTGGGTCACTAGCGGCAACGATTGCTGGAAAAACTCCCCGGAAGGCGGAGCCTATCCACCCCAACCGGTCACCGATCTTTCCGGCGAGCTGGTCACCGGCACGGCCAATGGGAGCACCGACACGATTGAGATATCGGGGCCCGGCGGCGAAGCCACTGCTGCCAACGGCGACAGTGTTCTCTCGCTCGCCGACCACTGGAACAACGCGGAATTCAACATTGTCGGCGACTGCTGCGGAAGCACGGCAAATTTCAATAGTGGCATTACGATCAAAGTTCGCACGCAGGTCAGCAGCGGCACCACCTCCGCGCCGGGCTGCGCGATCGCCGGAACCACGGGCGAGATGAACAATACTAACATTGTCGGATCCTGCACCGAGTTCAAGGGCAGCGCACCTGCGATCGAATTCAGCGAGAGCAATCCGCCTGGCTCGATCTGGGTCTATACGGGCGCACCCTGCAACGGCACGTCGTGCACGGGCTGGCAGCAGCTGGACAGCAACAACGAAAGCGTACGCATCGCCGCCACCGGCGGCACACAGTTGTATCAACTCTGGAACACCGGCACCGTCTACAAATATACGGGCACGCCCTGCAACGACACGTCCTGCCCGGGCTGGAAGCGCATCGATACCAATCCGAACACGTTCGAAATCGTCGCCGGCGGCAACCATCTCTATCAGCTCGAGGACGACGGCAAGCTCTGGCAGTACATCAGCGGCACCGAATGGCGGTTGCTGGACAACAACACGAACATCACCACGATGGTCGCGGCTTCCGGCGGGCTGTATGAGCTGCACAGCCAAGGCGACGTCTGGCAATTCACCGGATCGCCCTGCACCAACAACGACGGCACCGATTGCCCGGGCTGGCAACAACTGGACAACAACCCCAATGCCGTCGAGATTACGACCAACCTGTTCAATCTCTATGAATTGCACCAAAGCGGAACGATTTGGAAATATACCGGTACGCCTTGCAATGGCTCGACGTGCGGGGGCTGGCAGCAGCTCGGCGACAACGCGACTGCGGTCAGAATCGTTGCCGGCGGCAACAACTTGTATGAGCTCGATAGCTCCGGCACGATCTCGAAATATAAGGGTAAGCCGTGCACCAGCAGCACCTCCTGCACCAGTTGGCAGAAGCTCGACGGCAATCCCGCCGCCATCGAGATTGCGGCCGACGATCAAAATAATCTCTACGAGCTGCACGATGATGGGTCGGTCTGGAAATATACCGGTACGCCGTGCAACGGCTCGACGTGCGCGGGCTGGCAAATGCTGGACAACAATCCCGCGACCGGCCGTATTGCGGCCTCGAGCGGCATGCTCTACGAGCTTCACGTAATCCTGACCCCGCCGGCACAACATGCAAATGCCTGTTACGAGTGCCGCTAGGTAGGGAGAGAAGTTCTGCTTTTCCAAAGAAAGAGCACTTTCGGATTCAACAGCCGAAGTGCGACTGCAAAATGGGACTGGCAGCGACTGCCAGTCCCTTTTTTTGTCAGAATGCCGACGTGGCGTCGATTGCGCGGCTGCGGCGCCGCTCGCGCGCGCTGGAGAGAAGCCGGGTAATAACGAATAAAGCCCGCCGCGTTGCGTCGGCGAGGAATCGCAGCCGGCAGTTCCAGGTTTGTCAGAATCGCATGGGCAAATGTCGCCGTAGGAGCGCTCCGGAAACAGAAAACCCGCGCGCGAATAATCCTGTCATAAAGGACTACCATCTGGACCAGAGGAAACCCGAATGCAACCGCGCTTCATTGATTGCGACCGGATTCTCTTTTGATTACATAGACTTGTCGACCGCTCTATTCCTGGGAAACAGGTCTTGAACATTTCGACCAACACTTATTTCACTTGAATTGCCCTGATGAGTCCAAATAGATTGGTCTAGTCCACGATGCGTACAGTGATGGCCCAATAAAGGAGCTACCGTCATGGGTTCTTACGATGCGCGCCTCAGCGCGATTGAGCAGATCATCATCGTTATCATCTCAAGTGGGGGGTGGAAGCCAAACCCCGTCGGCGATCACTTCGCCAGTGACTCTACGCGGTTGGACGCTCTCTCTCGCGTAATCGGTCCCCACATCCCCAAAGGCGATCCTTTAGCGGCCGACTTGACGCGGATGACGCTCGCCGAAGTCGAGGAAAAGGCGCTCCAGGTCTCGGCCGAAGTCACACGGCTTCAGGGGCTTCAGGGCGAGTTGACCGCACGGCTCAAGGAATTGCGGGCCAAGAAGTGACATCGCGCCGGACGCGCGTCGATCCCGGTCGCACTCCGGAGCCGCGTCGATGATAGAGCGATCTGCGTGCTCGGTCCTGCTGATCGGCTTCCAGGATCAGGATAACCTTGGCCTGCGCTACCTGCTGTCGTCGGTTCGGCAGGCGGGTTTCACTGGCCGGATCGAAAGTTATTCCGCCGATCCCGAGCCCATCGTCGAGCTGGTCGAAAAATTCCGGCCGGATGTGATCGGGTTCTCCCTGATCTTTCAATATATGTCGCCCGCATTCGGACGGGTGATCGAGGCGCTCCGGGTGCGAGGATCGCGGGCCCACATCACCATCGGCGGCCACTATCCCAGCTTCGATTACCAGGAAGTGCTGGAGCGCATTCCCGGTGCCGATTCCATCGTCAGGTTCGAAGGCGAATCCACTCTCATCGCGCTGATGGACAAAATTTCCCGAGACGAAGATTGGCGCGAAATCGCAGGCATCGCCTATCGCCGCGACGGCGCGGTTCACTCCAACCCGCTTCGGCCGGCGATCGACGATCTCGACCAGCTTCCTTTTCCCGAACGCTCCGACATCGATTATCGCAGCAAGGATCTGGCGACGGCTTCGATCCTGGGCAGCCGCGGCTGTCCCTGGGATTGCAGCTTCTGCAGCATACGTCCGTTCTACGAGGCGCAAGGCGGCAAGCTGCGGCGCCTGCGTTCGCCCGCCTCCGTGGTGGAAGAAATGCGCCAGCTGCACTTCGAGCAAGGCGCGCGCATCTTTCTGTTTCAAGACGACGATTTTCTCGCCACCGGCCGCCGCGCGCGAATGTGGGCGGAAGGACTTGCGGACGGCGTCATCGCGGCGGGGCTGGCGGGCCGCACCGCGTTCAAGATCAGCTGCCGCTCCGACGAGATCAAATACGAGACGATGGCGCGTCTCGTGGATGCCGGCCTCACCCATGTGTATATGGGCGTGGAAAACGGCGACGAAGAGGGTCTGATCAATCTCAACAAGATGCTGAAGCCGCATCATCATATCGAAGCCGGCGAGATTCTGCGCTCGCTGGGATTGTCGTTCGACTTCGGCTTCATGTTGCTCGAGCCCTACAGCACGATTACGAGCGTGAGGAACAACATCGCATTCCTCGATCGCTTTGTCGGCGATGGCTGGTCGGTGGCGGGGTTCTGCCGAACCTTGCCCTATGCGGGCACGCCGTTGAAACGAAAGCTCGAGGAGGAGGGACGGCTGCTCGGCACGCCGTTCGAGCCCGACTACGATTTTCTCGATCCCAAGCTGGACGTCTTCTACAACTGGATGCTGCTCACGTTTCGCGAACGAAATTTCGACAATGCGGGTCTGGTGGAGGTGTTGCGTGCGCTGATGTTCGAGGCGCAACTGAACCTGCCTGGCTTCCGCGACTTCCTTCCCCGCGATCGCGCGCGCCTGCAGAGCATCACGGCGCGCTGCAACGGTCATGCGCTTTACTGCCTGAGTTCCGCGCTCGATTACATCGAGGCGACCCCTCTCGACCGGCTAGATTTCCGAACCGGATACCTCGCGCGCTTGACCGCTCACGAATTGGAACAGGAGCGCCAATTGCTGGCCGAGGCGAAGCACTTCTATTGGACGACACGCCCGAGCATCGCCGGGCCCGACAGCGAAGCGCTCCGGCTGCTCGGAGCTTTCGAGAATTCATGGACCGTCAGCCCCCGCGATCTCCAGGCCGCGCAGAATGTTTCGTGACGTCGAATATCGGCAGGGACCGGGTGCGAAATGGACAAAGTCGTGAGCCCATTTGACGATTATGCGGTGCTGGTTCTATGCGCCGGCGATGTCGACGCGATTTGGGGCGCGCTGAAATATTTCAACAAGCCAAACGGCAATCCGGTGCTGGCAAATCCCGGCGCGCCCGATACCGCCTATGTCACGACGCAATATTGGGACGTGCTGGGGCAAATGCGCTGCGACGATCTCTTCATTCTGAAACAGCAGAATTGTTATTACGGGCTGCTGCTGCGCTGCAAAGCAGCGTTCGGGCCGTTCGCGGTTGGGAACTATCTCGTGGCCTTGCGCGGCACGATGGATCCGCTCGAGTGGATCAACGATGCGGTGGCCGAGGTCCCGAATTATCAGTCCGGTTTCGCGGGCGGAGTAGGAACCGGATTCTGGAACGTCTATACGACGATGACCTACGGCGATCTCGCCAACGCGCATCCCAAACCGCATGCGGCACTCGAAATTGCGTCGGTCATCGAGGCCGCGCCTGCGCCCGTGTTTGTGACCGGTCACAGCCTCGGAGCAGCACTTGCGACCTATCTGACGCGGGATCTGGTCGCGCAATTCGCGGGAACGAAAATCCCGGTAATGCCGTATTTCTTCGCATCGCCCAAGCCCGGCTCGCAGGACTTTGTGGATAATTACCAGCAGGCGGTGGGGACATACACGCTGGTCAATTTCGTGGCCGACCTGGTCCCCATGCTGCCGAGCTCGCCGCCTTTCGTCGCGCTCAATGCCGGCGGCCCGACGCACGACGTGCATATGATCCCGCTCGACGACCCGAACGCTCCGTCATTCCTCCCGCCAAATCCGTTGAAAAACCACAGCCCCGCCTATTACGCGCACATGCTCGATCCCACGAACGCGATGGCGACGCGGTTGTTGCCGACGTGAGCGGTAACGAGCAGACCGTTCCGATTGAGTCTTACTGTCTCACCGGCGCAAGGATCGTGACGTGGCACGGAAGCACTCGGCAACCAAACGCGAATCAACCTCTGCCGATCACCCTAGCCACCCCCCAAATCCCCTGATATAGGGGCGCCCTTCCGGCGGGGTGGCTCCCGTTGCGGGAGGCCCGGACGCGGGCGTGGCGGAACTGGCAGACGCGCTGGATTTAGGTTCC
>JBEKDC010000016.1:0-23330 GCA_050014535.1 Rhizomicrobium sp.
GCGCCAACTCGCCGCCCGACGCGATCTTTGCCAGCGGGCCGAACGCGGCGCCTTCGATCGTCGCCACTTCGAAGCTCGCCTTTTCGAGGCCGGCCGCGCTGCCCTCGTCGCCGATCTCTTCGAATGCCACGCGAAAGCGCGCATGGCCGAGCTTGAGAGGCGCAAGCTCGCCCGCGACCGTCTTTTCGAGCTTCTGCGCCGCGGCCTTGCGCGCGGCGGAAAGCTTTCGCGCCGCCTGCAGATAAAGATCGCGGGCGAGAGCCACGTCCGCATCCGCCGCCTTCAGCCTCTCCTCGCTCGACTCGATGGCAGCGAGCTTCGCTTCGAATTCCGACAGCGTCCGCGGCAGCTCGTCCGTCGGCACGCCATATTTCCGCGCGGCGTCGCGCAAGGCATGGAAGCGCTCTTCCCGGCGCTCGAGCTCGACCGGATTGGCCTCCAGCTGGGACAGCAAGGATTCGAGATCTCGGCGCGCGTCTTCGGCGAGCGCAAAGGCCTGCTCCAATGCGGCTTCCGCGCCGGTCACACGCTTGCGCGCTTCCTCATTAAGGCGCGCGAGACGCTTGAGAGCCGCGGCCAACGAGGCTTCGGCGCGCTTGTCGCCCGCCAGCGATTCGATAGCCTCGGAAATCTCCTCAGCGATACGGCCCGCGTTCATCAGCAGGGCCCGTTCGGCGGCGAGGCGGGCTTCCTCGCCGGCCTCCGCACCGAGTTTCGAGAGTTCTTCCACCGCATGGCGCAGATAATCGGCGTCTGCCGCGTTGGCATCGGCCGCGCGCTTCAGCGCAGCCGCTTCGTTGCGCTTGCGGTCGAGTTCTGCGAAACGCTCGCTCGTCTGGATGGCAAGAGCGTCGTTGCCGCCGAACGCATCCAGCAGCCGGCGATGTGTGGCAGAATCGAACAATCCGCGATCGTCGGCCTGCCCGTGTATCTCCACGATCAGCGATCCGAGATCGCGCAGCAATGCCACTCCCACCGGTTCGTCGTTGACGAAGGCGCGCGTGCGGCCGTCGGCCGCGATCGTACGGCGCAGAATGATCTCGGATTCGGAGGGAAGACCGTTCTTCGAAATGAGCGCGCGTGCGGCATGATCCGGCGCGGGTTCGAAAATCACCACGGACGAACCCTGCTGTGCGCCGCTGCGCACGCTCGACCTTGCGCCGGCCCGCGCACCGGCGGCCAATCCCAGCGCGTCCAGAAGAATAGACTTTCCCGCTCCCGTTTCGCCGGTGAGCACGTTCAGCCCGCCCGCAAAATCGAGCGTGATGTCCTCGATGAGAACCAGATCGCGGACCTTGAGCGTCGCGAGCATGGGCAGCGTGCTAAAGCGGACTCGAGAACGCCCGGCTGATCCAGGAACCCTTGTTCTCATTGGGCTTCAGATCGTGGCTCTTCAGCAGGTCGTAGGAATCCTGGTACCAGGGGCTGCCGGGATAATTGGCGCCGAGCACGGCCGCGGCCGTCTGGGCTTCGTCATAGATGCCCAGCGCATAATACGCTTCCGTCAGGCGCTCGAGCGCCTCCGCAATCTGCGACGTCTTCTGATAGCGCTCGACGACGACCCGGAAACGATTGATCGCGCCGATATATTCACGCCGCGTCAGATAATAGCGGCCGACCGACATTTCCTTGCCGGCCAGATGGTCGAGGGTGAGATCGACCTTCAGACTCGCATCGCGCGCATATTCCGTGTCGGGAAAGCGCTGCACGACGTCCTGCAGTGCGGTTAAAGCCTGTTCCGTGTTGCTCTGGTCGCGGCCGATGTCGGTGATCTGCTCATAGAGCGACATCGCCTTCAGATAGAACGCGTAGGCCACTTCATGGCTGCCCGGATGAAGCTGGATGTATTCGTCCGCGTTGCTGATCGCGTCGGTGTATTTGTTGGCCTGATAATAGCAGAACGCGCTCATGAGCATCGCGCGCCGCGCCCAGACCGAATAAGGATGCTGGCGCTCGACCTCGTCGAACTGCTTGGCCGCCTGAAGCCAGTTGTTTTCGTTGATCTGCGTCCAGGCGTCGTTGTAGATTTGCTCGACGGGACGCTCCACGTATTGCGCGTCCTTGTCCTCGTCGGCGCTCTTGTCGAACAACGAGCAGCCGCCCAGGAAGGCCACGCCCAGGACACCGACGATGACGGCCGGTCGAAACGCGCGACCTACCGCCGTTGGCAGCTTCCACAATTCTTTCAGTGACATATGATCTTCCGCTTCCGGGAACAGGCCGCAATCCGCGGACCCCAACGCCGCGCACCTTATGCCATCCGGTGCGAAGCGCGGTCCAGTCCCGTAGCGCCGCGCCCGTTCCTTCAGTTGGCTGAAAAGCCAGACATTACCGAGGCTTGACAAAACACAACCATAGATTGAATTGCAAACGTCGTAAAATAACAGCGCTTCCGGGTGATCCGCCGCACAACCGGCAAGCGTAAGACCTCCTGGATATACGCCCATGGGGGCCGGGATGAGAGCGACAGCGCCGAAACCTCAGGTCGGATCCGGGGTCGATCGGCACGTGGGCGAACGCATACGCCACAGGCGGGCCGAGATGGGCCTGACCCAGGAGGATTTGGGTCGGAACCTGGAAATTTCCTATCAGCAGATCCAGAAATACGAAACGGGCGCCAACCGCATCAGCGCAGGCCGTCTCTTCGAAGTTGCGGGTGCGCTGACCGTCGACGTGTCCTATTTCTTCGAGGGCTATAACGGCGCGAAGCCGGCATCTCCCCTGCCCCATGGCGGCCATAACCGCGCCGCGATCGAACTGGTGCGGAATTTCCTCGAACTCGAGGACGAAACGTTGCGCAACGCGGTCACGACATTGCTGCGTGCTTTGCGCGATCAGCAGGAGAGAGGAGCGGCCGCGGAGTGATGGGCGGTGCCGACAAAATCGGCGGCCATTCGCTAGCCGCCGAGAAGCTCGTCGATGTCGCGGCGACCGTGCAATACGCGAAGAATCAACGCATCTTCGCGTTCGATTCGATAGATGATCACATATTGACCGGCGGGATAGCTCCGAAGACCGGATCTTAAATCATCGCGACCGCGTCCGAGGTGAGGAAAACTCGCCAACAGTAGAATCCGGTTCATAATGGAATCGACCAAATTGTCGGCGATCCCGACGCTGCTAGCCTCGCGCGCAACGTAGTTCCATATTTCATCGAGATCGCTGTGAGCTTGTGGCGCAAGGCGATGCGCCATTAGCGCGAAGGAAGTTGCTGTGCCGCGAGGCGAGCCCGTCCGCGACGCTTTATATCCTCGGCTAGCTCGCGCATGGACTCAGGAGTAATAGCGGTACCTTCGCCGCGAGCGAAGGACGCTTCGGCCTCGTCGACAGCAGCAAGTACCTCGCTACGACGACGTTCGCGCTCGACCCACAAATCGAGCGCCTGCTGAAGCGCGTCCTGGGCATGGCCGACACGACCGGCCGCAATCGCCTGGCGAATGAAATCCTGCTGCTCTGGCGTCAGAGTTACTTGCATGAGGCTAAGGTTAGGCCAGGAAACCGATGTGTCAAGCGCGAACCGTAAACAAGAAACACAGAGCCAATCGAAATATCAAGACGACGCGGACCATTCGTAATTCGCCGCATCGGCAAACACCGCACGCAGCAGCGCGTTGTTGAGCGCGTGGCCGGAGCGGCGGCCTTCGAAGCGGCCGACGATCGGCGCACCGGCCAGCGCCATGTCGCCCAGCGCATCGAGGATCTTGTGGCGCACGAATTCGTCCGGAAACCGCATCAGCTGCGCGTTGACGACGGCATCGCCTTCGATGGCCAGAGTGTTTTCCAGCGATGCGCCGCGCGCCAGTCCCATCTTGTTCAGCGCCTCGAGTTCGTTCGCGAAGCCGAAAGTACGCGCAGGTGCGATTTCGCGGCGAAACGCATCCTGCGAAAATATCCAGGTCAGCCGCTGTTCGCCGATCGCGGGCGATTCAAACACGATTTCGAAATCGAAGCTGAGTTCCGAGGCCGGAACGAGCGCAGCACTTGCGTCGTCTTTCTTCACTTCGACGTGTCGAAGAATGCGCAAGGTCCGGCTCGGACCGCTTGCGTCGCGAACACCCGCGCGCTCGATCAGTGTGAGATAGCTCAGCGCGTCGCCGTCGAAAATGGGCGGCTCGGGTCCGTCGACAATGACGAGCAGGTCGTCGATGCCGGCTCCCGCCACGGCCGCCATCAGATGCTCGATGACGCCGACGCTTGCGCCGGCCCCGTCATCGATAACGGTGCCCAGCCGCGTCTCGCCGACCTTGTCGTAAAGTGCGGGGATTTCGCGGCCACCCAGATCGCTGCGGCGAAACACGATTCCCGTCCCGGCGGCGGCGGGGGCAAGCGTCATGTGGACTGTGAGTCCGGCATGAAGCGCTACACCCTCGCTCGTGATCTCCTGTGCGATCGTCCGCCGTGTCACCTGTTGCCTTCAACTCGCCTCAGTTCGTCTGGCGCCGCAGGAATGCCGGAATCTCGAACTGGTCGTCCTTCTTGTGATCCGGGAACAGGTCTTCCGCCACGCTTTGGGACGCCTGCCCCGTGCGTTGCGGCTCCGGCGCTGCGCTGCGCGTCATGACCTGAGCCGACGCGCGCGGTGCAGAAGCAGGCCTCGGCGCGGGTTCGACTCTTTGCGGCTCGGGCTTTTTCTCACCGCGACCGAAGAAGCGGCCAATTCCCCGACGCGGCGCCTCTTCCGGCTCCGGCGCCGGTTGTGCAGCCGGACGCATGGGCTGGGTCGGGCGGATCGAAACCGGGATGGGAGGCAGCGGTTCTTCGATGATCGGCGCCGCCGCTTCGCCGAGGATCATTTCTTCCACCGGCGACAGCGGCGGAGCCACTTGCGCATTCAACTCCTGCGCCAGGTTTTCCACCTGGGCGCGCACCGCATTGGCCTGCGGCGCTCTTGTCTCGGTTCTGGGCGGCAAAGGTTGCGCCTTCATGCGCGGACGCAACGCTTCCACATTCTGAGGCATCCGCACGTTGCCTTCGGCTTCGATGCCGGTCGCAACCACGGAGACCCTGAGGCGGCCTTCCATGTTTTCCAGGATCGTACCGCCGAAGATGATGTTGGCGTCGGGATCGACTTCGGCGCGAACGCGATTCGCGGCCTGATCGACTTCGAACAGCATCATGTCCGGGCCGCCGGTGATGTTGATCAGCACGCCGCGTGCGCCTTTCATCGACACATCGTCGAGAAGAGGATTCGAGATGGCTGCCTCGGCCGCCTTCAACGCGCGATCCTCGCCTTCGGCTTCGCCGGTGCCCATCATCGCCTTGCCCATCTCGGACATGACGGTCTTGATGTCGGCGAAATCGAGATTGATCAGTCCCGGCATCATGATGAGATCGGTGACGCCGCGCACGCCGCTGTGCAGCACGTCGTCGGCCATTGCGAAGGCCTGCGAGAAGGTCGTGCGGTCGTTGGCGACGCGGAACAGATTCTGGTTGGGAATGATGATCAGCGTGTCGACATAGGCCTGCAGCTCTTCGATGCCGCGTTCGGCCACGCGCATGCGCTTGTCGCCTTCGAAGGCGAAAGGCTTGGTGACCACGCCGACCGTCAGTACGCCCAGCTCGCGCACCGCGCGCGCAATGACAGGAGCCGCACCCGTGCCGGTGCCGCCACCCATGCCTGCCGTGATGAACACCATATGCGAGCCGGAGATCTGCTCGAGGATTTCCTCCAGCGACTCTTCCGCGCCTGCCCGGCCGACATCGGGCCTTGCGCCGGCGCCGAGGCCCTCGGTCACTTTCGTGCCCATCTGGATGCGACGCTGGGCCTTGGATTGTGCCAGCGACTGCGCATCCGTATTCGCCACGACAAAGTCGACGCCTTCCAGCTTCGCCGCGATCATGTTGTTGACGGCATTGCCGCCAGCGCCGCCCACGCCGAGCACGGTGATGCGCGGCTTCAATTCCTTCACCTCAGGCGCCCCTAATTTAATGCTCATTGTGCATACTCCTTGCCGTGTACCTTAGGCCCCGCGGTTACCCAAAACTTTGTTCTTCCCGGCTTTCATATTCGTTACCCGCCTCACTTGCCGATGAGTCGGCGGAAAAATCCATTCTTCGGTCGGTCCGGCGGTCGCGATCCCAATTCGGGATTCAGCGCCTCGGGGGGCATCGTCGCCCCGGCCATCAGCAGTCCCAGCGCGACCGCATAGTCGGGTCCGGCCGACGCGGCCGGCAGGCCGGGAAAGGTTTGGGGGCGGCCAAGCCGCACCTGTTTGTTTAACACCCGCTGGGCCAGCTCGCGCATGCCGGCCAATTGACATGCGCCGCCCGTCAAGACGGCGCGCCGTCCGGCGGCGACATCGAAGCCGCTGGCGCGCAGACGCGTCTGGACTTCGGCAAAAATCTCTTCCAGCCGCGGCTGGATGATGCGCGTGAGCATCGAGCGCGGCACGCGCATGGCATAATCCTCGTTGTCTTCGCCCATCTGCGGCACGGTCACGATGTCCGTGCCGCTTTCGATGTCGCCAAGCGCCGCGCCGTAAAGCGTCTTGAGTCGCTCAGCCGCCGAGACCGGCGCCGCCAGGGTGCGCGCAAGATCGGAGGTCACCAATGCGCCTCCCATCGGCACGACATCGGAATGGACCAGCGCGCCTTCGAGGAACACCGCGATCGATGTCGTGCCCGCGCCCATGTCGATGACCGTCGCACCCAGCTGGCGTTCGTCGGGAGTCAGGATCGCCAAACCGCTCGCATAAGGCGCGAACAACGCACCCGCCACATTCAAGTGGCACCGTTCGACGGCCAGCTTGAGGTTCTGCAACGGCGACGGCTTGACCGCCACCGCATGCATGGTGACGCCGAGGCGCTGGCAGAACATGCCGCTGGGATCGCGCACGCCGCGCGCTTCGTCGACCACATAGGATGTCGGCGCAGATTGAATCACTTCGAAACCGTCGAGACGGCATTTCGTCCGCGCGTCGGCAAGCAGGCTCAGCAAATGGCTGTCCGAAACGAGCGCGCCGTCCAGCGCGACCGCGGCGCGGGCCGTAACGCTGGCAGGCGCACCGCAGGTGACCGAGATCAGCACATTCTGGATGCGCGTATCGGCATGGTTCTCGGCCGCGGCTACTGCCTCGCGGATGGACTCCTCGGCCAACTCGATGCTGGTAATGGTGCCGGCCTTGATGCCCTGGGATTCGCGCAACGCCGCACCTAGGACCTTCAGGCTCCCCGGCTCGGCGCGGCCGATCAGGCAGATCACTTTGGACGATCCGATATCGAGGATCGTCACCAGCCCGGTGCGGAACGCCGGCCTTTCGGCAGTACCCGTGCGCATGCGGATCGTCTCGCCCATCAGGTCGCGTTCCCTCGTGACACCGGCTGCCGGTCCCCGTTCTTCAGTACGAAGAAGAGATTGTCGCGCTGCCGCAAATCGATCTCAGAGATATCGCGCTCGAGCACGCCCTTGTCCACGATCAAATGCTCCAGCACGTCGAGTTGCTTCGCCCAATCCTCCTCGGGAAGCTGCACGACGACTCCATCTTCGAGAATGAGGTCCCAGCGCCGCTCCGACATGCGCCGGTAGGCTCGTACGCGCGCCGACACCGCGCGATGCTGGGCCACGGCGTCGACGAGTTCGGCGGATGCTTGCGGGGCGCCGTCGCCGATCAGATAGGGCAGTTTCGAAAACTCCGCGGGGTTCGCGAGCGTGATGACCCGGCCCGAACGTTCGATCACATAGGTTCCGCCGGCCGCCTGCCACAGCGCAAAAGGCAGCTTCTCGACGATGCTGACGGAAATCGAGTCCGGGTACTGCCGACTCACTTCCGCATCCGCCACCCAATCGAGAGCGAGCAGCCTTTGTCTTGCGCTTTGGACGTCGGCGGCGAAAATCGACTGGCCCGGCTCGAAGCCAAGCGCGGCGATGATCATCTGCGGCTGGGTGCGGCGATTGCCGGCCAGATGCACGTCCCGAATCCCGAAGCCGGCATCGGCCGCCATGGCGGAAACGGCATTTCGTCCGTACGTGATCGCGGCATGGACCTTTCCGCCGGCAAACAAAGCCGCGATTGCGCTCATGACAAGCAGCGTTGCGGTCAGCACGAGCATGGGATGTCGGAATGTGAGCCGCCGTTTCGCTTCGCGGAAGAAGCGCGAGAACGGATCGTTGCGGAAATGCGTGCGCTTGCCGAAAGCGGGACGCTCCGGGGCTACGCGCACCGCGGCCGTGCCCCGGCGGCCGGACCGCTTGGGCGCGCCGCTTCGCTTTTTGCGCTCCGCTTTCACCGATCGCATGACGCGTCCTCCAGAATCCAGCGCACGAGCTTGCGGAAATCCATGCCGGTATGCAGCGCCTGCTCCGGAACGAGCGATGTCGGCGTCATGCCGGGCTGCGTGTTCACTTCGAGCAGGATCAGGCGGTGCTTGGCCTTGGTGTCGTCGAAGCGGAAATCCGTCCGGCTCACGCCGCGGCAGCCCAGCGCGGCATGCGCACGTTCGGCGAGATGCATAGCTTCCTCGGTCACGGCCGGAGCAATCTTGGCCGGCAGCATATGCAGCGAACCGCCTTCGGCATATTTCGCTTCGTAGTCGTAGAAATCCGTGTTGGGCAGAATCTCCGTGACGGCGAGCGCCTTGCCGCCCATCACGGCGACGGTCAGTTCGCGGCCCGGAACGTATTCCTCCACCATGACCGCGTCGCTGAGAGTCCATTTGTCGCTGCCGAGTTCGCCCGGCGGACGGTTGTCGCCTCTGCGGATGATGAACACGCCGACGCTCGAGCCCTCGTTGACAGGCTTCACGACATAAGGCGGCTCCATCAAATGGTTTGCGCTCACCTCGTGACGGTCGGCCACGATGCTTTGCACAACCGGCAATCCCGCGGCGCGAAACACGTCCTTGGTGCGCTGCTTGTGCATCGCGAGCGCGGAGGCCAGCACACCCGAATGCGTATAGGGGATGCGCATCAGTTCGAGGAGGCCCTGGACGCAGCCGTCCTCGCCCCAACGGCCATGGAGCGCATTGAACACGCCATCCGGCTTTTCCGCTTCGAGGCGCGCGGGCAGCTCGTCCGGCGCGTCAATCTCCACGGTGTTGAATCCTTCGTCGCGCAAAGCCCTGGCGCAGGCGCGTCCCGAAACAAGACTGACCTCGCGCTCGGCAGAGCGCCCGCCCAGCAACACCGCCACTTTCTTGAACGCGGTCATGGCACACCCACCCGCTTGATTTCCCATTCGAGTTCGACGCCGAATTTCGCCTTTACTCGCGCACGCACCTCTTCGCCGAGCGTTTCGATGTCTACTGCCGAGGCATCGCCAGTATTGATGAGGAAATTGCAGTGCTTCTCGGAGACCTGCGCCGCGCCGTGCATGAGTCCGCGGCAGCCCGCTTCGTCGATCAGTTGCCAAGCCTTGCGGCCGCCCGAGTGCGAGGCGTCGGGATTCTTGAACGTCGATCCGCCCGTGCGCGATTTGACCGGCTGCGACGCCTCACGTTGCTCGACGAGCGCGTTCATCCGCTCGCGGATCGAAGCGGAATCGTCGTTTGTTCCGGCAAAAACCGCTTCGACGAAAACGAGATCGTCCGGCACACACGCTTTGCGATAGACAAAGCCCATGTCATCGGGTTTGAGCACGATCTTGCGGCCCTGCGCATCGATAGCCGTGGCCTCGACAAAAATGTCCTTGACTTCGCGGCCATAGCAGCCCGCGTTCATGCGAAGCGCGCCGCCGACCGTGCCCGGCACGCCGCGCAGGAATTCGAGGCCTGCGATGCCTGCGTCCGCCGCCGCACGCGCCACGGCGGAATCGAGCGCCGCAGCGCCGGCACGGATCTGCAATCCATCGGCAGACACGCGTCCGAAACTCGCCGGCAGGCGGATCACCACGCCGGGAATGCCGCCGTCGCGCACAAGAAGATTGGAGCCCACGCCGATAACGGTGACCGGCAATCCGCCGGTCTTGTCGGCGAGGAACGCGCTGAGATCGTCCGCATCGGCCGGACGGAACAGGACTTCGGCGGGTCCCGCAGCGCGGAACCAGACGAGGTCCTTGAGGGCCGCGTTTTCCATGTAGGCGCCGCGCACCTGAGGCAGCGCATCCCGGAAGCGGGTCGACATCACGCGCGCGCCTCCCGCTCGATCAATGCGGTTTCGAGACCTGCCGCCCATTGCGTGATCGAACCTGCGCCGAGACACACGATGGCGCCGCCCGGTTTTGCGAGATCGGCAATCATCGCAGGCAAGTCATCTGCGCCGTCGATGACGAACACGCTGCGATGGCCGTGCGCGCGCAATGCTTCCGCATAGGTGTCGCGGTCGTAGCCGGGGATCGGCTGCTCGCCGGCCGGATAGACGGGCGCGACGATCGCGGCATCCGCATCGTTGAGGCAAGTGCAGAACTGCTCGAACGTGTCGCGCAGCCGCGTGTAACGGTGGGGCTGCACGATCGCGACGATCGGGCCGGAATAGGCCTGGCGTGCCGCCTTCAGCGCGGCGGCGATCTTGAACGGATTGTGGCCGTAATCGTCGATGATTGCGGCACCATTCCATTCGCCGACGCGCGTGAAGCGCCGATTGACGCCGCCGAACTTGCCGAGCGCCGTGCGGATCGTATCCATCTCGATACCCAGCTCATGAGCAACCGTAATCGCGGCAAGCGCGTTCAGGACATTATGCTCGCCGGGCATGGGCAGACGCATATCGTCGAGGCGCGTTTCGGTTGCCTTGCGCCGATCGGCGAGGATCACGTCGAAATGCGATGCGCCTTCGGAAAAACTGAGGTTCGCTGCGCGCACATCGGCCTGCGGGCTGAAACCATAGGTGACGAGCCGGCGATCTTCCACGCGGCCGACCATCGCCTGCACTTCCGGATGATCGAGGCACAGCACGGCGAAGCCGTAGAACGGAATGTTCTCCACGAAGCGCTGGAATGCTTCGCGCATGCGGTCGAACGAGCCGTAGTAATCGAGATGATCGGGATCGACATTGGTGACGACCGCGACAGTCGCGGGCAACCGCAGGAACGTGCCGTCGCTTTCGTCGGCCTCGACAACCACCCATTCGCCCGCGCCAAGCCGTGCATTGGTGCCGTAGGCATTAATGATGCCGCCATTGACGACCGTGGGATCGAGCCCGCCCGCATCGAGCAGCGCGGCGATCAGGGTCGTCGTCGTGGTCTTGCCGTTGGTGCCCGCAATCGCGATGCAGTTCTTGAGCCGCATGATCTCGGCCAGCATCTCGGCCCGGCGGACCAGCGGCAGGTTGCGCAGCCGCGCGGCTTCGAACTCCGCATTGCCGGCCTTCACCGCAGAGGAATAGACGACGACGACAGCGTCCTTGAGATTGTCGGCGTCGTGGCCAACGGCAATGGGAATGCCGAGCCGCTTCAGACGCTTCACATTCGCACTGTCGGCGACGTCGGAGCCCTGAACCTTGTAGCCCAGATTGTGCATGATCTCGGCGATGCCGCTCATGCCGATGCCGCCGATGCCGATGAAATGAATCGTGCCGATGTCGAACGGCACGCGCGTGGGGGAGGGTCGCGCCATCATGCCCTCCCGATGCGATCGACGAGATCGGCGAGACGCTGCGACGCGTCGGGCTTGGCAAGAGCATGCGCGGCTGCGGCGCGGCGCGCGAGATCGACCGGCGCCGCGAAGGCGCTCTGCAGCATGGCTGCAAGCTTCCTGGGCGTGAGCTCGCTTTGCGCGACGCGCCAGCCTGCGCCTGCTTCCGCGAGCACATCGGCATTCGGAGTCTGGTTGTCGTCCAGCGCGTGCGGCAACGGCACGAGGATCGCCGGCCGTCCGATCACCATCAGTTCGGCGACGGTGCCGGCGCCGGAGCGACCAATGACGAGATGCGCGTGCGCCATGCGAGATGGCAGATCGTTGAAGAACGACGCGAGTTCCGCTTTCACACCGGCGCCCGCATAGACTGTGCGCACGGCTTCGAGATCTTCGGGACGGCATTGCTGCACAATGTCTAGACGGGACTTAAGTGCGTCCGGCAGCGATGCAATTGCGGCCGGCACGATTTCGCTCAACGCGCGCGCGCCCTGGCTGCCGCCGAACACGAGCAAACGCAACGGCCCGGTGGGCGTCGGTGTATCGTAAGGCGCGCCGTTGAACGCGACGACTTCCGGCCGTACGGGGTTTCCCGTGTAGACGACCTTGGACATATCCTTCGGCAGGAAGCGCTTGAGCGGCAGGCCGCCCGCGATGGCGCGCACATAATTCGCCACCAGCCGGTTGGCGCGGCCGAGCACGGCATCCGGCGCCACAATCAAGGTCGGGAAACGCGCGAGGCAGGCCGCGACCATCACCGGCAGGCTCGGATAACCACCGAAGCCCACCACGGCCGCCGGTTTGGCGCGCAACAATTTTCGGAACGCCACGACGACGCCGGCCATAATCTCGAACGGCGCAGTCATCAGGCGCAATTTCGAACGGTCGGAGAAGGCGGCTGCCGGCACGATCTCGATGGCGGCGCCGGGGAAATAGGTCGGATACTGCGTGCCGCGCGCATCGGTCATCACGATGATCTTGCGACCGCGGCGCGTGAGTTCGGCCGCCAGCGCCTGCGCCGGGAATAAATGGCCGCCTGTACCACCCGCGGAAAGCACGATCGTGGTCATGCGCGCGCCTCCCGGAGGAAGCCGAAGAATTCATAATCCCTCTCGCCCACTTTCGGACGAGGACGTGTCACCGCCAGCGCAAGTCCCATGGTCAGCGCCACGGCGAAGAGCGACGAACCGCCATAGGAGATGAACGGCAAGGTCATGCCTTTCGCAGGCAACAGGCTGATGGCCACACCCATATTGATGAAGGCCTGCAACGCCACGACAATGGCGAGGCCCGCGCCTGCAAGTGCTGCGAACGAATCCCGCGCGTGCGAAGAACGCATCAGCAACCGCACGCTGAGGATGCAGAACAAAAGCGCAATCGCACCGCACAGAACGAGACCGAACTCCTCGCCTGCCACTGCAAAGATGAAATCCGAATGCGCGTCGGGGATGTGATATTTGATCGTGCCCGCGCCTGGACCCACGCCCGCCAGACCGCCGCGCTCGAATGCCTTCAGCGCCAGTCCCGTCTGATAGCCTTCATGGCTCGAGCCGAAAAACTGGTCGATGCGGTGGCGCACATGCTCCGAGAACACATAGGCGAGCATGCCCAAACCCGCGCTGCCGCCTGCCAATGCGCCGATCCATATGAAAGACACGCCGTTGAAAAACAGCAGCGCGCCCCACAGCGCAAGCAGCAAGCCCGTCTGACCGACATCGGGCTGCAGCGGCAGGATGACGAGCGCCGGCAGGACCACCAGAAAGGTGACGAGTTCCTTGGGTACGATCATCCTGGCCTTGTCGGCGAGGATCGACGCGGCCAGAACCGCGAAGCCGGGCTTGAGGAATTCCGACGGTTGAAGCGTCATCCAGCCGAAGTCGATCCAGCGTTTGGCGCCCAGCACTTCGCTGCCGGTGAAGAGCACGAGTGCCGAGCCGATCACGGCCAACGCATAGACGATGGCCGAGGAAATCTTGATCGCGCGTAGCGACATGACGGAAGCGCACACAAGAATGATGGCCGCGATGAAGGCGAACAGAACTTGTTTCGCGGCATAGCGGAAATCGCCTGCCGTAAGCGGGCCGCCCGTCGCTGCCGGGCTCGCGGCAAAAGCGAGAATGAGACCTATCGTGATGAGCGCCAGCATCGCGAACAGCGCGACCCGATCGATCGTCCACCACCAGGCGGCAAAGCCGCTCTTATCCGCGCGCGACAGGCTCATGACGCCTCCCGCACGGGATGCGCGGCGAGGTCGGCCACGGTCACGCGGAACGCTTCTCCCCGCGCCTCGAAATCGCGGAACTGATCGAACGACGCGCAGGCCGGGGACAGCAGCACGACAGGCGCCGGAATCGAAGACGCGCGCGCATCTTCGAATGCGGATGCAACCGCCTGGTCGAGCGTTCCCGAAATATGATGCGGCACACGCTCACCCAGGGTGCGCGCAAAATCCTGCGCCGCCTCGCCGATCAGATACGCCTTGCGGATACGCCCGAATAGCGGCGCAAGACTTTCGATGCCACCTTCTTTCGGCCTACCGCCGGCGATCCAGAAAATGTCGGGGAAGCAGACGAACGCGCGCTCCGCCGCATCCGCATTCGTCGCCTTGGAATCGTTGACGAAGCGCACCTTGCCGATGCGGCCGACATCTTCCATCCGATGGGCAAGGCCGGGGAAATCGGCGATCGCGGACGCGATCGCGCGCGAATCCTTCACGAAAGGCTTGGTCGCGGCAAAAGCGAGCGCCGCGTTCTGCCAATTGTGTGCGCCGGGCAGATGCGCCGCGGCCGACAGGTCCATCACCTTCGCAGCGCGCGAGCCCCAGGCGTCGTACAGCACGCCGTCGACCGCGAAGATGCCGCGACCCAGCACCTTGCCGATGGAAACAGGTATCGCCTCGGCGCCGCCGTTCGAAGACAGGCGCGTGTGGATCGCAGACGTGTTGGAATCGTCAACGCCGATACAGACGTGACCGCTCTTGGCCGTCTGCTTCAGGAGCTTTGTCTTAACCGCGACATAGCGCTCCATCGAACCATGCCGGTCGATGTGGTCGGGGGTGATGTTGGTGAGCACGGTCACATCAGGCGCGAGACTGGGCGAGAGATCGATCTGGTAGGAAGAAATCTCCAGCACATAGACCGTGCGGCCGTTCGGCGGAGCAAGATCGAGCACGGGCTTGCCGATATTGCCGCCGATTTCGGCCGCGAAGCCTGCTGTAGTAAGAATGTGACCGATCAACGCCGTCGTCGTCGACTTACCGTTGGTGCCGGTGATGGCGATGACGGGCGAGCGGCCGGGCTTCGTCGCATCCGGCCTGATCTCGCGGGCAAACAATTCGATATCGCCGATCACTTCGGCGCCGGCCGTGCGCGCGGCCACGACGATGTCGTGCGGCTTCGGATGCGTCAGCGGCACTCCGGGGCTGAGGATCAGCGCCTTGATGCAGTCCCAGGGCCATTGGCGGAACGGAAGTATCGTAGCGCCTTCGCGTTCGGCAACTGCGCGCGCCGCTTCGCTGTCGTCCCACGCATAGACACGTGCGCCGCCTGCCTTCAACGACACGACGGACGAAATGCCCGACCGCGCCAGCCCGAAGACGCCGACGTCGCAATTCGCGAAGGAGCGGGCCGGGATCACGTCTCTACCTCAGCTTCAACGTGGAAAGGCCGACGAGCGCGAGCACGACGGAAATGATCCAGAAACGGATCACGATGGTCGGTTCTTTCCAGCCGAGTTGCTCGAAATGATGATGGATCGGCGCCATGCGGAACACGCGCTTGCCCGTCAGCTTGAACGACGCGACCTGCACGATCACGGAGACGGCCTCCATCACAAAGAGGCCGCCCACGATGGCGAGAACGATTTCATGCTTGCAGGCGACGGCCACTGCGCCCAGCGCACCGCCCAAGGACAGCGAGCCGGTGTCGCCCATGAAAACCATGGCTGGCGGCGCGTTGTACCAGAGGAAACCGAGGCCGCCGCCTATCAGGGCCGCAAGGAACACGGCCAGTTCGCCCGTTCCGGCAACATAATGAAGCTCGAGATAATCGGCGAATTTCACATTGCCCACGAGATAGGCGATGAGCGCGAAGGTCAGCGCGGCGATCATCACCGGAACGATGGCCAGGCCGTCGAGACCGTCCGTCAGATTGACGGCGTTCGAGGCCCCCATGATCACGAGCGCGCCGAACGCGAGAAATCCCCACTGGAGCGGCAGCGCGACCGTCTTCAGAAACGGAAACGCAACGACGCCGGCCAACGCCGGATCCTCCAGTTTCATGATGGAGAAGCTCACGGCGACAGCCACGATAAACTGCACGAAAAGTTTCACACGGCCGGTAACTCCGGCGGACGTGCGCTTCGTCACCTTCTGATAGTCGTCGGCAAAGCCCAGCAGTCCGAAGCTCAAGGTCACGAACAGAACGAGCCACACATACGCGTCGGTGAGGTCCGCCCACAGCAAAGTGGCGACGAGAGTGGAGATAAGAATCAACAGGCCACCCATCGTCGGCGTGCCCTGCTTCTCGATAATGTGGCGCTGCGGACCGTCGGCGCGAATCGGCTGACCTCTACCCTGTTTCACGCGCAGCCAGCGGATCATGGCCGGCCCAAAAATAAATGCGATCAGCAGAGCGGTCATGATGGCGCCGCCGGCGCGGAACGTGATGTAGCGGAAGACGTTGAATGCGCCGATCCGGTCGGAAAGCGGAACAAGAAAATAGTGGAACACCGCTTCCCCCTATGCCGCGCGCGCTTTGAGCGCGTCGATAAACACGGCCATTTTGCTTCCCAGCGAACCCTTCACGAGCACGACATCTCCTGCCCGCACTGCGCCGGCGACCTGCTCGACGATGTCGCGCGATGCGGCGCCATAGGCACCCATGCGCGACGGCGGAAGGGCTGCCCACAGCGCGGCCATCTGCGCGCCGCAGGCAAAGACAAGATCGGTTTTCGCGACTTCGATGTCGCGCGCGAGTTCGGCGTGCAGCGCCTCGCCGTTCGGGCCCATTTCGAGCATGTCGCCTAGCACCGCGATGCGGCGTCCGCCTTTGCCGGGTTCTGTGCTTCCGAGCAACGCAAGCGCGGCCGCCATCGATGTGGGATTGGCATTGTAGCTTTCGTCGATGACGGTCGCGGTTCCGTCGCCGGCCGAAATGCTGAAACGCGCGCCGCGGCCTTTGAGAGCGGCGAATGAAGCGAGCGCGGCTCCCGCGTTGATGACATCGCCTTCCAGTGCTGCGACCGCGAGCATCGCGCCGACGGCATTGCTGGCGATATGCGCGCCGGGTGCGCCGATGCGGAAGTGGTGGTTGCGGCCGATAATATCGGCTTCGATCTTCATACCGTGGCTGTCTTCCGACATCGAAACAAGTCGCGCATCGCTCTTGGGTGCTGACCCAAATGTGAGAATGCGACCGACACCCGCTTGCTTCGCGCGCGCCATCAGCCGCTCGGCATAGGGGCTGTCGGACGGGATGAGCGCCGCACCACCCGGCAAGATTGCCTCGAAGATTTCCGATTTGGCGTCGGCGATCGATTCGCAAGTGCCAAAGAATTCGAGATGCGCCGGCGCAATGGTCGTGATCAGCGCCACATGCGGGCGGACGAAGCCCGCAAGCGCGCGGATTTCGCCGAAATGGTTCATGCCCACTTCGAACACGCCGAACGCCGTCTGTCGAGGCATCGCAGCGAGGCTCAGCGGCACGCCCCAATGATTGTTGTAGGACGCGGCCGATGCCCAGGTGGACCCGAGCGCTCCGAATACAAGGCGCAGAATTTCTTTGGACGTCGTCTTGCCCACGCTGCCGGTGACGGCAACGATTTTCGCGCGCGACCGCGCACGCGATGCGCGCGCCAGATCTTCGAGGCCGCGTTGTGTGTTGGAAACGAGAAGAAGAGCTGAATCCGTGGCGATATTCGCCGGCGCATGCGTGACAAGCGCAGCGCCGGCCCTGGCGTCGAACGCTGCGCGCACGAATTCATGGCCGTCGCGCGCATCGCCCTTGAGGGCCACAAACAGATCGCCCGGTTTCAGCGTGCGCGTGTCGATCGAAAGGCCCGTGACCTCGAAGGCGCGCGTCGCTTCACCCAGCGTGGCGGATTGGGCTTCGGCCGAGGTCCATAGTGCGCTCATGAACGCGCTCCCGCAGCGCGACCGCCGAGAGCAACAGCGGACTTTGCCGCTTCTTCGGAATCCGAGAAGTGACGTGTTTCGGAACCTATGGTCTGACCCGTTTCGTGACCCTTGCCCGCGATCACCAGCACGTCACCGGATTCCAGCGCCGCGATGCCCGCGCGAATGGCCGCAGCCCGATCGCCGATCTCCGAGGCGCCGGGACACGCGGCGAGAATTTCGCGGCGGATTTGCGCCGGGTCTTCGCTGCGAGGATTGTCATCGGTGACGATGACTGAATCGGCGAGATGCGCGGCAATCGAGCCCATCAATGGACGCTTGCCTTTGTCGCGATCTCCGCCACAGCCGAAGACCACACGGAGTTTGCCGGTCACGTGAGGCCGCATCGCGTTCAGAACGGATTCGAGCGCGTCCGGCGTATGCGCATAGTCGACGAAGACGGGAGCGCCAGCGGAGGCGAACGCAACTTTTTCCAATCTTCCTGGCGCGCCTTTGATTTTCGCGAGTGCCGCGAAAACGCTCTCGGCTGAGTCGCCAAGTCCGATGGTAAGTGCGGCGGCGACAAGAGCATTCGACGCCTGAAAGGCGCCAGCGAGCGGCAGCTTGATCTCGAAGGTCTTGCCGGCAAAAACCACGCGCAGGATCTGACCATCCTTACTCGGCGTCTGCGCGATCAGCTTGAGCGTCTCACCCTGCACGCCGACAGTCATCAATTGCAGCTCGCGCGCCTTCGCCGCCGCGATGAATGTGCCCGCCTGGTCCGTATCGGCATTGACGACGGCAACGCCGCCGGCGCGGGCGATCTCCGAAAACAGACGCAGCTTGACCGCGAGGTAGTGTTCGAAATCCGGATGATAATCCAGATGATCGCGGGTGATGTTGGTGAACGCGACGGCCGCCACGTCCACGCCGTCGATGCGATATTGGTCGAGGCCATGGCTCGACGCTTCGATCGCCAGATGCTCAACGCCTTCACGCTTCAATTGCGCGAGCAAAGCATGCATCTCGATCGGATCGGGGGTGGTGTGATGGAGTTTGATTTCGCGCGAGGGAGCCACGACGCCGATAGTGCCCATGCTGGCCGCCTTGTGGCCGAGCTCCGCCCAGATCTGCCGCAGAAAAACCGAAACCGACGTTTTCCCATTGGTGCCGGTGATCGCCGCAACGATTTCGGGCTGTTCGCCGAAAAACGCCGCCGCGATGCGCGCCAGACGAAGCCTGGGATTGGTATCGGCAATGAATGGAACGCCGAGCGTTTCCGCGTCCTTGCGAATGTTCGGCGCGCCCAGCACCGCCACGGCGCCGCGCCGCACCGCATCGGCCATGAACGCCTTGCCGTCCGCCCGCGTGCCCGCGAGTGCTGCGAACAAATACCCGGGTTTGACCTCGCGGCTGTCGCTCGCAAGACCCGAAAATTTCTCGACGCCTTTCATGGGGCCGATGCCCACCTTACCCGCCGCTACGGTCGCCCCCGATTGTGGTCCCATTATGAATTCTCTTTGATCGGGGCCGTCATCGGCATGCTCAGCATCGGCGCGATATGCGCGATGACTCGTCCGGCCAGCGGCGCGGCCGTGAAGCCGGCGAGCGCGAGACCGAAGGTTTCCTTGGTGCCATGCGGTTCGTCCAGCATGACGAACACGAGATAGCGGGGATTGTCGATAGGGAATACTGCGCAGAACGACGTGAGCAGGTGATGCGCCATATACCCGTGGCCCACCACCTTCTCGGCCGAGCCCGTTTTGCCTCCCACGTCGTAGCCGGGCACATCGGCCTTCCTGCCTGTACCGTTCGTCACGACATAGCGCAGAAGTTCCCGCATCTGGGCGCTGGTTTCGGGCTTGATCACCTGTTCCCCCCGCGCATCGCCGCTGCGCTTGAGGAAAGTCGGTGTGATGCGTCGTCCACCGTTAACTACGATGGCCGCCGCGGTGACGAAGGCAAGCGGACTGACGGAAATGCCGTGCCCAAACCCGACCGTCGCCGTTTCGATCTGGCCCCAATGGCGCGGAATAAGCGGTGCGGCGCTTTCCGGCAATTCCGAATGCGCCGCCGCGAGCAGACCAAGGCTGCCCAGGAATGCGCGCTGCCGGTCCGGTCCGGAACGCAACGCAATCTGCGCCGTGCCCGCGTTGGAAGATTGGGCCAGGATATCGCGCGCGGCCATTTCGGCCGGCATGTGCTCGGCATCGTGGATCGTAAACTTACCGAGTTTGAAGCCGCTGCCGACCCGAAATACTTCGTCCATGCGCGTCGTGTGGTCTTCGACAGCCAGCGAGAACGAGAATATCTTGAACACCGAGCCCAGCTCGTAGACGTCCTGCGCCATCCGATTGCGGTGCGGATCGACGCCGATGGGCGCGCCGTCCGCCGATTCCGGAAGCGAGGCCATGGCGAGAATTTCGCCGGTGCGGACGTCCAGCACGATCCCGCCCGCCGCTTTCGCCGTGAATTCCTCGCGGGCCTGCTCGACTTCGTGCGACAGCGCGTATTGGATGCGCATGTCGAGCGACAGCGCCACAGACGCGCCCGGCTGCGCATTGGCCAGCCGGTCGTTCAGGCCGAGTTCGAGACCCACAATGCCTTTGCCGCCCGGCTCGGTCATGCCCAACACCTGGGCTGCTGCATCGCCTTCGGGATAATAGCGCTTGGCCGCCGCTTCGAATTCAAGTCCCGGCAGGCCCAGATGCATCACTCGGTCCTGCGTATCGGGTGTCAGCTCGCGCGCGACGAGTGCGTAATCGTGCGAGCTCGCGAACACGCGGACGAGGCGGCCTTCGGCTGCGCCGGTCGTGACCGCCAGGTCGTGCGCGGCTTCGTTCTTGTCCCAGAAGGCGTGCGGCCTTGCATAGAGATCGTAGACCGGCAGATCTCGTGCGAGTAGCGCGCCGTTGCGATCGAGAATGTCGGCGCGCGCGCCGGCAAGACGGTCCTGGAGGGTTGCGCCGGCCCCCGTCACCCGGCCTTTGAACGCCATCACGTCGACGAGTCGCAATCCGATCAGCGCAAACGCCATCACGCAGAGTCCGGCCGCGATGGCGATGCGCCTTTGGATGATCGTATCGGGCGCCCCAGCCGTCACGGCTCAGTTGCCGTCGTGCAAGGCGGCGAGATGATAACGCGGATCGGCGGGTTGGGGCGTGACCGCAGCACTCGCCTGCGTGAGAGGCGCGTCACCGAGCGGCGACGCCTCGCCGCGGCGCGGCAACAATTCGAGCGACGAAAGCTCCATGGTGGGCGTGTCGCCAAGTCCCAATTTCTTTTGGGCCAGTTCCTGGATACGGGCCGGGTCCGAGACGCGTTCCCAATCCGCTTCGAGAACCTTCATCGCAGCATGCTCGCCGGAGATCTGGCGCTCGACGGACGAGAGCTGCACCCGTGCGACGCGCGTCTGTTCCGACGTGTGATAGAGCGCCAGACAGGCGAATGCCGTAACCGCGAAACAGCAGAAATTGAGAACACGGATCATTCTGGTTCCTCCCTAAGCGGCAACGGTGAAGAGATGCGCTCGGCCGTTCTGAGCCGGGCCGAACGCGAGCGGGGATTGCGTGCGATTTCGGCTTCGCTTGGCATGCGCGGACGCGAACCGAGGAGACGAAATGTCGGGGCGCGACGATCGCGACGCTCCGGTGCGTGACGAGATCCTTGCGGCGCCGCACTCGAGCGCTCGGCGAGGTACCGTTTCACGATACGGTCCTCAAGCGAATGAAACGCCACGACCGCAAGCCGGCCCTGCGGCTTGAGCACGCGTTCCGCCGCCTCGAGACCGCGCTCCAGTTCGCCCAACTCGTCGTTGACGTAGAGCCGCAGCCCCTGGAACGTGCGTGTCGCAGGATGGATGGGATGGCGCGCAGCCGCCGGCCCGAGCGCACGGGCAACCGCTTGCGCAAGTTCGCTCGTTCGTGCGATCGGCCTGGCTGCGACGATGGCGCGCACCACGCGCCGCGCGAAGCGCTCTTCGCCAAGCGTGCCGATGATGTCGATCAGCGTGTCTTCTTCGGCCGTGTTGACGAGATCGGCTGCCGAGGCGCCGTCACGGCCCATGCGCATGTCGAGCGGCCCGTCGGCGCGGAACGAAAATCCGCGCTCGGCTTCGTCGAACTGAAACGACGACACGCCCAGATCGAGCACGACCCCGTCGCTCCCCGTTTCACCCGCGTTTTCGAGCAGCGCATCCATCTGCGAAAAACGGCCTTCGACCAATGTGAGGCGTCCTGCAAAACGCGCGACGAGTGCCGCGCCGCGTGCGATGGCATCGGGGTCGCGATCGATGCCCAGCACACGGCAATCGGCGGATTCGAGAATGGCCTTCGAATAGCCGCCGCCGCCGAAAGTGCCGTCGATGTAATGGGCGCCATCGCGGGGCGCGACCGCGTCGAGCATTTCCTGAAGGAGAACCGGCACGTGACCTTCGCTCACAGGTCACCGCCATTCGAACGATGGCCGTCGCGCACCGCGCGCGCACGGGCCAGACGTTCGGACTGGATCGGCGCAAAGCGATCGGTTTCCCAGATCTGGAATTTGCGGCCCATGCCGACAAAGGTGACTTTGTCCTTCAGCCCGGCATGCACGATGAATTCATCCGGCAGCCGGACGCGCCCGTTCTCGTCATGGGCGAGAAGCTGGGTCATCGACAGGATGGCGAATGTCTTGTCGTCGCCTTCGGCCGCGAAAAACGGGTCCTGCGACGCCTGTTGCTGGTGAAAGGCCTGTAAAACCTCCTCGCCGAAACATTCGAGCGCGGGCTCGTAAAAGGAGGGGCACACATAGGCTCCAACCGTGCCCTGGGCCAACAGAACCTGACGAAAAGCCGACGGAATGCAGACCCGCCCCTTTCCATCGAGCGTGCCCGTCATCGTCGAGATGAACGGTGGCACCACGGCACCCATGAGAATCCCCTGCCCTCAGGTCCCGGCTCCGGCGTTCGGCATCAAGGGCCGAACAGAGATACCCCGCACGGGGGGTTCATGGGACAGAATAGGCTATTATGGGAATCTATGGTCCGTCAACAAAAAACCCAGGAAAACGAGGGGGTTGGTACAAATACTGAGGTACAATAACTTGGTTTGCTGGCCTTCAGTTCTGCTAGGGCTGGCACTCTTGAGAACGAAACAACAACGAATTTAGGGTGTCACAAAGTTAGTAAATAAACTCTTAATCGAAATGTACTGTGTTTGTTCTCAAATGCGGGGATCTAGACTATGAGTGCTGCAACATCGATTTCGTTGACGCCGATCGGCCAAGTTCAGGGTGGTCGCACCGAAGCGGTCGACGATGGATGGGACAGCGTTCAGTGCACGATCGCGCTCGATCCCACGCAATTCGCGGCAGATGCGCTCGCCGGCCTGGACGCGTTTTCGCATATCGAAGTCGTGTTTCATTTCGACCGCGTGCCGGACGACGAAATCCGCAGCGGTGCGCGCCACCCTCGGGGGCGCAAGGATTGGCCGGCAGTCGGCATCTTCGCGCAGCGGGGCAAAGGCAGGCCCAACCGGATCGGCGTCTGCATCTGCCGCCTTGAAAGGGTCGAAGGGCTCAATCTCTTCGTGCGCGGTCTCGACGCCATCGACAGGACACCGATTCTCGACATCAAACCGGTCATGACGGGATTTCTACCGCGCGGCAAAATCCGAGAGCCGTCCTGGGCTGCCGAAATCATGAAGCAGTATTGGTAGACGCCGCGAATCGCTGC
>JBEKDC010000017.1:0-23373 GCA_050014535.1 Rhizomicrobium sp.
GCGCCGCAAATTGCGAGACGGAAAGGCGTTCGGGCCGCTCGGTCGGATCAAGTCCTGCCGCGCGGACAAGGGCTTCCGCGTCCGGAGCCAGTGTCTTGAGGCTCTGACGAAGCATTTTGCGCCGCTGCCCGAAGGCTGCCGCGGTAACGGCCTCCAGATCCTCCAGGCGGGCAGGCGCGATGGGCTCGTTCAGCGGCTCCAGGCGTACGAGGGTCGATGTGATCCTGGGCGGTGGCGTGAACGCGCGCGCATCGACGTCGAAAAGAATGCGAGGCTTCGAGCGCCATTGAGTGAGAACGGAGAGCCGTCCAAATGCCTTGCTGCCGGGCTCCGCGACCAGACGTTCGGCCACCTCGCGCTGGAACATCAGGGTCAGGCTCTCCCAGAACGGCGGCCAGGATTGAGACGTGAGCCATTTGACCAACAATGCAGTACCAACGTTATAGGGCAGATTGGCCGCTACGCGGACCGCGGTCGATACGTTCTGTGTACGGAGCAGTTGGCGTTCGTCGATCTCAAGCGCATCTTCCGGAACGATTTCGAGGCGATGCGGATAGGCGGCGGCGATTTCGGCGAGCGCGGGTAAGCAGCGCGCATCGCGCTCCACTGCGATGACGCGCCGGGCGCCTTCCATCAGCAATGCCCTGGTCAGTCCGCCGGGGCCGGGACCCACTTCGTAGATTGTCGCGTCTTCGAGCGGTCCCGCCGCGCGCGCGATGCGGCGCGTGAGATTGAGGTCGAGAAGGAAATTCTGACCGAGCGATTTCTTCGCCGCGAGATCATACGCCGCGATGACGTCGCGCAGCGGAGGCAGCGGATCAACGGGCTCTGGCATCGGCCATCGCAGCGGCCATCCTTATGGCCGCGACCATGCTTCGGGAATCCGCTTTGCCGGAGCCCGCAATATCGAGCGCGGTACCGTGGTCGGGCGACGTGCGAACGATCGGAAGACCCAGCGTGATGTTCACGCCCTCCCAGAAGGCGAGGGTCTTGATCGGTATCAGGGCCTGGTCGTGATACATGCAGAGTGCGGCGTCGTAGCGCACGCGCGCTTCCGCGTGGAACATCGTATCTGCGGGCAAAGGGCCGATGACGCTAAATCCCTCCGCGCGCAAAGCGTCCGCCGCGGGCCCGATGACGTCTTTCTCCTCGCGGCCGAGCGCACCGCTCTCGCCAGCATGCGGATTGATACCCGAAATAGCAAGTCGCGGATGTGCAACGCCGAAGTCGCGCGACAATGCTGCGAGGATGATTCTGGCGGTCTCGCTCACCGATTCTCGCGTGATCAGCGACGGCACTGTCGCCAGTGGGACATGGATCGTCAGCGGCACGACGCGCAAACCGCCGCCGGACAGCATCATCACGGCGCGCGCCGTGCGCGTGAGATGCGCCAGATATTCGGTATGACCGGGAAATCCGAAGCCTCCCGCCATCAACGAGGCCTTGTGGATCGGCGCCGTCACGATGGCGGCGGCGTCGCCCTTCAGCGCCGAGCCAACGGCATGGTCGATAGCGGCGATCGTTGCAGGCGCGTTTGCGGAATCTGCGATGCCGGGTTTGCGGACGGCTTTGATAGCGATGGGTTCGATTGCATTTTGTGGGGCGCCACAGGCAAGCAACACATCGGCATCGCCAACAAGAAGTAGAGGATGCGCGCCGGCGTGTCCGTCCATCGCCGCAATGGCCGCAACAGCGACCTCGGGCCCGACACCCGAAGGCTCACCCATGGTGATCAGGATCGGTGCGTCGGCCGCGGCCTGCGGCTCAGCGGGTCTCGATATCGGCATCGCGCCGCAGATCGCGGAGATATTGGCGGGCGAGCGTCGAAATCTGATCTTCGTAGAGTTGCTGCTCGACCTGATCCTGTGTCGGAATTGTAATCGCCTTGGGGATTATCACCGGCTTGTCGCAGCGCACGATGACTTCGATGCCGGCCGACGAGCCGAAGGGTGGGGTGGATTCGCCGGGATGGGTCTGGGACAGAGCGGTCTGAATCTCCGAGCTGAGATCGGAAAGCTTCGTCAGACCCAGCGAATAGAACTGCACGGGACCGTTGCCGAAAGCCTTGCTCACATATTCCTGCAGATGGTCGCAGCCGGCGATATGCGCGCGGAATTTGGCAGCAGCTTGGCCGGCCGCCTCGACTTCGTCCTTCCCCGCTTTTTGAGGTAGCGAAAAAAGAATCCGATCGAGCGGAAGCTCGCCCTGCGGATACTGGCTGGCCAGTTTGCTCTGATCGGGAAGCTTCGTTCCGGCGGGTTCCTGCCGCTCGCGCAGCAGCAGCAGATAATAGCCGCCGACCGAACGGATGGCAGGGCTCACCTCGCCGGGATGCATTTTGTTGAGTTGGGCGTCCAGTTCGGGAGCCAATTGTCCTTCCTGCACCCAGCCGAGGTCCCCTCCCTGGGCGGCAGTCGGATTCTGGCTGAATTGGCGCGCGACGGCCTGGAACGGCGCGCCCAATGCGATCTGGTTGTCGAGATCGTCCATATCCTTATGGGCTTTGGCGTCCTGTTCCGGTGTGTCGACCGGTTGGAAGATTTCCGACACGAGGAAGCGCGGCTTGTTGGCGCCTTCCTTGATCCGCACGAGTTCGGCCTGGACGTTTTCCTTGGAAACATGCACGCGGTCGCCAAGTTGGTCCTGGACCAGTTTCGACCATGCGATTTGCGCCGCGATCTGCGAACGGAAGGTCGACATCTGGACACCGGCACCGGTCAAAACGCCCTTCAACTGATCGGTCGTCAGATGGTTGTCGTTCACGATGTCGTCGATCGCCTTGTCGACTTCGGCAGACGACACGCTGACCTTGTTCTTCTGGGCCTCCAGGAGTTCGAGCCGCTCTGTTTCGAGTTGCTTGAGGACCTGGTCGTGAATCTGCTTGCGGATTACGTCGGTAGGATGGATGTTCGATGTGGCGATGAACAGCGCCATGCGTTGGCGCAAATCGTAATCCGAGATGATGGAATCGTTTACAATTGCCGCGACCGCATCGCCGTGGGCGTGTTCGTCCACGATTGCGGCCTCGTTGGCGACAGGTGGTCCGCCGACAAGGGGCTGCTGCTGGTCCGTATCGCGATGGGACCGGTGCATCGCCGGTGCGGTCTGCGCGAAAAGAGGTACTGTCGCAGATGAAAGCGCGAATACGCCCAACAGGACAGCCATGCGGAATCGATAGATCACGGGTCTAATCTTTGGCTGCTTCGGTTGCGGATGCCGTGTTGCGTCCCGTCCATCACGGGCGCGCGGCCACGGGTAGAATAAGCATTTTCGAGCCCGGGTCAAAGCTCAATCTGGGAGTACAAGTGACGCGGAAACAGGTCGGATTGCTGATTGCTGGTGTCGCTGGTCTTCAATTCGATGCGAAATACCACGGCGGTCGCGGGCGGCACGTTGCGGTTGGTCGTATATGTGCGGTCGTAGGAAAGAGAGACGCCCAGACATTCATCCTCGTATCCGACACCGACCTCGTCCGCGAGCATCTCATTGCCGGCAATATCGCGCTCGGCGCCGGCGTACACGATCCAATTGTCCCACACGTTCACCGTCCCTTGCGCGTTAAGTTCTTCGCGAGAGCCCAGGCCCAAGAGAACCTCTTCCTCCGGAAGCTTCAGATAGCTGACTTGCAGCGACGTTCTGCCATAGGACGCGTCGACATAAACTTCGTTGCGCTCGAGGCTGCCCGTTGAACTATCGACATCTACGCGTTCCGTCACGCTCCAATGCGGCAGAAAGTTAATGGTGATCCGGCCGACGAGATCGGACCGCGTGCCCGAAAGTCCGGAATCCGCGGCAAAAATGGGATCCGGCTTAAGCCGGAAAATTTGCCCGAGCAGGAAGTCCACCGAGCCGGTGGGGTAGATCAGATTGCCGAGCAAGCCGACATTGGCCCGAGGACCGGTTTCCACAAGGTCGAATCCCGGCAGCCGGTCGAAGCTGAAAATGTCGGTGTCGTCCAGCTGGAAATCGGTGCTGTCTTCGTTCGGAATGTTGGATGGATTATCACCGTACGGCGCAAAAATCAGCTGGGTGATCGGCGTCAGCACGAGCGAAGAGGCGCCGAATATGGGGCCCGATGCGAGTGGCCAGCGCCAATCCAACGCCACATAAGGTAGTCCGCGCGAGACATAATAATCGGAGGTGTCCGACAGCGTTACGGGCGCGTCGCTCACGTGATAGACGTCGCCGCGCGCGTCGACGACGAAGGTAATCAACTGCCCGTTATCCGTGAGGAGCGGCAATTTCCAATTCAACTCCGCCGTCGCTCTTTGATCGTCCTGGCCGATATCGCGCGCGATGGCCGCCGTGTTGAAATCGAAACGAAATGTGCCGCCGAGCAGATCGTCCAGCGGAATATAAGAATAGTCTATCAGCGGCAAAACGACGGGAAACTCGCTGTTCACGTCCGTGGCGCGCAGGCCCTGGAAAAAATATCCCGTGATCTCGAAGCGACTGCGGCCGCCGATGCCCTCAAGGAACAGATCGTTGTTCAGCCTGTCATATTGCGAGAGGTCGTAAAGATCCAGATAGGTTTCGTTCGATGTCAGTTGAACGTCGTAGCCCGCATGCCACGTGTTGTTTATCGGGATGATGCCCGAGCCGAAGAGGGAGCTGTAGACTTGATTCTGCGTTCCGTCGATTCCGCCATACGGCGAGTCCGTAATTGTCGCCTGAAGCCACATTCCGCCATGGTCCCAGCGTTGCCGATATTCGCCTTCCAGCATCTCGCCGCCATGGGTCGCATAATAGGGCATGACCGTCATGTCCTGAGAATCGCTGAATGCGACATAAAAAGGCACCTTGAAAAACGTGCCCAATGTCGATGACGTGCCGAACGTTGGAATCAGGATGCCCGAGGAGTGTTTCACGGTCGGATCGGGTTGCGAGAAATACGGCGTGTACATGACAGGCAGCCCGAACAGGAGAACCGTCGCGTCATGATAATAGATGCGATGGTTTACCTGGTCGTAATAGGCGCGGGTGGCCTTCACGGCCCAAAGTGGCGTGCGGTCACCGCGTTCCTTGCAGATCTTGCACGCCGAGTAGATTGCCCGAGCCATGATCGTATGCGTGCCTTCGTCGATCCGGTTGGCGCGAACGGAAGCGAGACGCCCATATTGCCCGATCAGTCCGGCAAACGCGTCGATCGTTCCGTCTTTCATGGCGTCCGTCAGCACGGCGTGCGTACCGAAGATCACGTCTCCATTGGGCGCCATGATCGTGACATGGCCATCCGCAGTGGCGATGTCCTTGTCCTGGTCGTAGGTGACCTTATCTGCCGTCAGAATACGATCGTTGTAGTCGATCTCGACGTGACCGGTCGCAATCACAATGGATGTGTTGGTGTCGTAACTGACGTCGTCCGCGCGCAACAATCCGGCGCTTCCCCTGGGCCCGAGGAGGCCGCCCTTCAGGATCGACGGTTCGGCGGCAGCGGCCGGCAGAACGCAAGCCGCCGCCACCATGGCGGCGACGATCAACTGAGATGCGCGTAACAGTACGGCCCCCGCCATCGTCATCCATCCTCCTGGTGGAAGACGAGCGTCATTCCCAGAAGGATGGCGGCGGTCGCAGGCGCGGCAGCGGCCAGAACGATGGGGAGTATCCCGGTTTCGCCAAGCGCCTGCGTCACATCGCCGAAAAAGTACACGCCGAAGCCTGCAAGCGCGCTCAGAATAATGACGCGCCCCAATCCGCCCAGGCGCGCAAGGCGAAGCGAGAAACTTGCCGCCATGAACACCATCGCCGCGAACATCGCCGGTAGAACAAGCAGCGAGTCGAAATAGAGCTGATATTTCGTCGCAGAGAACCCGGCCTGCCGGGCGGTCGCAATGAAGCCGGGCAATGTCCAGAACGAAAGCGTGTCCGGCGAGGCGAAGCTCTGCTGGATGCGCGAAGCGGTCAACGTGGTGGGAAGACTATAGACCGAATGGTGCACCGGCGGATTTACCAGATCGCTGGTCCACACGTTGTGCAAAATCCATTCGCCGGGCTGAAGATCCGCCGAAACTGCATCGATGCGGCCGAGAAACCGGTCGTTCGGGCCGTAGAAAAAAACGATCACATCCTCGAGGCGAATTCCCTGGTTCGCGACGCGCAACGAATGGATCACGGACTGGCCGTTTCTGTCGCCCTGGCGCAACCACAGGCCGTTGTGCGAGATCGCGAGTTGCGAAGCCTGTCCGCGAATATATGCGGCCTCGAGCGCAGAATATTGCTGCAGCATCTGCGATGAAAACGGCGTGAACGCGACCACCGTGAACACGCCGAGCGCGACCGCCGCGACAACCGGCGGCGCAAGGAGATTCCACGCGGAAACCCCCGCGGCGCGGATCGCGAGCAGTTCCTGACTTCGCGACAGCCGCACAAACGAAAACACGCCGCCCAACAGCACCGCAAACGGCAACAGCTTCAGTCCGAGATTGGGTAGCTGGAACAGGCTCATACCGACGATCGCGCCGGTAGAGACGTGCTTGCCGGCCGTTTTGTCGAACAGATCGACGATGTCCATGGAAAAGGACAGGAAGATGAACGAGGCGAAGACGATCCCCACGCCGACCAGAAACTGCACCGCCAGATAGCGATAGAGAGTCCATGACCAACTCATCACGCCGGCTCCGCGAGCGGCGTGCGCGCATAGCGAACGAACAAGGTCGCTGGATCGAAGCCGGCGATATCGAGCAGGGCCACGCCCACGCCGGCCAGGGGAATGAGATAGAGCAATGTGCAAAGCAGCGGGTTACGTGCCGCCGCCCCCTGAGCGCCGTACCCGATGATGCGGATCGCGCCGGCGAAAACACAGGCACCCGTCAACCGCAACGCGTAGGCGCCGCGACCGCCGCGGCCCCGCGTGACGGCGGCAAACGCGATGAGCGCAAAGGCCACACAAAAGAGCGGCGCAGCCAGCCGGTTGTTGCCCTCCGCAAAATAGATGTCGCGAATTCGCTTGTCGAGATGGGGTCCCGGCCAGAAGAGTTCGGGCAGGAATCGCTCGCTGGTCTCGCGTTGCGTCTCCTGCTGCGGGCCCGCGAATTGGTCGAGATCGAAGACGTATTGCTTGAATTTTAGGACGGAGAGATGCGCGCCGCCCAACGCGCTTTGTTCGATTGTGCCATCCAGCATAATCAGCCGCGCGCCCGCCGGCGTATTTGCGAGGACGCCGCTTTCGGCGATGTATGTTGTGGGGCGAAGCGCGTTGCGGTTGTCATGCACCAGGATACCCCTGATATGCCCGTCGGGAGATAACACGCGGATGAAGACCGTCAGGCCGGTCACCGGCGTATTGAATTCGCCTTCGTTGAGGATCGCAGCCCCGATATCGGAACGGATGTCGATCTCCTCGCTTTTCATCGCGCGCTGACCGAGCGGCGCGAGATAGAGGCTGCAGAGATAGGTGAGAGCCATCATGATGGCCGCCGCGATCATGACGGGGGTTGCCAGTTGTCGCCGGCTGAATCCAGCCGCCGACATCACCACCAGTTCGCTGTCGGCGCTGAGTTTGTTCAGACCGAAAAGCGTGCCGGCGAAAAACGCCATAGGCAGGATGATGACCAGCAATCCCGGCAGGATCAGCATTGTCAGGTACATGAAGATCGGCGCCGATTGGCCACGATTTATGACGAGGTCCAGCAGGCGCAGCGACTGGGACAGCCAAATGACGGCCGTCAAAAGGAACGAGAATAGCGCGACCGGTCCGATCAGCTGGCGCAGCACGTAAAACTGCAGTCGCGACATATCCGGTCCGGCGTGGCGGGCGCGCGGCAATGGGACTGCCCCACCGGCCCTTTCGCGCCCTTCGAGATTCGACCTAAACTAACACTCTCGCGCCGTCGTCCGGCAATCCCGAACTCCGTGATATACCTAAAATTGCCAACGATTTCCGGCCTCTGGCCCAACAATGAGGGTTTTCATGCAATTGTCATTCGCTGCGCCGTCCATTGCAGGCTCGGGCGTACTGGTTCTGGGTACTACGGAAGGGGCCGGCTTGGCCGGTCTGGCAGACGAAACTGACGAGGCAGCCGGAGGCGTGCTCAAGCGGGCGCTCGGCGTGACTCGCTTCTCGGGCAAACCGGGACAGGCAGTCGAGGTCCTTGCGCCGTCGGGCATCAAGGCAAGCAGGCTCCTTCTCGTCGGCTTGGGCAAAGCGTCCGCGTTCGATTCCTCGGCGGCGGAGCGGGTGGCGGCCGGCGTCATCGGACGCCTGTTCACCAGCGGCGAGAAGGAAGTCACGTTCGCGATCGATCTGCCCAAGGGCACAAAACTTAAGCCCGCGGAGTTCGCTGCGCATCTCGCGCTGGGCGCCCGGCTCAGGAGTTATACGTTCAATCACTACCGCACGAAACAACGCGACGAGCACGAACCGACGCTGACGAAGATCACGGTGGGTGCGAGCGACGTCGCAGGAGCCAAGCGTTCCTGGACCGCACTTGAAGCGGTGGCCGACGGCATGTTCTTCGCTCGCGACCTCGTCAACGAGCCGCCGAATGTGTTGTCGCCGGTCGAATTCGCGCGCCGTGCCAAGGGGCTTACAAAACTCGGCGTGAAGGTCGAAGTGCTCGGCGAAGCCGAAATGAAGAAGCTCGGCATGGGCGCGCTTCTCGGCGTGGGCCAGGGAAGCGATCGCGAGAGCCAGCTTGTCGTCATGCAGTGGAACGGCGCGCGCGCGAAGAAGGACGCGCCCGTCGCCTTCGTCGGCAAAGGCGTGTGTTTCGATTCCGGCGGTCTTTCGCTCAAGACGGGCGCCGGCATGATGGGCATGAAGGGCGACATGGGAGGAGCCGCCGCGGTCACGGGGACCATGAAGGCATTGGCCGCACGCAAGGCGCGCGTCAACGCCGTCGGAATCATCGGCTTGGTCGAGAATATGCCCGACGGCAAGGCGCAGCGGCCTGACGACGTGGTGAAGTCAATGTCGGGACAAACCATAGAAGTGCTAAATACCGATGCCGAAGGCCGTCTCGTGCTGGCGGATGCAATCTGGTATGCGCAATCGCGCTTCAAGCCCAAATTCGTCATCGATCTGGCGACCTTGACCGGTGCGATCATGGTCGCGCTCGGTAACGACCATGCGGGTCTGTTTTCGAACGACGATCGGCTGTCGGAGCGCATTACGGCCGCGGGGCGCGCCGAGGGCGAACCGGTGTGGCGCCTGCCGCTGGGCGACGGCTACGACAAGCTGATCAAATCGAAGATTGCGGATATGAAGAACATCGGCGGCCCCTATGCCGGCTCGATCGCGGCTGCCCAATTCCTGCAGCGTTTCGTCGACAAGACTCCGTGGGCTCATCTCGATATCGCCGGCGTGGCCTGGCAGGACGGAGAACAGAAGTCGTTGGCTCCTGGCTGGGGCACGGGCTGGGGCGTGCGCGTCCTCAACCGGCTGGTGGCGGATCACTACGAGAAGTGACGGAGACTCTGTTCTATCATCTCGAACGGCGCGCGCTTGACGATGTGCTGCCGGGGCTCGTCGAGAAGACATTGGAGCGCGGTTGGCGCGCCATCATCCGCACTGAGTCCGCCGAGCGCGCCGAAGCCATCGACAATCTTCTGTGGACCTATAACGACCAGACCTTCCTGCCGCATGCGCAGGCAGGTGACGGGGATCCGGCGCGCCAGCCGGTGCTCATCACGGTCGAGGAGGGCAACGTCAACGGCGCGCAGATTCTCTTTGTTGTGGGTGGCGCGCGTCCACCGGCATGGGACGGCGAAGCTGCCCACGCGCTTGCCCGCATCGTGCTGATGTTCGACGGGCGCGATCCAGAAGCAGTCCAAACGGCGCGGTCGGCCTGGAAGGGTGCGAGGGACGCGGGCCACGAGGTGACATATTGGAAAGAAACACCCGGCGGCAAATGGGAGAAGCAGGCCTGACTTGTCCCTAACGGCGTCGCTTGGTAAGGACGCGTCCGGGGCCAGCAGGTAATCAAATTGGGCTATATTTTCCTCTTCGGGCCGGTTCTTCTCGAAATCCTGTGCATCGTTCATGCCGTGAGAAGCGGTCGGATATTTCCCTGGATTTTTATTATTTTCTTCCTGCCGCTGGTGGGATCGCTCGCCTATCTTGCGGTCGAGGTGTTGCCGGATCTCATGCGCGGCCGACGCGCGGCGCAATTCACCTCGAATGTGCGCACGATCGCCAATCCCTATGGCTCGCTCAGGCAAGCCGAGCGGACGGCGGAAATGGTGGGCTCTGTCGCATCGAAGCGCGCTCTGGCAGATGAATACGTAGCGCATGGCCGCTACAGCGACGCCGTCGCTCTCTATCAGGGACTGCTGGAAGGGCAATTTCGGGACGACCCGGCGTTGCTCTATGGTCTTGCAAAGGCGCAATTCCTGAGCGGCGATGGCGCGGGCGCGCAGGCAAGCCTCGATGCCTTGCAGAAGGCCGATCCCAATTTTTCTTCGAGCGATGCGCATATGATTTATGCCCGCGCGCTCGAGCTGCAGAGTAAGGATCGGGAAGCGCTCGAAGAATATCGCAAACTTGTGCGCTATTTCGCGGGAGAGGAAGCGCGTTGCCGCTACGCGACGATGCTGCAAAAGCTGGGCGCCACGGACGAAGCGCGGACCGTGTTTCTGGAGATCGTCAAATCGCTCGACGGCGCGCCGCGGCACTATCGCCGGGCGCAAAAAGAATGGGGCGACATCGCACGCGCCGCGCTGAAGTAAGTTCCCTTACGCGCCTGCCATCGCCGATTCATATTCCTCATTGACCGCGAGCCAACGAGCTTCCGCAGCCTGCAACTTGCGCACCGCATCGGCGCGTTTTTTGGAGACGGCGTTGCCTTTCTGCGGATCGCGCGTGAACAGCAGCGGGTCGGCGAGCGCGGCATCATATTTCTTGATGTCGGCCGTCAGTTCCGCGATCTGGTGCTCCGCGATCTCGACCTTGTCCTTGAGCGGCTTCAACTGGCGCCGGCGCTCGGCGGCTTCGCGGCGCGCGTCTTCCTTGTTGATCCTGGGAGCAGGTTCCTCGCGCTGGGCGGGTGTGTTCTCGCCCGACAGCAGGAAGCGCCGATATTCGTCCAGGTCGCCGTCGAACGGCTCCACGCCGCCATTGGCGACCAGCAGCAACCGATCCGAAGTCGCCTCGATCAGGCGCCGGTCATGGCTGATCAGGACGACGGCTCCTTCGAAATCATTGAGGGCCGAAAGCAATTGTTCGCGCGCGTCGATGTCGAGATGGTTGGTCGGCTCGTCGAGCAGAAGCAGGTTGGGGCGGTCGAGTGTGGTCAGCGCCAGCATCAGGCGCGCGCGCTCGCCGCCCGAGAGATTTCCCACGAGCGTCCTCGCCTTGTCGGCGGAGAAGCCGAAGCCGCCCAGCCGGGTGCGGAGTTCCTGCTCGGTCAATTTCGGCCGCAATTTCGCGAGCGTCTGGATCGGCGTCATCGCGCCGTCGAGCTCTTCCAGCTGATGCTGCGCGAAATAGCCCGGCACGAGCTTGCGCGACCGGATTACGTCGCCCGATTCGGCTGCAAGTTTTCCGGCCAGCAGCTTGGCGAGGGTGGATTTGCCGTTGCCGTTCTTACCCAAAAGCGCGATGCGATCGTCGGGGTCGAAGCGCAGCGAAATGTTCTTCAGCACGGGCTTGCCCGGTTCATAACCCACCGACACATGATCGAGCGACAACAGCGGTGGATTTGTTTGTTCCGGTTTCGGCAGGCGGATGGGCGTGACGTGTTCGTCGAGCGGAATATCCACCGTCTGGAGTTTCGCCAGCATTTTGATGCGGCTCTGCGCCTGCCGTGCCTTCGAGGCCTTGTAGCGGAAGCGGTCGACGAAGGCCTGCATGTGCTTGCGCGCGGCCTCCTGCTTCTTCGCGAATGCCGTGTCGAGCGCGCGCTTGGCGGCGCGCGTCTGCGCGAAGGTGTCGTAGCCGCCCGTGTAAAGCGTGAGCTTGCCGTGCTCGAGATGCAGAATGAACTCCGCCACGGTATTGAGCAGATCGCGGTCGTGGCTGACGATGAGGACGCTGCCGCGATAGCGCTTGAGATAATCCTCAAGCCACAGCACGCCTTCGAGATCGAGATAGTTTGTCGGCTCATCGAGCAGCAGCAGGTCGGGCGCGGCAAACAGAATGGAAGCAAGTGCCACTCTCATGCGCCAGCCGCCGGAGAATTCGGAGCAGGGACGCTGCTGCTCGGCCGCCGAAAATCCGAGGCCGGCCAGAATAGAGGCCGCACGCGCGGGCGCCGAATAGGCGTCGATCGCTTCAAGGCGGGCGTGAATATCGCCGAGCTTGTGGGGATCGGTCTCGGTTTCGGATTGTGCCAGCAGGTCCATCCGTTCAGGTTCGGCTTCGAGCACGGTCTCAAGCAGTGTTCGAGTTCCCCCCGGAGCATCCTGCGCAACCGTGCCGATGCGCCAATTGGTCGGCTTGGCGATTTCACCGCCATCAAGATGCAACTCGCCCAGGATCAGCTTGAGGAGCGTGGTCTTTCCAGTCCCGTTGCGGCCCACAAGGCCGATCCGGCGGCCCGCGGGCAGGCGCGCGCTGGCGCCCGCGAGAATTTCGCGGCCGGCAATCCGGTAAATGACGTTTTCGATCGACAGCATTCCACGCTCCTGGGCGCGGCTTCTAGCACGGCTTGCGGCTTCGCAAAGCCGCTTCTATAAGGCCCCTCCTTCCAGACATGGAGTTTGCCCATGGCGTTCGAACAGACGCTCTCGATCATCAAGCCTGACGCGACCCGGCGGAATCTGACCGGTCAGATCGTGGCGCGCTTCGAGCAGGCGGGCCTGCGCGTCGTGGCGCAGAAGCGTATCCGCCTTTCAACCGAGATGGCCGAAGCGTTCTACAATGTGCATAAGGCGCGGCCCTTTTTCCGCGGCCTGGTCGAATTCATGACCTCCGGCCCCGTGGTCGTGCAGGTTCTCGAAGGCGAAAGCGCCATCACGAAGAACCGCGAAGTGATGGGTGCAACAGATCCCGCCAAGGCGGCGGCCGGCACCATCCGCAAAGATTTTGCCGAATCGATCGAAGCCAATTCGGTGCATGGCTCGGATGCGCCCGAAACCGCCCGCGAAGAGATTCGCTTTTTCTTCAGCGAACTCGAAATCGTCGGATGAGTCGTTTAAGGCCAACCTGACCTTCCGGAGGATATCCCATGCAAGACACGACTGTCGTCATCACGGGAGCCACGTCCGGCATCGGGGAAGTCGCGGCAGACCGGCTCGCCGCAAAGGGCGCGCGAATCGTTTTCATTGCCCGTGACAAATCGCGCGGCGAGGAAACGCTCAAACATTTGCGCGCGATCGCGCCGGGTCGGGAGCATGCCGCCTATTACGCCGATCTGTCGCGCATTTCGGAAATGAAACGTGTTTCGGCCGAAATCGCGGCCGCTGAGCCCAAAATCGACGTGCTGATCAACAATGCGGGCGCGCTGTTCAATTCGCGCAAGCTCTCCGCGGACGGTCTCGAAATGACCTTCGCCGTGAACCACATGGCGTATTTCGTGGTGACCAATCTCTTGCTTCCACGCATGGGTGCGGGCGCGCGAATCGTCTCGACCTCGTCCGATGCCCACAAAGGCGCCAAGCTCAATTTCGACGATCTGCAGTCCGAGCACGGTTATAGCGGCTTCGGCGTCTATGGCCGCTCCAAGCTGTGTAATATTCTGTTCACGCGCGAATTGGCCCGGCGAATCAAAGGCTCTGGCGTCACGGCCAATTGCCTGCATCCCGGCTTTGTCGCCACGCGTTTCGGCGACAAGAGCGGCGGCATCGTGTCGTTCGCCGTGCGGGCGGCGAAGAATTTTGCGCTGACCCCGGAGCAGGGTGCGGAGACGATCATCTATCTCGCGAGTTCGCCAGACGTTGCGGATGTGAGCGGCGGCTATTTCTACAAATCAAAAATCGCCGCGCCCACCAAGGAAGCCCAGAACGACGCCGACGCGAAGAAGCTGTGGGACGTCTCCGCGAAAATCTCGGGTGTCGGCTGAATGGTTCGCCAATCTAGCCGAATAGCCGCTGGTGCGCGGCTCGATACGATTCCGCCACTTGCAACGCTTCCGCTTTGTCCGCGCCCCGCATCCGGATGTGCTCGAATTGCTCGAAGATTCTGCGAAGCGCCGCGCGGAGCGTGAGCTGCTCGATATGTTCGATTGAACCGAAAACGCTCAGCAACTCCGAGACTGTCGCGCATCCGTCCAAAGCCGCCGCGTCTATCAAAATCACGGCTTGGGCAAAATCCGCTGGTTGCCAATAGGGAGAGAAATCGATGACTGCCGGCGGCAGTTCGTCGGCAAAAAGTACATTCCCGCTGAAGTCGGCGTGGATCATTTGGCTCGGAATGTAAAGGTCCGTCAGGGAAGAAAGCATATCCTCATACAGATGAGCGAACTCGGGCCCGTAATCTATTCGTTCTTCTCCCCACGCTTTTCTGTCTGCAACCGACCACGGATCGATCCTCGTATCGATAAAACCCGGTTTTGCGACGCGGCCGACAAGCCTGTTGTAGGCATCGCACGCCTCCGATTTTTCCCGATATACTCCCCCCTTTATGTGCCCCTCTGTGAATGACCACGCAACATATCCGTCCTCGATCCATTTTCGATTGGTCGATAGAACAGGCTTCGGTGTCCGTATTTTGGCGGTGTCCCCAAGCCCATTGAATGTCTCGGCCAGCCAAGCGGCTTCTTCCATGTTGTCTGCCGGTTTTATGACAATTGCGCCTGCGCGGAAAGTTCCACCCTGTCCGCCGTTCAGAAGGACAGGCGCGTCTTTCGCGCCGAAGATCTCGGCGATCGCCTTGAAGTCGATTGCAGGTCCGGCTCTGGCCATGGCGCCTGGATCTACAGAAAAGCGGCGTTGCCGTTTTCGAGCTTCACTTTTCCTTCGGCAACAAGGCGAAGCGCCTCGGGATAGATTCTGTGCTCCTCGATAAGGATGCGAGCCGCCAGACTTTCCGGCGTATCGCCGGCGAGCACCGGAACAGCCGCCTGCGCGATGATCGGTCCGGAATCGAGAGTGGGCACGATGAAATGCACCGTGCAGCCCGAAACCTTCACGCCCGCATCGAGCGCCTGGCGGTGCACGCGAATCCCGGGAAAGGACGGGAGCAGCGATGGATGAATATTGAGCAGTTTCCCGGCCCACAGATTGGCGAACCAGTCGCTGTGGATCCGCATGAAGCCTGCTTCGCAGACGAGCGACACATCTGCTGCGCGCAAGGATGCGTCGATTGCGGCATCGAATTCTTCGCGCGAAACAAAATCCTTATGAGAGATGAATTTGGCCGCGATGCCGGCTGCCTCGGCGCGCGCGAGACCTTCCGCGCCGTCCACGTTGGAGATCGCCAGAACGATCTCCGCCGGGAACGAAGGATCGCGGCAGGCGTCGACCAAGGCCTGAAGATTGCTGCCGCGGCCCGAGATGAGCACGGCTGTTCGTTTGCGCAGCGACATCAGAGCTTCAGCACGCCGCGAGTGCGCACTCTCGGTTCGCCGTTGCCGGGGACAAGGACTCCGATGCGCCACACCGTTTCTCCGGCGGCCGTGAACGCTCGAATCGTTTCATCGGCATTCTCAGGCGCGACGATCGCGATCAGGCCGATGCCGCAATTGAAGGTGCGCAGCATTTCGCGTCCGTCGATACCGGCGGATTTCGAGAGCCAGCCGAAGACAGGCAATGGAGTCCACGTGGCCAAATCGATCTCCGCATCGAGCCCGTTCGGCAGCGCGCGCGGCAGGTTTTCCGTGATGCCGCCGCCCGTGATGTGCGCCAGACCTTTGACGCCGCCCGCGCGGATCGCGGCGAGCGCGCTCGTGACATAGAGCCTGGTCGGCGCGAGTAGTGCTTCTCCGAGAGACTGCTCGCGCGCAAAGGGCGCGGGCGCGTCATAGGGGAGCCCTGCATCGGCAACGACTCGGCGTACGAGCGAATACCCGTTCGAGTGCACTCCCGAAGAGGCAATCCCCAGCAGAACATCTCCTTCCTTCATCGTCTCGGTCTTGGGCAGGATCTGTTGGCGTTCCACCGCGCCGACCGTGAAGCCAGCGAGGTCGAAGTCGCCTTTGGCGTAAAGCCCCGGCATCTCCGCCGTTTCGCCGCCGATCAGCGCGCAACCACAATCTTTGCAGGCCTTCGCGATGCCCGCGATCACCGTGGCGCCTTGTTCCACGTCGAGCTTGCCCGTCGCGAAATAATCGAGAAAGAACAGCGGCTCGGCTCCCTGCACCACAATGTCGTTGACGCACATCGCGACAAGATCCTGGCCGATTCCCGAACAGATTCCGGTATCGATGGCGATCTTGAGCTTGGTTCCCACCCCGTCGGTCGATGCGACTATAATGGGGTCCTTGAAACCGGCAGCTTTCAGGTCGAACAATCCCCCGAAGCCGCCCAGATCGGCGTCGGCGCCCGGTCGGCGTGTGGCCTTGGCGAGAGGCGCGATCCGGTCGACCAACGCGTCGCCCGCGTCGATGTCGACCCCGGCGTCCTTATAGGTGAGGCTGTTGCGGCCGGATTTCTGGTCGGCAGTCATTAAAGGGTTCCGGCGCGACGGAGGTTGATGCGGCTTCCGTTTAAGCGGGTGACGAGCAAGTCGCAAGCGGAGGCGTTCATGTCGCTCGAAGGCGCAATTGCTGCCCACAGATTTGGCCTGGGGGCCCGGCCCGGCGAGATCGAGGCGGCCAGCGGATCGCCCAAAGCGTGGCTTATGAGCCAGCTCGATTCGGCGCCGCTGCAACCGCAAGCCCTCGACGGCCAGCCCTTCGAATCGAGTGCCGCTCTGGTCCCCGAGATCCTCCAATACCGCAAGATGTCGGCGGACCAGCGCAAGCTGCTTCAGGCGTTCAAGACCTATGTTCAACTCTATCTGCGCGAGATGGGTGCACGCTTTGCGCTTGGTTTCACCACGCAACGGCCGTTCGCCGAGCGCCTCGTCTGGTTCTGGAGCAATCACTTCACGGTCTCGGCGCAGAATCCGCGCGACATCATGTTCGCCGGCGCATTCGAGCGCGAAGCGATCCGGCCCAACATCAACGGCCGCTTCGAAGACCTGTTGCTCGCGGTTTTGCGCCATCCCGCGATGCTGCTCTATCTCGACAATGCGCAATCGCTCGGGCCCGATTCCATGGCGGGGATGGTCACCGGCAAGGGTCTCAACGAAAATCTGGGCCGCGAATTGATGGAGTTGCATACGTTGGGCGTCGACGGCGGCTATACGCAGGCCGACGTCATCGCGATGGCAAAACTTCTCACCGGCTGGAGTCTCGATCCCAGCGGCAGCGGCAACGGCTTCCGATATTATCCCGCGCGGCACGAGCCAGGCGCGATCGTGCTGCGCGGCAAGACCTATCCCGGCGGCGAGGAAGGCGGCATCGCGGCCGTTAAGGATCTCGCGCACGATCCCGCCACCGCGCGGCACATTGCTCGCAAATTCGCAGTTCATTTCATTGCGGACAATCCATCGGCTGAATCGGTCGAACGACTGGAGAAGAATTTCCTGCAGACGGGCGGCGAACTGCGGGCGCTGGCGGAAACGGCGATCGACGATCTTGCGGCATGGAAGCCGGATAGCGGCAAAATGCGTTCGCCGGTCGAATATGTGACGGCCTCGATGCGGCTGGTCGGTTGGCCGCGCACGACGGTCGCCGACGACCAGGACAAACAGGTCAAAGGTATCATGGCCGCCGCGCGATTAATGGGCGAGTTTCCGCTCGCCGCTCCGTCGCCTAAAGGTTGGCCCGATCAGTCGGATGCATGGTCAGGTCCCGACGCGGTGCTCAATCGCATCGAATGGGCACGCGAACTCGGCGACAAATTGCCCAACGGCTTAGACGCGGCGGTCGTGGGCGAGAGCGGTCTCGGGCCTCTGCTGCGTCCCGCCACGCGCGTTGCAATGTCGAATGCGACAAATTCCGGCGAAGCGATCGCGCTTCTCATCGCCAGCCCCGAATTTCAGCGGAGATAGACCATGGCTACGCGTCGTTCGATCCTGAAAACCGTGCTCGCGGCGGGAGCTTTGTCGGTCTGGGACGCACCGATCCGGCTGGCCTTTGCGAATGTGCCGACGGACCGGCGCTTCGTCGTCGTGATCCTGCGCGGTGCCCTGGACGGGCTTGCGGCCGTGCCGCCTCATGGCGACCCGAGCTACAAATCGGTGCGCGGTGCACTTGCGCTCGACACCACTGGCACAAATGCGCTGCACGATCTCGACGGCCAATTTGGACTCCATCCCGCGCTGATCAACATGAAAGCGATGTGGGATGCGAAGGAACTCGCGGTCTTTCACAACATCTCGTCGCCCTATCGCGACCGTTCGCATTTCGACGGGCAGAACGTGCTCGAAACGGGCGGCATGGGACCGCACGTGCTGAGCGACGGCTGGCTCAACCGGTCACTGATGCCGCTCGGACTCGCAAATGGAGACGGCGCGCTTGCCGTGGCTTCAACGCCGCCTTTGATGCTCGCCGGCGCTTCAAAGGCGACGAGTTGGATGCCGACGGTGATGCCCGAACCGGACAAGGCGTTCATGGCGCGCGTTCGGGCGCTTTACACACGCGATCCCATTCTCCAATCCGCGCTCGATCGTGCGCTCGAGACGGAGGCGCAGGCCGACGCCGCAATGGACGACAAGCCGAAAAATGCCGCCGGCATGGCCAAAGGCTATGGCGCCTATGGCGATTTGACTCCGCTGTTCCGGGGAGCCGGCAAATTGCTGGCGGGCGATGAAGGTCCGCGCGTCGTGGTATTCGACGTCAGCGGCTGGGACACGCATGTGAACGAGGGTGCGGGCGACGGGCAGCTCGCGCGACGCCTGCGCGGTCTCGATCAAGGCCTCGATGCGTTCAAGACCGCTCTCGGACCCGCCTGGGACAAGACAGCTATCGTGATGGCGACGGAATTCGGTCGAACGGTGAGGCCGAACGGAAATGGCGGCACCGATCACGGAACGGCCGGCGCGGCTTTCCTTCTCGGAGGAGCGGTGCAGGGCGGAATCGTCAAAGCCGAATGGGTCGGTCTGGAACCTGCTGCATTGCAGGACGGGCGCGACCAGCCGCCGCGCACGGACCAGCGCGCGCTTTTCAAGGCTGCTCTTGTAGACCATATGGGCGTCTCGCGGCGCGCCCTGGAAGACACAGTCTTCCCGGATAGCGGATCGATCACGCCGATAAGTGGGCTCTTTCGCGCCTGAGCCGCGCTTTCGCCGGGGCGAATGCATCAGTATAGTCCGGCCGGTTCGACGGGCGCCCTCAATGCATCGCTTCGCTTTCTTCGTCATGCTTGTACTCGCCTCCCTCGCGCCCTTTTCGGCCGCGGAGGCGGGGGGTGACCCCTATGCCGTCAGCGGAATTGCGGTCGACGCGACCGCGTCCTCGGCGACCCAGGCTCAGAATATTGCCATCGTTTCGGGCCGCGCCCGGGCTTGGACGGAGTTGTCGCACCGCCTGACCAAGGCGGCGGACTGGCCCCATTTGCCGACGTTGGACGACACCGCGATCACCCGCCTGATCAAGACCTATCGGTTCGCCAACGAACGGCGCTCAACCACCCGCTACACCGCCGACATCACCTATGTGTTCAACCCGGATGCGGTGCGCCACCTGTTCCGCATGAGCAACATTGCTTACGCCGACATGCAGGCGAAGCCCATTCTGGTCGTTCCCATGGCGCCGGGTTACGTGCCGCACTCGGCCTGGACTGCCATCTGGGCCAATCCGAAATACGCGATGGGTGCGGCGCCGCTGGTGCTGCCCATCGGGGATTCGCTCGATAGCTCGTCGCTGTCCGCTCTCAATTTCAACACGGCGGCGTGGCAGGACGTCGAGCCGATCGCATCGCGAGCGCACGCAACGGAAGCGTTTTTGGTGCAGGTGAGCCAGGGCAAAGGTACGCTCGACATCAAGCTGAAGCGGCTGGGGCCCGGCAATTCGCCGCCGATGCCCGATATCGTTGTGCCGATTACGCCGGGAACACCGGGACCGAAAGTCTATGCGAGCGCCGCCGATGCCGCCGCGAACGCCATCATCGACGAGTGGAAAGCCCGTTCGGCCATCGATTTCGGCAAGCGCAACAGGCTGATCGTCGAGGTGCACATTACAGATTTGTCGGATTGGTCGGGTCTTCTGCAGAAGCTGGGAACGATCCCGAACATTACCGATGTGGGGGTCGTCGCCATGAACATGGGCGAGGCGCGTGTCGCCATCACCTATGTAGGATCGCAAGATCAGCTGCACGATCTTCTGGCGCAGGCCACCCTCGACCTGTCGAACCAGGATGGAACCTGGTGGCTGGGTCCGCAGGGTTCATCCGACGCGAGCGCGCAGTGAGCGGCCTGCTGAGGCATATCCCCAATCTCCTGACCGGAATGCGGCTTGCTTGCGCGCCTGCGATCGCACTGCTTCTTGCCAGCGGCGACGACCGCGCGGCACTTGGGATTTTCGCGTTCGCCGGATTGAGCGATGCCGCCGACGGCTACCTCGCCAAACGCTTCGATCTGGCGACCCGCTTCGGGCGCTATCTCGATCCCGCGGCCGACAAGCTCCTGATGCTTGCAGCGTTTCTGGCGCTTGCGGTGCTGCAGCACACGCCTGTCTGGCTGACCGTGCTGGTGATTGCGCGCGACGTGGCCATCGTGGCCGGAATCCTGCTCGCGCGGTTTCTGGAATTGCCGATCAAAATCGAACCTCTCGCGATCGGCAAGATCAGCACCGCGGTTCAGATCGCCTATATCGGATTCGTTTTGGTGGTGCTGTCTTTCGGTTTCGATTGGCCGTTGATGATGAAGGCTGCCGTCTTCGTCACCGCCGCGGCGACGCTCGCATCCTGGCTGGGCTACGGCGCACTCTTGCTTCGAGCGCTTGGCGCGCGGCACAGCCGGATCGCCTGAACCCGTTTCGGAGAACATGGCCATTGCCTTCGCAGCTTGTTCTGCCGCTGCCGCAACGAGCGGTGCTGACCCGGGAAGACTTCGTCGTCTCTCCCGCCAATGCGCAAGCCGTCGCATTCTTCGATTCCTGGCCGAATTGGCAAGTTTCTGCCGCTGCGATCTACGGGCCGTCCGGATCGGGAAAATCGCATCTCGCTGCGATCTGGAAAGCAGCGTCCGGCGCAGCCGTCGTTTCGGCATCGAGTTTGGGCGGCGAACTCGCACCGCTCTGTGCGCCTGGAACCGCGATGATTATTGAGGACATCGACACGATGCCTGCGACGCCGGAGCGCGATCGCGCATTGTTTGTGCTGCTCGAACATGCGGGCGTCGGCGCGCCGATCCTTCTCACGGGGAAGGAACCGGCTGCCGCCTGGTCCACCGCGCTTCCAGACTTGGCCTCGCGTTTCTCCGCGCTGCTGGCGCTGCCCCTCTGGGCCCCGGACGACGCGCTTCTTGCCGGCATCGCCCGCAAACTTTTCGCCGACCGTCAATTGGCGGTGCCGGACGCGGTGATCTCGCGGATGCTCCAATTCCTCGAGCGTTCCCCGGCCGCCGTTCGGGATTTCGTGGCGCAGGCCGACGCGAAGGCCCTTGCCGAGGCACGGCCCGTCAATCTCGCTCTGATACGGGAATTGCTGAGCGGACCGTCATGACAGATTCGTCAAATTCCTTTAGCGTCCGGTGTCGAAACCGCGTAACTGGGTACCATGGCAAAAATCCGGGCAAACCTTGAGAATCTGGCCGACGCCGGCGCGTCCCTGCCGCTCGATGCCGAACCTGCTACCACCTTCGCCATCGACCCTGATTCTACCGGTCGCTTCGTAAATCGCGAGCTGTCCTGGCTGGCCTTCAATCGTCGCGTGCTCGAAGAGGCCCAGAATCCGCGCCATCCGCTGCTCGAACGGCTGCGCTTTGTATCCATCTCGGCGTCGAACCTCGACGAATTCTACATGGTGCGCGTCGCCGGCCTGAAGGGCATGGTCACCGCCGAAATCGCCTCGCCCAGCGACGACGGCCTGACGCCGGCGCAGCAAATCGTGCGAGTCGACCAGATGGCGGCCGATCTGATCGGCGATCAGCAGAAAATGTGGGCGGCGCTCCGCGTGGAGATGCGCGATGCGGGCATCGCGGTTCTGGAACCCGAAGAGCTGTCGGATTCCGATCGCGCCTGGCTCGACACCGAATTCGGCGAAGAAATATTTCCGGTGCTGACGCCGCTCGCGCTCGATCCGGCCCATCCGTTTCCATTCATTCCCAATCTCGCCTTCACCCTGGCCCTCCAGCTGACCCGCAAGCGGGACAGCAAGACCATCAATGCGTTGCTGCCGGTCCCCGCGCAGTTGCGCCGCTTCGTGCGATTGCCCAGCGAAGGCAAGGACGCACGCTTCGTCGCGCTGGAAAAGGTGATTGGGCTCTATCTGCATCGGCTGTTTCCGGGCTACACCGTGCTCGGCACCGGCCTGTTCCGTCCTGTCCGTGACAGTGACGTGGAAGTGGAAGAAGAGGCAGAAGATCTCGTTCGTTTGTTCGAGACGCTGCTCAAGCGCCGCCGGCGCGGGTCCGTGATCCACATGCTATGCAGTGCTTCGATGCCACCGGAACTACGCCGCTTTATCGCCGATCAGTTGGCGCTCAAGAGTTCCGAAATCGTGATCGTCGAGCATCTCCTAGGGCTCGCCGACACGCGCCAGCTTATCATCGACGAGCGGCCCGATCTTCAATACAAGCCCTATATTGCGCGCTTCCCCGAACGCATTCGCGACCATGGCGGCGACTGCTTCGCGGCCATCCGCGCGAAGGACATTATCGTCCATCATCCCTTCGAGAGCTTCGACGTCGTCGTGCAGTTCCTGCGCCAGGCCGCCGCCGATCCCGGAGTCGTAGCGATCAAGCAGACGCTCTACCGCACCTCGCAGAATTCACCGATCGTGGGCGCGCTGATCGAAGCCGCCGAAGCGGGAAAATCGGTCACGGCGCTCATCGAACTCAAAGCGCGCTTCGACGAGGCGGCGAACATCAAATGGGCGCGCGATCTCGAACGCGCAGGCGTGCAGGTGGTCTATGGCTTCATCGAGCTCAAGACGCACGCAAAAGTAAGTCTGGTGGTTCGTCGCGAAGCGGGATCGCTGCGCACCTATGTGCATTTCGGAACGGGCAATTACCATGCCGTTACCGCCAAGGTTTACACCGACCTGTCTCAATTACATCACGGGCTATGCCGAGCCGGTGGGCTTGGAAAAGATCGCGATTTCGCCGCTCACCTTGCGCGGTAAGCTGGTCGATTGCATCCAGGAGGAAATGGCGCATGCGCGCGCCGGCCGCCCGGCGGCGATCTGGGCCAAGCTCAATTCGCTTGTCGACCCCCACATCATCGACGCGCTCTATATGGCGAGCCAGTCTGGCGTGCGCATCGAGCTGGTCGTGCGCGGTGTTTGCTGCCTGCGGGCAGGCGTTGCAGGCCTTTCGGACAATATCCGCGTCAAAAGCATCGTCGGCCGCTT
>JBEKDC010000018.1:0-22829 GCA_050014535.1 Rhizomicrobium sp.
GGGCAGCACGCAATCGAACATGTCGATGCCGCGCAACACGGCGCCCACGATATCGTCCGGCTTGCCGACACCCATCAGATAGCGCGGCCGATCGGCAGGCAAAAGCGGAACTGTCGCATCGAGCGTGTCGAACATCGCCGATTGCGCCTCGCCCACCGCGAGTCCGCCCACGGCATAACCGTCGAAGCCGATCTCGATCAGTTCGTGCGCCGAGCGCGCGCGCAGATGAGGAAAGACGCCGCCTTGCACGATGCCGAAGCAGGCATGGCCCGGCTGGTCGCCGAACGCGAGTTTCGAGCGCTTCGCCCAGCGCATGGAGAGCGCGAGCGATTGCTCGATCGCGGCTTCGCTTGCGGGATAAGCGGGACATTCGTCCAGCACCATCCGGATATCGGAGCCGAGGAGATGCTGAATCTCCATCGCGCGCTCGGGACTGAGGAATTGCTCGGAGCCGTCGATATGCGACTGGAAGCGGACACCCTCGTCGGTGATTTTGCGCAGCTTCGCCAGCGACATCACCTGGAAGCCGCCGGAATCGGTGAGGATGGGCCGCTCCCATCCCATGAATTTGTGCAGCCCGCCAAGGCGAGCAATGCGTTCGGCGCCGGGCCGCAACATCAGGTGATAGGTGTTCCCGAGAATGATGTCCGCACCCGTCTCGCGAACGGACTCCGGCAGCATGGCCTTGACGCTGGCGGCCGTCCCAACCGGCATGAAGGCCGGCGTGCGGATTTCCCCACGCGGCATGTGGATCGCACCGGTACGCGCGGCGCCGTGGGTCGCGGCAATGTCGAAGCGCAATCCGATCATGTGCGACCGCGCATCAGCAGGCACGCATCGCCATAGGAGTAGAAGCGGTAGCGCTCCGCGATCGCCTCCGCATAGGCGGCTTTCATGATCTCCGTCCCCATGAAGGCGCAGACCAGCATGAACAATGTCGAGCGCGGCAGATGAAAATTCGTGAGCAACACGTCGGCCGCTTTGAAGCGATATCCCGGTGTAATGAAAATGTCCGTCTCGCCGCGGAACGGCGCGATCCGGCCGTCGTCCCCAGCCGCGCTTTCCAGCGTGCGCAACGAGGTCGTTCCCACTGAGACGATACGTCCGCCGCGTGCGCGGGCCAAGTTGACATTCTCGGCCGCGCGCTCGTCGATTTCGGCCCATTCCGAATGCATGCGATGCTCGTTTGTATCGGCGGCGCTGACGGGCAGGAACGTACCCGCGCCGACATGCAGGGTCACGCGCTCCTTGTCTATGCCGGCAGTCGCGAGCCGCGCGAACAGCGCGCGCGTGAAATGGAATCCGGCGGTGGGTGCGGCGACCGAACCCGCGCGGTCGGCATAGATGGTCTGGTAATCGACCCTATCCTGCGCATCGGCTTTGCGTTTGCCCGCAATATAAGGCGGCAGCGGCATCTCGCCTTCGCGCGCGATTGCGCGATCCAGTTCCGCGCCGGCGCAATCGAATTCCATCTCCACCTCGCCGCCTTCGCCGCGCGCCAGAACATGCGCATGCAATGCCGTCGCGAATGCAAGGCGATCCCCGCTCGCGAGTTTGCGGGCCGGGCGCGCAAAGGCGAGAAAACGCGATGGGCTCAGCCGCTTATGCAGCAGCAGTTCGACGGCCGGACCGTTGCCTTCGGCGCCTGCGCGCGGCAGGCGCCGCCCCCGCAGCCTCGCCGGGATCACTTTGGTGTCGTTGACGACCAGCAAATCGCCCGCGCGCAGAAACTCGGGCAAATCGCCGACATGGGCATGTTGCAGCGCGCCGTCCGCGTGGATGACCAGCAGCCGCGCGGACTCGCGCGGGCTTGCGGGCCTCAGAGCGATCAGCTCGTCCGGCAGGTCGAAATCGAACAGCGCCACATCCATGGAGCGCGACAATAGCCGGAGTCAGGCGTCCGCGCGATCAGCGGCCGACGCTTTCGAGCACCGCTTCGACGATACGATCCTGGGTCGCTTCGTCGAGATAGGGATGCATCGGCAGGCTGATCACGGTCTTGCAGATGCGCTCGCTGACCGGCACGGGAGCGCTGGGGAAATGGGCATAACCCTTCTGCGCATTGAGCGGGATGGGATAATAGATCGCCGTGGGAATGCCTTTCGCCTTGAGATCGGCCTGCAGCTTGTCGCGGTCGGGAACCTGCAAGGTGTATTGCGCCCAGGTCGATTGCGCGCCGTCGATCACGCGCGGCACGCGGATCCGGTTGGATCGGCCCAGCGCCTCGTTGTAGCGCTTCGCGATGCGGTCGCGCAGTTCGAGTTCCTCCGGAAAGATCTTCATCTTCTCGAGCAGGATCGCCGCCTGGATCGTATCGAGCCGCGAATTCACTCCAATGCGCACATTCTCGTATTTGTCCGTGCCCTGCCCGTGAATGCGGATGGACCGCAGGATTTCGATCAGGCCATCGTCGTTGGTGAAGCTCGCGCCGCCGTCGCCGAAACATCCGAGCGGCTTGGCCGGGAAGAAGCTGGTCGACGCCGCATCGCCGATGCCGCCTGCCCGGCGGCCGTCCAGCAAAGCGCCGAAGCCCTGTGCCGCATCGCACAGCATCAGCAGCCTCTCGCGGGCGACAATGGCTTCGAGCTTGCGATAGTCCGCCGCCTGACCGAACAGATCGACCGGCATCACCACGCGCGCCTTCAGCTTGCCGTCGCGCTTCACCATCGCGATGGCCGCTTCGAGACTTGCCGGATCCATGTTGTAGGTGTCTTCGAGCACGTCGACGAAAACGGGCGTGGCGCCCACCAACGCCACCACTTCCGCGGACGCGGCAAACGTGAAGGTCGGCACGAACACCGCGTCGCCCGGTCCCACATTCCACGCGCGCAGCACGATCATCAGCGCGTCCGTGCCGTTCGCACAGGCGAGCGCGTGTTTTACTCCAACGAATTGCGCAAGTTTTTCTTCCAGTTCCCGGACCTGTGGACCCATCACCCATTGGCCGCCTTCGACGGCCGCCTCGATGGCGCGGGAAAGCGTTGCGCCGAGACGGCGGCGCTGCGCCTGCAGATCGATGAAGGGAATGGCCATGGGAACTCCGGATACGAAACCGCTGGCCTTCTAGGCGACAGGCAGGCCCCTGACAACGCAAGCCGGGACACTAAATGTTTCCGAATGCGGCGGTGGAAGGACTCAGGCTTGCCAAGGGTTAACGATGTCTATTTTCAGATCTTCGAAGTCACGGATATTGCGGGTGGCCAGTGTAGCGCCACGCGCAGCCACAATACCTGCGATCTCCACGTCCCGGAACTCGACAGGACGTCCTCTTGCGCGCCGCCGTGCTGCGAATTGCGCTGCAGCTTCCGCCGCAGCCAGATCGAAGGGCAATATCCGTCCCTGAATACCCTCGGTCAGCAAACGCGCAAATGAACTCTCAAGTTGCTGTCGCTTGCGGCCGCTCGGAAGAATCTCCAGTCCAAATCGGATTTCAAACACGGTAGTGCTCGTCAACCACAACGAATCCAGCGGCTCGCGATTAAGCCATGCGACGACAGACTCGTCGGGCATTGGACGCATGATGGCCGACGCGACATTCGTGTCGAGCACGATCATTCTTTGAACGACGCAGGACGGGCCTCTTCCCCACGCATCTCGGGAATTTCGAAATCCGAGTCAACGTCGGCAAAATATCCGGCGAGCTTGGTGCCCGCACCCACTTCCTTGCTCGGTTCGACCATCACTGCATTGCGCAGGATATCGCGAACTTCATCTTCCATGCTGCGGCCGCGCCGGCGTGCGCGCTGGCGCAGGCGCTCCTTCACATCGTCTTCAATGTTACGCACGACAAGTTGAGCCATAGGAGATTGATATCATGATATCAAATCGCGGTCAAGCCCTTACCTCGCGTCGGCCTCGATCTGCATTTTGAGGATTTTGTCGGGGGCGCCGCTGATGGCGCCGTTGTTGTGGTCTCCGCCTTTCTTGATCGCGTCGACATGCTCCATGCCTTCGACCACCTGTCCCCAAACCGTATATTGGCGGTCCAGCCAGGGGGCATCGGCGAAGCAGATGAAAAACTGGCTGTTGGCGCTGTTCGGATTGTTGGTTCGCGCCATCGACACGGTGCCGCGCGAATGGCGCTCGGCGGAAAATTCGGCCTTGAGGTCTTCGAGATCGGAACCGCCGCTGCCGGTGCCGGTGGGGTCTCCCGTCTGCGCCATGAAATCGGGGATCACGCGATGGAACACGACGCCGTCATAGAAGCCTTTGCGCGACAATTCCTTGATGCGCGCGACATGCTCCGGCGCCAGATCGGGACGCAGCGCGATCACCACGCGACCGCTCTCCAGAGTCATGACGATCGTATTTTCGGGATCACGGGCCATTCTGGACTTTCCTCTTTTCGGCGCAGCGGGCAACCAGCAATTCGGCGATATAGGGACTGGTGAATGGCGAAACGTTGCCGCCCAGCATCGCAATGTCCTTGACGAGCCGCGATGCGATGGCCTGATGCCGCGGATCGGCCATCAGGAAAACGGTCTCGATTTCGGAATTGAGCCGCTGGTTCATCGCGACCATCTGGAATTCATATTCGAAATCCGAAACCGCGCGCAGCCCGCGGATGATGACCGATGCGCCCACCTTCTCCGCAAACTGCATCAGCAGCGACTCGAATGTTTCGACGGCGATCGTGGCGCGGCCCTCGGCCAGGGGCGCCGCCTCGTGCCGCATCATTTCCATCCGCTCGGGCAAGGTGAACATCGGCGACTTCGACGGATTGGTCGCAACCCCGATCACCAGATGATCGACGAGCTTAACCGCCCGCTTGATGATGTCGAGATGACCCAGAGTTATCGGATCGAACGTACCGGGATAGAGTCCCACGCGTTTCATGACCATTACGATCCCTCTTCGCCAGGTGAGGCCTCGCCGGCCGCTTCTTCGATGCGCTCGACCGACACCACGCGTTCGCCTTCGTCCAGCCGGAACACCACAACGCCTTGCGCCGCGCGGCCTTGAACGCTGATGCCGGCGACACCCACGCGAATGGTCTGGCCCTGATTGCTGATCAGCATCAGATCGTCCGATTCCTCGACCGGGAAGCCCGCAATGATCGCGCTGTTCTTGCGTCCCATCCCCATCGCGACGATGCCGGAGCCGCCGCGGCCCGTGACGCGATATTCGTAGGAGCTGGTGCGCTTGCCGAAGCCGTTTTCGGAAATCGCGAGAACGAATTGTTCGCGTGCACCCAGTTCCGCGTAACGCTCAGAAGTGAGCGTCGCTTCTTCGCCGTCGGCATCGTCGTCGTCTACCGCCTCTTCGCCAGAGGCTTCGGCCTCTTCGCCGAGAGCGGCGCGGCGCGCGGCGCTCGCCTGCTTGAGATAGGCCCGCGCTTCGGCAGTCGTCGCATCGGAGTGGAGGAGCAACGACAAACTGACCACTTCGTCGCCGGCTACGAGCTTGACGCCGCGCACACCCGTCGAGTCGCGGCCCTTGAACACGCGCACATCGCCGATGGCGAAGCGAATGCATTTGCCCGAGTGCGTGGTGAGCAGGATGTCGTCGCGATCGGTGCAGGTCTGCACCCCTACGATACCGTCGCCGGCCTCCAGCTTCATCGCGATCTTGCCGTTGCGATTGATGCTGGCGAAATCGGACAGCTCGTTGCGCCGGACGTCGCCCGATTTGGTGGCGAACACGACGTTGAGCGCTTCCCACTCGGTTTCGTTCTCCGGCAACGGCAGAATGGTGGTGATGCGCTCGCCTTCCTGCAACGGCAGCAGATTCACCATCGCCTTGCCGCGGCCCTGGATCGGCGCTTCCGGCAGGCGCCAGACCTTCAGCTTGTACGCCATGCCGGTCGACGAGAAGAACACCAGCGGCGCGTGCGTCGAGGCCACGAAGATATGCGTGACGAAATCCTCTTCGCGGGTGGCCATGCCGGAGCGGCCCTTGCCGCCGCGTCCCTGCACGCGATATTCGGCCAGAGGAGTGCGCTTGATGTAGCCGGCATGCGTGACGGTGACGGCGACGTCCTCGCGCTCGATCAGATCTTCGTCTTCGACCTCGATCTCGGCTTCGACGAGTTCCGTCAGGCGCGGCGTCGCGAATTCGCTTTTGATGTCGTTCAACTCCTCGCGGATAATCGCGAGCACGCGACCGCGGCTGCGCAATATGTCGAGATAGTCGGCGATCGCTTCGCCCAGCTTCTTCACTTCGTCGCCGATTTCGTCGCGGCCGAGTGCGGTCAGCCTTGCCAGACGAATTTCGAGGATCGCCTTGGCCTGCTCGTCCGAGAGACGGATGGATTCGCCGTCCAGCATCATGTGGCGCGGATCGGCAACCAGCGCGACCAGCGGCGCAACATCGCGCGCGGGCCATATCTTTTCCATCAATCGCGCCTTGGCAGTGGCCGTATCGGGTGCCGCGCGGATCAGCGCGATCACTTCGTCGATATTGGCGACGGCGACGGCGAGACCCACCAAAATATGTGCGCGGTCGCGCGCCTTGGCGAGATCGAAGCGGGTGCGCCGCGTCACCACCTCTTCGCGGAACAGCACGAAGGCCGCAAGAAGGTCCTTCAGATTCATCAATTGCGGCCGGCCGTTGTTCAGCGCCAGCATGTTGACGCCGAACGACATCTGAAGCTGCGAATAGCGGTAGAGCTGGTTGAGCACGACTTCCGACGAAGCGTCGCGCTTGAGCTCGATGACGACCCGCATGCCATGCCGGTCGCTCTCGTCGCGCAGCTCGGAGATGCCTTCGACCCGTTTGTCGCGCACCAGCTCCGCGATGCGCTCGATCATGGTCGCCTTGTTCACCTGATAGGGAATCTCGGTGACGATGATCGCTTCGCGGTCCTTGCGCAGCTCTTCGATATGGCATTTGGCGCGCATCAGGATCGAGCCGCGACCGCGGGCCAGTGCCGCGCGGGCGGCCTGCTTGCCGATGATCAATGCGGCTGTGGGAAAATCGGGCCCCGGCACGATCTCGGTCAAGGATTCCATGCTGATCGACGGATCGTCGATATAGGCGAGACACGCGTCGACCACTTCGCCCAGATTGTGCGGCGGCACGTTGGTGGCCATGCCGACTGCGATGCCGCTGGCGCCGTTGACCAGCAGATTGGGAAAACGCGCCGGCAGAACGACGGGCTCTCGTTCGGACGCGTCGTAATTGTCCTGGAACTCGACCGTATCCTTTTCGAGGTCTTCGGTCAGTGCATGAGCGATCTTTGCCCGCCGCACTTCGGTGTATCGCATCGCGGCCGGAGGATCGCCGTCGACCGAACCGAAATTGCCCTGGCCGTCTATGAGCGGCACGCGGATCGAAAAATCCTGCGCCATGCGCGCGAGGGCGTCATAGATCGATTGATCGCCATGCGGGTGGTATTTGCCGATCACATCGCCGACGACGCGCGCAGATTTGCGATACGGCTTGTTCCAGTCGTAGCCGTTTTCGTGCATCGAATAGAGGATGCGCCGATGCACGGGCTTGAGCCCGTCGCGCGCATCCGGAAGCGCGCGCGACACGATCACGCTCATCGCATAGTCGAGATACGACTTGCGTAGCTCGTCCTCGATGGCAATCGGGCTGACGCTGCCGCCGCTTGCGGGCGGCGCACCGTCAGCAGGTTGGTCGCTCAAAATGCGTTCCTCGACAGGGCCAGTTCAGGCCGCGGAAGAGGGCCCGATTTCCAGCCCGCTTCGTAGCACTTCTCCAACCGATTCTGCCAGCAAAACCATGCATTTCAGGGCCGTTCTGCGGCCTTTTGCGCGGGCTCCCCGGTAATCTTCGCGAGCTCGGCCGCGACCCGGTCCATATCGTAAGCATACATCAGCCGCGAGCCGTCTTTCATGTCGTTGTAGCCGAAGACGATGCCCACGATGCGGCCGCTGGTTGCATCGACCACGGGCCCTCCGCTGAAGCCTTCCCCGGCTGCCGCCTCGAACGTGAAGGCCGTCTGCACCAGACATTGCGGACAGCGCTGCTCGACGGGAGCGGCGAGGCTTCGGACGACGCCGCGGGCCTGCCGCAGATCGCGGTTCACACCCTGGCCGTAGGCGGTGACCGTTTCACCCACCATTGGGCGTCCGATCGGCGGCGTGCCGCCGCCGGAAGTTCGGAAGAAAAGCAGATCGTAGTCCGTCGAGACGCCGGTGATGGAAGCCGTCGCGACCAGATTGGCATTGTGCGCATTCGTTGCCGCGATTCCTGGTGCTACGATCGTGGCTGCGGCGCTTGCCTCGAGAACGAGATCGGCTTTGCCGTCCAGCGGCAGATAGGCGGCCGCGACGGACGGACTGAAAAAGCTGCCGGACGCTTCGCCCGACGATTGCGGAGCACAGCCGCCGAGCGCGCAAACCAACGCCAGTAGCGCCGCGAATCGCCAATCCATTGGACCAGACCCACCGCATCCAAGAAAATTTTAGCGCGGAGGTCGCGGGGGATGCGCAGGGGACGCAAGGCGCGCAAAGCGCGCTAAACAATCCTCTGCGTCCTCTGCGAAACCTCTGCGTACTCTGCGCTAAAAGTTGCTTTGTCGCTCCTCAAGTCACGCTTGACGTAACCCGGACCTAGAACGGAATTTCGTCGTCCATTTCGCCCCGATCGAAGCTGGCCGGAGCATCTGCGCCACCGCTTCGTGGCGCGCCTGCGCCCGCTCCTTCACCGCGCGAATCCAGCATCACGAGCTCGCCGCGGAACCGGTTCAGCACGACTTCGGTGGAATATTTTTCCTGGCCGTCCTTGTCGGTGTATTTGCGAGTCGAAAGCTGGCCTTCGAGATAGACCTTGGAGCCCTTGCGCAGATATTGCTCGGCCACTTTGGCGAGGTTCTCGTTGAAGATCACCACGCGGTGCCACTCGGTGCGTTCCTTGCGTTCGCCCGAGGCCTTGTCGCGCCAGCTTTCCGAGGTCGCCACCGACAGATTGACGACGGGTTCGCCCGACGTCATACGCCGCACATCCGGATCGCGACCCAGATTACCGATCAAAATCACCTTGTTGACGCTACCGGCCATTGTCGGTCCTTCCCATTCCTTGAAGCGCACAACCTAGCCCCGGCTGCTGCCTGCCGCCACGGCGCGCACCTTCGCACACTCCCAATGTTCTTATTATGTTCTCATCCACAGAAGTCAATCCCCAGGTATTTCGGCGTTGCTCAGAACCTAGGCGATGCGCGGCCACGGGCGAGGGGCTCGTAGGTCGAGCGCATCAGCGCACGACTCCCAATCGCATTGCTGGGAGAAAGTAATAAATCTTGGTTACTTGCGCCGTAATTCCGCAAGAATTTCAACTTACATCTAGGGATAGCGTGTCGAACTCCAAATCGTCCTCGTGCTTTGAAACATCCCCAAGAATGCTTGCACTACAATTTCTCAGAAAATTTTGTTTATTTTCAATACAACAAGGAACGTTTTTTCACATGACAGTGTAGACACATGATTCTTTGAGACAAGATCGGTCCTAGATTCATTTTTATTGCATTGAATCGCTTTGATCGCCATCATGACCGTTGACCGAAAGGTCAATTCGCTTGTTGAACAAGACCTGTTCATCTGGACTTTAAATATTTTCGTCATTCAACCCGAAGGAAAGCGAAATGGCTGACATCACGCCGAGCGTTCTATCGAACGCGATTATGGGCAAGCTCTACGATGTGCTCACCAATGGCGACGCCACCGTGCCGAAATCGCCGGACAATTTTTTCAGCTGGGAGACGCCAGGCGTTCCTGTAACGCCAAACGATTTTGCCTTTCTCACCCAAGGTTTCACGGGAGTTGTGAAACCGGCAGCCGTGCAGACTTTGCTCCAGGCAACGGGGGCCAGCGGGGGAGCCGGCGCAGCAAGCGGCACCGGGGCAAGCAGCCCTGCCACAGGCAGCGGGGCAAGCAGCTCCGCAGCCGGCAGCGCAAGTGGTTCCTCACAATCCTCGGGATTGACGGATGCCCAGCTTTCGCAGCTTCGGGCGCAGGATGTGAGCGGGTTATACCAGCAGGCAGAATCGTTCGCCCATCTGGTGGACTTTATTCCCGATGTTGCCTCCATGAATGGAAAGCAGCTCGCCCAGCTGGCCATACAGTCGGATAACGGCGAACTGAGCGATGTTTACCAAATGACTCTGACGATGAGTCAAATCATGCAAAGCGTAATTCCCGACGCCGAAAAAGCGGAGATCGCGCGCCTGCGCGGCCTCCTCACAACGACCACCAAGACGACCGATCTCATCAGCGGCGCCGAGGTCGATGTGATCGGCCCCAGCCCGCTTGTCATCGCTTACAACACAAAGATGACTGCGTATGACAACGCGGCTTTGGCCTACAACAATGCGCGCATCAGCGCGCTCGCCGCCAACGATCCACAGTCCGTTCAATATTTCGCGATCAATGCGCCCATCCTCCGCAACATGGTGACCGCGGCGATGTCGGACTGGGTGACCACGGGCTACAAGAATCAGTATGAAGAAATCGCGGCTTACATCGCGCAGGTCGAAGGGCGCGACTTGTCGTTGCTTGTTGCCGCCTACAAAGACGATCTCGCACAGGCACAGCTGACGGGAATCGCGTCCGGCAGCAATTTTTATTACACGGCGCTCACGCCGGCCGATTTCTACGAATCGACAGGCTGGTCGCAATTTCATTTCTCGGCTGCGGATTTTTCGAACTACAGCAACAGCAACTTCAACACGAGTGGCTGGTCCGTCGCTGCCTCGGCGGGCTTCCTCGGCTTCGGCGCCAGCGCCGCTTCGAGCCATCAGCAGTCGCGAAGCCAATATACCGGCACCTTCAACTCCGACCATTGTTCGATGTCGTTCGAGATTTGTGAGGCAGGTATTGTGCGGCCCTGGATGAAAACCTCTTATCTGAACAGCAAGAGTTGGCGCTTCGATCCGACCAATCCCGACCTCAAGAACAATGTCCTGAGCGACGGCGGTTCGCCGCCCAAGGGATTGATGCCCGCTTATCCCACGTCCATCATTTTCATTCGCAAGCTGTCGCTTAATTTCGGCGTCAACTCGGGGAGTCAGCAATTCATGTCGCAGGGGAGCAGCGACACCCAGGGCGGCAGCGCAGGTTTCTCCTTGGGCCCGTTCTCGATCGGCGCCAGCGCCAGTCACAACGCCGCTCAGGGCAGCACGACCTCGCAGGGGGGCTATTCCTGGAGCGATCAGGGGGTGAACGTTCCCGGTATGCAGATTGTCGGTTACCGATGCCACGTTCTGCCGAAATCGCCGGATCCGTCCCCGTCCATTCAGAACTGGATTTAGGGAGAATAGTATCGGAGAGAGTTTGACCAATGGACGCGACCGCCCAGCTTGCCCTGATGGCGAAAGCGAAGCTCGTCTTCGAGACCCCGGGTACTTTTCTGAACTTTCCGGTTCTCGCGCCGTTGTCTTTCCCGCCGTCGAGTCTGGATTTTTCTCAAGCGGCACAAGATCCTGCGGTCGCCGCCGCGTTGCAGGACTTCTCGCGGGCCGTGAACAGCTGCCCGGTGGGTTCGGTCTCGAGCGGCGATGGAGATGACTATCTCTGGGATCGCTACGACAGCTGGCTAACGGCGATGACGTTGGCCAAGAGCCAGCTCGGCGCAGCGGATCAGGCCGCGTACACCGCAGCCCGGGCGATATTGGTGATTACCGACAGCAACGGCTTCGATGCAGATAGTCCGATGGTTGTCGCGTATAAGCAGTGTCGCGACGCCGCCTATTCAGCCCAGCAGGCGTACACTTCCGCGGAACTCACCGCGACGAGTTCGGGGAGCAGCAATGCGCTGACGACTTGGCAAACCGTCGACGAACCGAGGCTTCGCGCCGCTATCGCGGCCGCCCAGGCCGATTGGGCGAATGCCGGCCATAAATCCGATGTCGAATCTGCGCAAGGCACCCTGGCGCGGTGCCAGGCGCTGATGCCGCAGGCGATTTGGGCGGAATGGCGAAAACTTTACCAGCCCGACATCGACTGCATTACGGACCCGGCGACAAACTCGTCCTACGTACCCAGCGCATTTTCGCCATCCGATCTGGCAAATCAGGCGTGGACGACGCTGAGCCTCTCGGGCACGGAGATTGCCACCCTGGTAGCGAGCGCGCCGCCGGAGTTAAGTGCGATTTTCGGCGCGAGCGGCACTTCCAATGTCACCGCGATTTCATTTGAATTCCGCTCGGCATCCATTGTGCGGCCCTGGTTGAGCACAAACGTGTTCCAATCGCGCTTCTGGAAATTTTCCGACGGTACGCAGCTCAGCGACGGCGCGTCGCCGCCCACGGGACTATGGCCGGCGTACATTGCAGCAGTGGTATTCGTGCGCAACGTCCAGATCACGCAGACCAATGTCGCAAGCCAATCCGTTCCCGCGTCCCAACTGCTTCATCTGGAAATGTCCCGTCCAATGCCGAGCCCCTTGATCAACCGCGTCGCATCGGTGGTTCCGCACTCATCGGTGCAGGCGGCAAAACCTGCAGCCGGCTTGGCGAAAGTTGCTGCAACACCCCCGGCTGCGGCGGTTCGTCCGGAAGTGTCGATGCATCCCATGATGTTTGCGGCACGGCCTGCCCTGCAGACAGCCCATACGGCCGCGCCGTCCGCCGCGACTTTTTCGTTTCTGCGGCTGAATTCGGCGACCTACCGGACTCCTCCGGCCGCTTCGCCGCCTGCTGTGGCCGCCTCGGCGACGACCGTCACAACCACGCCGGCACAAACCGACAATCAGATCACGGTGTTGGCCTTCATCTGCCGGATGCTGCCGAAGGCGCCCGATCCGGATCCAGCTCTCGTCTGGAGCGCTTGAATCGATGCGAGAGAATGGCGAGAATCCGCTGACGGGAGCAATGTTCCACGCGCAGCAATGACCCGCCCGCCGCGTTATTCCGAACGTCGGCCCAAACAATATCTACCGTCCCTGCTTGCCCCGATTTCACTGCGCGCGCGTGCACCTACGTACAAATGCCTACCGGCACACAAGTAACGATTCACGGGTTGTGCATCGCACAGGCACTACTCCTGACAAGGGAGAGCGCTGCTGCGTTCACCCGACGTCGGTGATTGAGGGAAACATGCCTGCCGGCACAATGACTTCCGCGACTGACGCGAGCGATGCCTGCCGAGTCCACTTTGCCGACGTCCGCGTCGGGGAACGCATCGTGAGATCCGACGCTTTGCTGCAAGCCATATTCCAAGGCGCCCATTTCTTCGTCGCCGCCGCCGACGAAAAGCCCATTGCCCGACTCTTCAACACCGGCGCAGAGGCCAAGTCGGGCATTGCTCCCCGCCGCAAGTTCGCGTGATGGCGCGGTCCAGACTCTTTAACGCATCCATCAGTTCACGCATCTGGCAATTGGCGATCCTGGCGTGCTGTGCGTTGTTGGCGCTTGGGCTCATCCTGGCCTGGACCGTCGAGCGCACACATGAATCCGGTGCCAGGGTGCAGCACACGCTCGACGTTCGGAAGGCGCTGGCGGACTACACGCGGGAACTCGTGGCTGCCGAATCCGGTCAACGCGGCTACTTGCTCACGCAACAGGACGTTTATTTGGCTCCGTACGAACAGGTGCTGGCCGACAACAAGGCAAGTCTGGCGACGTTGAGCGAACTGATCGGCGACGGTCCCGAGCAGCCGAAGCTTCGGCGTCTGGCAGATATTTTCGACGGCAAACTGCAGGAACTCTCCCGGACAATTGGATTGGCCCAGGCCGGTAGCATGAAAGGCGCATTGGCCATTGTCCGCGAGGGAAGCGGCCGGCGATATACGCTCGACTTCCAGCGCGTCGGTCGGGAGATTTCCGACGACGAGATCGATCTGCTGGCGAAGAGGCAAGCGGCCGCCGAAAGCGATAACAGGGATGTCCTGATCTTCACCGGCATCGGCGGCCTCCTGGCCCTCATCCTCATCCTCGCTGCCGCCAAACGGACGATCGCTCGAATCAGCGAGCGATTGAACGGGGTCAAGCGGGGCATCGCGGCGTTCGCGAATGGCGAGTTCGATCGACGCGTCGAGGGGCGGTGCCGCGACGAAATCGGAACGGTGGCTGTCGCCCTCAACGGCATGGCCGATCACATTGTCGAATCCAATCTGGCCAGAAAAGTCTCGGACGACACCCTCAAGGACAGCGAAGCGCGGCTACGCTCGATTCTCAGCGCCGTTCCGGATGCAATCTACAAGTTCGACGAATTCGGAACGATCGTGTATTTCAGCGCGGCGGCCACGCGATTGTTCGGATACAGCGAAAACGAAATCTGCGGTCAGAATGTCAGAATATTGGTTGCACAACCGTTTCGCGATCTGCACAACGCCTTTCTGACGCATTTGCGGGAAACCGGCGAGCAACGGACCGCAACTCCCGGCCGGATGGCGCGGGCCCAGCGCAAGGACGGCACCACGTTTCCGATGGAGTGGACACTTGTCGAAGTCTCGCACGGAACGCGGCGTCTGTTTACCGGCTTCGTGCGGGACATCACCGAACGCCAACGCGCCGAGGTCGAACTGCTGGACGCCAAGGTGCTCGCTGAGACGGCGAATCTGGCGAAGTCGGAGTTTCTGTCCAGCATGAGCCATGAATTGCGCACGCCGCTCAACGCCATTCTCGGCTTCGCGCAACTGATGGAAACGGACAAACCGGCCCCGTCGGCGAACCAGGCGGCAAGCATCGCGCAAATTCTTGAGGCCGGATGGTATCTTCTCGACCTGGTCAACAAAGTGCTCGACCTGTCGCTTATCGAATCCGGAAAACTGACTTTGTCGCTGGAACCGGTCGCCCTGTCCGAGGTTCTCGCCGATTGCCGGGAGGCGATGGAGCCGCTGGCGCAAAAGAGGGGAATCGCGATGACTTTCCCTGCATTCGCAAAACCTTGCTTTGTCTACGCAGACGCGATGCGGCTGAAGCAGGTGTTCGCGGCTCTCATTTCAAACGCCATCAAATACAACCGTCCGGAGGGATCGATTGTCATCCAATGTCGCGCCCAAACGGACAGCAGGGTTCGCGTCAGCGTTGCCGACACCGGCATGGGACTGACGGCCGAGATGCTGGCGCTGTTGTATCGGCCGTTCAACCGCCTGGGCCACGAGGCCGGCGTCGAACAGGGAACCGGCATCGGGCTGGTCGTAACCAAACGGCTTGTTGAAGAAATGCACGGGGCGGTCGGCGTGGAAAGCGAAGTCGGCACGGGAACTGTCTTCTGGGTCGATCTGATGGCCGTCAGTGCGGCAGAATTCGCACTCGCCGATATCGCCGGACGATCCCCGGCCGACGAGGCCAATGCGTTGCCCCCGGTTTCGACAGTGCTTTATGTAGAGGACAACCCGGCGAATCTAAGGCTCGTAGAAATGCTGATAGCACGCCGCCCCAACATGCGCCTCCTCAGCGCCTCTACCGGCGATGTCGGCGTGGACCTCGCGCAGGTCCACCATCCCGACGCGATCCTCATGGACATCAATCTTCCAGGCATGAACGGATACAGCGCGCTGGCCGTCCTTCGCGCGGTTTCTGCGACCGCGGACATCCCCGTCATCGCGCTGAGCGCCAAGGCGAGCCCCCGTGACATCGAGCGGGGTATTGCGGCCGGGTTTTTCAGATATCTCACCAAGCCGATCGATGTCGACGAGTTGATGGCCACGTTGGATATGGCGCTCGCCGTTGCGCCGCCGCCTGCCGCAATCACGAGAGCGGCATAAGTCCGCACGGAGCGACGAATCCTTATGTGTGGCCGATAGCGCGTTGATTTCTCAGGAAATTCTTCCGAATCGTTCGATTCTCGTTCCAACTTTATTTCGCGCGGCGCATTGATTCCGTTTCGACGAACGTTATTCCATTGGATCGAACAGTTGGCGATGCGCGAGCGTGGATCGCGCGCGCCGGCGCGCGACGCGTTTGCGGAGGACGATCTCCTTACAGGTTTCCTGTTATTTTCCTGTTTAACAGGGGAAAGGTCGGACGAAAGTCGAACAACGAGTGCACGAACGAAACACATGATGCAAAAAAGTCGCCTGTTATTCTCCTGTTTAACAGGAGCACGAAGGTCTGCAGCGGTAAACCGGAGCGCGGGCATCCTACCTGCCTTCGCCGCAGCGAAGCCTCGGCTTCGCGCAGGCAGGCCCGCATGTGATTTGACGTTTGCACCGAAGCGGGCTGGACGCCCGCGCTGCGAAAGCTCTCTCCTGTTATTTTCCTGTTTAACAGGAAGGCGAAAGTCCGCGGTGATGAACCGGCGCGCGGGTATCCTGCCCACATGCGATTTGACGATTGCGCGGAAGCGGGCGGGACGCCCGCGCTCCGACAGCTCTCTCCTGTTATTTTCCTGTTTAACAGGAACGCGAAGCTTTACAGCGAGGACTGCGTGCAACACGTGTGTCTTGCGCGATACGGCGGAGTCAAAAGTTCCCCTGTTATTTCGCCTGTTTAACAGGGGAACCCGATGCTGAGACGGTCTCGATCTCCGCCCTCGATTTTAGCACGCGCCGGCGTCAACCGCGCTCGCAATGCTTCAGGCGAACCCAAATCCTGTTGCCATTCTCTGCACCCGACTGGCCGGTCACAACGCCTGTTCGAACAGCGGTTCGAGCTGCTTCGCGCCTTTGACGGTCAGGTGGTGCTCATCGCGATAGATCGGAAGTCCGTTCAGGGCGACCACGCAGGAGGCGGCCGGACACAGAATCCGATCGGGATAGACAATCGTCACGTTGTAAGTCGCCTTCAGATGCGCCAGCTCGCCGAGAACGAAATTCTGGCGCTGCAGATAGAGCGACTTCGCGAGGCTCGGCGTACCGAAATTGTCGGCAAATCGCAGACGCGCAAGCACGGGCGGAACGGCCCAACCGATTTCCGGCACGGACGCGACGATCACGACCTTCTTTCGAGCGTTCACCAGCGCGCTGACGGTGCGCTCCAACCCGCGCGCAAACACCGCGCGATTGTCGGCCTCCGGCGTGGCCGTCGAAAAATCATCGACAAAAACGACGCGGCCATGCGGTTCGCTGCCATAGGTGGAACCTTCCGCATCTTTTCCCCAGCGCGCTTCCAGGATCACTTCGGAGATGTTCCTGCGCAGCGCGATCTTGAGCGCTTCGTCGTTGAACGCGCGGCATCCGGGCACGTCGAGCCGATCGACACCCAGCAATGGCGGGCAGCTCGCGGCACCGGCAAAGAGCCCCACGCGACCGCTGCGCGAGGCCACGTCTTCCACCGCCGGCATGATCGCGTCCGCATGGGAATCACCCCACAAGAGATAAGTTGGGCTCGCGGCGCCGCCGCCGACGCGGCAGAGCCTGTTTTCGCGCAAATCCTGCGCGCTCAATCCGAAGCAGCGATCGATGCGCGGCTCGTGATCGTTCTCTTCGGCGAGGATCGCGCGAACGTCCGGACGCAGCCGCTCGGGAAAACCCCCATCCGAAACCGCGAACATCGCACATGCGGCGGTCGCCGCCATCGCGCCGGCAGCACCTGCAAACAGATGTCGGCGCGAGACGCGGATTGCGCGCGTGCGAAACGGTTTTTCGACGAACTGCCAGGACAAGACGGCCAGCGCGAACGACAGCCCGATAAGACCGACACTCTCGATGGTCGTCAGGCTTCGAAAAGCGAAATAGCGCGCGAGAACGAAGATCGGCCAGTGCCACAGATAGAGCGAATAGGAAATGAGCCCCACAAACACGACGGGCCGCCACGAGAGTGCCTTGCCCGTCCAGGTTTCGCTGCATTGAGTCGCATAAATAACCAGCGCCGCGCCGGCGCAGGGAATGAGCGCGGCCGGTCCCGGAAACGGCATCTCGGCAGTAAACGCGACGACTGCGTATCCGATCAGCAGAAGCCCGATTGCGGCCAGTGCTTCGGAAATCGCGCGATTGGCGAGCGGCGGAATTGCGCCCAGCGCCAGAAGCGCCCCCAGCATCAATTCCCAGGCGCGCGCGGGCAACAGATAGAACGTCGCCGAAGGCGCATGCGCGACACCCCATATCCCCAACGCGAAAGATGCCGCGAAGATCACCCCGACCGCCGCAAGCAACCAGGCACTCCTCCGGAACGCGAGCAGGACCGGCGGGAACAGCAGATAGAACTGCTCCTCCACCGCGATCGACCACAGATGCAGCAACGGTTTTTCGGCGCCGGCGACATCGAAATAACCTGTCTCGCTCCAGAATTCGAAATTGGATGCGAAACCAGCCGTCGCAAGCAGGCTCTTCGCGTAGCGCACGAGATCGTAGGGAAAGAGAATGAGCACAGCGGCGACGGAAACGACCGCCAGCATCGCGAACAGGGCCGGAAAGATGCGGCGGATGCGGCGCTCGTAGAATTTGGCAATCGAGAAACGGTCGTCCTGCATCTCGCCGTGGATCAGCGCCGCGATCAGATAGCCCGAGATGACGAAGAAGACATCGACCCCCACGAAGCCGCCGCGGAACGGGCCGAGGCCGTAGTGGAACAGCACGACCGGCAGAATCGCGAGCGCGCGCAGCCCGTCGATCTCCGGCCGGTAGCGCACCGCATGCGCTCCGGCGCTGCCGAAACCGGGGCCGTTGAAAAAAGCCTGCCCTGCACCCACCTGACCACATACCTTCCATTCGACGGCGGCGAGATAACGCCGCTCTGGGCGAATCGCGCAAGGCGAATCACCGCACAAGGACGATGGACAATTCGGTCCGAGTCGGACTAAAGAGTGTTCGTTGTTTGTTCCGCTCTTCGGCCAAGGGACCCTGCGCTTGCCGGGCATGAGGCCGATGGCACAAGCTAGCCGTTTCGATCCGGGTACCCATGCTGAAAAACATCTCCATTCGCGGCGCGCGCGAGCACAATCTCAAGAATATCGATGTCGAGATTCCGCGCGACACGCTGACCGTCATCACCGGGCTGTCGGGCTCGGGGAAATCCTCGCTTGCCTTCGACACGATCTATGCCGAAGGCCAGAGGCGCTATGTCGAGAGTCTCTCGGCCTATGCGCGCCAATTCCTGGAGCTGATGCAGAAGCCGGACGTGGATCATATCGAGGGCCTGTCGCCCGCGATCTCGATCGAGCAGAAAACCACTTCGCGCAATCCGCGCTCGACCGTCGGCACGGTCACCGAGATTTACGACTATCTGCGTCTGCTGTTCGCGCGGGTCGGCGTGCCCTATTCGCCCGCGACGGGTCTTCCGATCGAAAGCCAGACCGTCAGCCAGATGGCGGACCGCATTCTTGCTCTGGACGAAGGGACGCGGCTTTTTCTGCTGGCCCCCATCGTGCGCGGACGCAAAGGCGAATACCGCAAGGAATTGCTGGAGCTGCAGAAGAAGGGCTTCCAGCGGGTCAAGGTAGACGGCAAGTTCTACGAGATCGGCGAGACGCCTGCGCTCGACAAGAAGATCAAGCACGACATCGAGGTCGTCGTCGACCGCATCGCGGTCAAGAAGGACATCGGCAACCGGCTGCCGGATTCGATCGAGACCGCGCTCAACCTTTCGGAAGGATTGGTCATCGCCGAATTCGCCGACGTGAAAGAGAAGGGCGAGCCGAAGCGGCTGATGATGTCGTCCAAATTCGCCTGCCCCGTCTCCGGTTTCACGATTCCGGAGATCGAGCCGCGGCTGTTCTCGTTCAACAACCCGCATGGCGCCTGCCCCGCCTGCGACGGCCTCGGCACGCAACTCTATTTCGATCCGGCGCTCGTGGTGCCCGACGAAACCATCACCTTGAAGAACGGCGCGCTGTCGCCCTGGCACAAATCGTCGTCGCCTTATTACCTGCAGACGCTCGAGGCGCTGGGCCGCCACTACAAATTCTCGCTCAACGAACCCTGGGAAGACCTGACCAAGCGCGCACGGGACATCATCCTCTACGGTTCGGGCGAGGACGAGATCAAATTTATCTATGACGACGGACTGCGCCGTTACGAGACGAAGAAGACCTTCGAAGGCGTGATCCCCAATATGCAACGCCGCTACAAGGAAACGGATTCCTCGTGGATTCGCGAGGAGATGGAGCGTTATCAGGACACGAGTCCCTGCGACGTGTGCAAGGGTTATCGCCTCAAGCCCGAGGCATTGGCAGTCAAGATCGCGGGCAAGCATATCGGCGAAGTGTGCGCGCAATCGATCCGGCTTGCGGATACCTGGTTCCGCGATCTCGACAAGGATCTCAGCAAGAAGCAGCAGGAGATCGCCGCACGCATCCTCAAGGAAATTCGCGCGCGGCTCAAATTCCTTAACAATGTCGGACTCGATTACCTGACCTTGGCGCGCGGTTCGGGCACCTTGTCCGGCGGCGAAAGCCAGCGCATTCGGCTCGCGTCGCAGATCGGCTCCGGCCTGACAGGCGTGCTCTATGTGCTGGACGAACCTTCGATCGGGCTGCATCAGCGCGACAATGCGAAGCTGCTCGAATCGCTCAGAGGCCTGCGCGATCTCGGCAACAGCGTGATCGTCGTGGAGCATGACGAGGAGGCCATCCGCCAGGCAGATCATGTGATCGACATGGGGCTCGGCGCCGGCATCCATGGCGGCGAGATCATCGCCGAAGGCACGCCTGCCGACATCATGCGTTCGCCTAAGAGCCTCACGGGAAAATATCTCGTGGGCATCGAGCAGATTCCCATCCCCGCGAAGCGCCGCAAGCCCGCTTATGACCGCTGGCTCAAGGTCATCGGCGCACGCGGCAACAATCTCAAGAATGTGTCGGCGCAGATCCCTCTGGGCACGTTCACCTGCATCACCGGCGTGTCGGGCGGCGGCAAATCCACCCTCGTGATCGAGACGCTTTACAAAGCAGCGGCGCGAAAGCTCAACGCCGCGCGCGAACATCCCGCACCGCACGACCGCATCGAGGGCCTCGAATTTCTCGACAAGGTGATCGACATCGATCAATCGCCGATCGGCCGCACGCCGCGGTCGAATCCGGCGACTTATACCGGCGCGTTCACACCCATCCGCGACTGGTTCACGGAGCTGCCGGAATCCAAAGCGCGCGGCTACGCGGCGGGACGCTTCTCGTTCAACGTAAAAGGCGGCCGCTGCGAGGCCTGCCAGGGCGACGGCGTCATCAAGATCGAGATGCACTTTTTGCCGGACGTGTATGTGCAGTGCGACGTCTGCAAGGGCAAGCGCTACAACCGCGAAACGCTCGACGTGAAATTCCGAGGGTTTTCGATCGCCGACGTGCTCGACATGACCGTCGATGCCGGCGCGGAATTGTTCCGCGCGGTGCCTGCGATCCGCGAAAAGCTCGACACGCTCTCGCGCGTGGGTCTCGGCTACATCTCCATCGGCCAGCAGGCGACGACCCTGTCCGGCGGCGAAGCGCAGCGGGTGAAATTGTCGAAAGAATTGTCGCGCCGCGCCACGGGCCGCACGCTCTATTTTCTCGACGAACCCACGACCGGGCTTCACTTCCACGACGTGGCGAAGCTGCTCGAAGTGCTGCACGAGCTGGTGGACAACGGCAACACCGTCGTGGTGATCGAGCACAATCTCGAAGTGATCAAGACGGCGGACTGGGTGGTCGATCTGGGCCCCGAAGGCGGAGACGGCGGCGGCGAGATCGTGGCGGCCGGCACGCCCGAAGACGTGGCCAAAGTCGCGCGTTCCTACACCGGGCAGTATCTGAAGCCGCTGCTCAAAGGCCGCACCCCCGAAAAAATCGCGCCGGCGCGAAGGGCGAGAGCGGCGGAGTGAGTAAGTTGGTGCTCTGAGACCAAGCTCTCAGTGTCGCAGCAGGAAATGATCTATGCCCCTATTAGCACTTTGGACTTCCAACCCGGCGACCGTCGCTGAACTCAATATCGATCAAGTCGTTGCGACCGCGGGTGACGGCAGCCTCAAAGATGGTTCAGCTTGCTCTGACGAACTCCGCCAATACCTTTCTCAAATCCCATCGAGGAAACTTGCTCGCTACATTGAACAGTGCCTTACCTCGACATTCGCGAAAGGTGGAATGGTACTTCAGGATCTCGTCAACGAACTCGGTCGGCGACTTGATTACGAAGTCACCAATGGGCGCTACCAAGGCGTTTCCAATGCGATTGGTTACGATGGCATTTGGCATTCCCCGGAAGGCTCTTCGATTGTCGTCGAAGTGAAAACGACCGATACCTTTCGAGTATCGCTCGAAACCATCGTGGGATACAAAGAGAAGCTCGTCGAGAATGGTTCTGTTGAGAATCTGAATTCAATACTGATTGTTGTTGGCCGTGAAGATACCGGTGAGCTAGAGGCGCAAGTGCGAGGTTCACGTCATGCCTGGGATATCCGCCTAATAAGCGCTGATGCTCTCACCAAACTGGTGCAACTGAAGGAAAACGCAGACACTTCAGATACAGACCGCAAAATCCGAAATATACTAACGCCGATGGAATATACGCGAATTGATCAATTGGTTGACGTTATGTTTACGGCCGCCACCGACGTCGAAGCTAGCGTAATCGAAGCGGCGACCGACGAAGATGTTGAAGAGGTGCACGCTGCGAATGATGAACCAAGAGCACGCTGCGCGTGGGAACTCACGGACGGCACTCTACTGCAACGAAAACGAGAGCAAATTATCGAGAGAATCTCTGAATTACTCAAAGTGAAGTTCATCAACAAAAGCCGGGCGCTTTGTTGGGATGCGTCGCATAAGACCCGCATCGTGACCACGATTTCAAAGCGGTATACAAAACGCAGCTCTGATCCCTATTGGTATGCATATCACCCTAAGTGGGATGAGTTTCTCTCCGAAGGTCAGAAGTCCTTTTTCGTGCTTGGATGCATGGACCTTTTAGTTGCCTTCCTGATTCCACGTGGAATTATTCATTCCGTCTTGGACGGGTTGCATACAACCACGACAGATCGCGGTACCTATTGGCATATCCATATTGCGGAAGATAACGCTGAACAATATGTATTGGTTCTTCCGAAACGTTCGGAAAACTTATCGTTGCAAGAATAT
>JBEKDC010000019.1:0-22725 GCA_050014535.1 Rhizomicrobium sp.
AACGGCAGCGGCTCGACCTTCGCCTTGCGCGTCGCTGCGAAAACGGCCGGCGTGAGCACGACGGCCGTTGCGTCGTTGGAGAGAAAAATCGTGACGACGGTCCCGACGGCATACACCAGCACAAACAAACGTCGCGGCGAACCGCGGCCCGCATTCACCGCGTAAGTTGCGACCCAATCGAACAAGCCCTCGCGGCGCGCGACTTCCGACAAAAGCATCATGCCTGCCAGAAACAGATAGACGTCGACACCTTTGCCGACGGCACGCAGCGCATCGCCAGGCGGGATCAACCTAGCCAACACAAGAACGATTGCGCCGCCCACGGCCCAAATGGCTTCCGGCCAATGGAACGGCCGCACGATCACCCCCGCAATCGCCAGGCCGGCAACGATCCAGATCAGTATGCTCGCGGCTGACACTTGCAATCCCGCTTTCAGCCCGCGTCGGCGAGCCAATCAAGTTGCGTGCGCGCGCCGAGCGCCGGCGCCGCGATCGACAGCACCGCGCGCATTTCTTCGTCGAATCCGTAAGGCGGATTGACGACGATCAGTCCTGCGCGCGCGAGCCGGTCCTTGCCTGCCGTCTTCGCTTCGATCTCCGCGTCGATTCGTACGGCCTTCACCGCGCCCGCCGCGAGAATCTCGCCGCAGAAACGATCGGACTCGCTTTTCGATTTGACGGGAAACCAGATGAGATAAATTCCCGTGGCGAAACGCCGGAGCGCGCCGCCGACCGCCGCACCCACGCGCGCGAATTCATCAACCGCTTCATAGGGCGGATCGATCAGCACAAGACCGCGCCGTTCGGGCGGCGGCAACAGCGCCGCAAGCCGCGCATAGCCGTCGGCCGGCTCCGCTTTTGCTGCGCGATAAGGCGACAGCGTCGCCGCCAGCACTGCGAATTCCTCGGCGTGCTTCTCGATCGCGATCAAGCGATCCTGCGGCCGCATCAGGAGCGCGGCGATCAAGGGCGATCCGGGATAGCGCGCTTCGCCCGCGCTTTGCGCCGCTTCGAGATAGGTCATCAGCGAATCCGGATATCCGCCGTGCGGAATGAGCGCGCGCAATCGCGCAATGCCTTGCGCCGCCTCCCCCGTGCGCGCGGCTTCGTCGCCGGACAAATCGTAAAGCCCGCGCCCCGCATGGGTGTCGATGACGCGGAACGCCTTGTCCTTCTTTTTCAGATGCGCGATCAGCGCCACGAGCGCCAGATGCTTGACGACATCGGCGAAGTTTCCCGCGTGATAGGCGTGCCGATAATTCACGTTCGGGGCAATCGGCGCGGGCGAAGCAGCAATTCGCCCCCGCAATTGGGACAGCGTCCGCCCATTTGATCCGTGCAGTCGCTGCAGAACGTGCATTCATAGCTGCAGATATGAGCGGCGTCGGAATCCTTCGGCAGCGGCGTTTGGCAGCGTTCGCAGCTTTCGCGCATTTCGAGCGGCATGGGGGAAACCTTCGCATTCGCGCTCATGAATAATCGTGGGACGCACAATCCGCAAGCCAGCCTATTGCGCGCTCATTTCCTCGCGCGTGATGCGCCAGGCCCCGTCGAGCCAGTCTACGATCTCGCGTGCACCCGGATGATCGAAGGCCGCATAGCGCTCCCGCAGGCCTTGCGCCCGCTCGATCCCCCAATCCTGGAACAGCATCAGATCGCCGCGCACAAGACGTCCGAGTTCCTTGCCCAGAACCATCTCCGCCGCACGCGCGAACGCCGCGCCATATTCGTAGGCATCTCCTTGCGCGTAACTGTCGGCAAGCGAGAGCGCAGGGATACGCGACAAAATCGGCTGCGACGCGACATTCACAGCATGACCCGCGATATGCCCGGCGATGGAAGCGGGTCTTCCAGTAAAGGCGCGCAGGTGCAGGAATTGCGACATGACCGGCCCATCATTCACGGGATAATTGTCCCAGAGGAATGGCTTGCGGCCGAGCTGCGCGGTGACGCGCGCGAGATGGCCGGGCGAAAACGCGCGCGCGCAAACCTCTTCGCCGGTCCAGAAAATGTCGATCGCCTTGTCGAGGAAGCCCCCGAAATCCTCGAGATAATTCGCCGGTCTTTCGCCGAAGAAGCGATCGAGGATGGGATCGTCGGTGTAATAACTGGGGCAAACAAGCAAACGCTTCGCCTTCGAACGCTCGCGGACCCAGTGCACGATATCGACCTGCATCTGCGCGAGACCCGGCAGATCGCCGCGCATGTCGTCGAACAGGATCGCGAGATCGTCGATGCCGATCCCGTCGAGATGCGCGAGTTTGGCCGCGAGCGCTCCTCGCGCCTCCGCATCGAAGTTGCGATAGATTTCATAGGGGCTGAGTCCCACGCCGAAGCGCACGTCCAGCGACCGGCAATGGCCCGCAAGCCGGCGGAGTTCGACATCCATCGCGGCAGGATGCTTCTCCCGCCAGCGTCGGCGCAGAAACGCGTCGGCCTTTGGCGCGTAATAGTAGAAACGATAGCCATGGGGCGCGAGAAATGCGACCGCCTCGGCCCGCGCCTCCCAACTCCAGGGCTTGCCGTAGAATCCTTCGATGAGTCCGAGGTTGGCAGACATGGCAATATCTTAAAGTGGCCGAATGGCGTTCCCGATACCGTCACATAGTGTAAGTTACGATACCAGAGAGTCCGTCCGCTTGGGCCGATCATGAATCCGCAGTCTGAAATCCGCCGCGAACTCGAAGAACTTTATGGCACGCGCGCCCACGACCGATATGGGCTGGAAGCTATCAGCCAGCTGGAGCATGCGCTGCAGGCCGCCGCTGCGGCGGAAGCAAGCGGCGAACCGCCTGCGATGATGCTGGCCACCCTGCTCCACGATATCGGACATCTGATCGCGGCCCTCGGCGAGAATCCGGCGGAAACCGGCATCGACGACCGGCACGAAATCGTAGGCTCGGATTGGCTGGCGAAACGGCTTGGCGCGAGCGTGGCGGAACCCGTGCGCCTGCATGTGTCGGCCAAGCGCTATCTGTGCGCGACGGACCCGGACTACATGGCGTCGCTCGCACCGGATTCGGTTTTGAGTCTCAAATTGCAGGGCGGCCCGATGAGTGCGGCTGAAACTGCGGACTTTGGCAAGCGTCCTTTCGCGCAAGATGCGATTCGCCTGCGCCGCTTCGACGAAACCGTGAAAGACCCGGAAGCTCGGACGCCGGATTTCGCACATTTCCTGCGCTATCTGCCGGCCGCGCGCATCGGCGCCGGCGAACGCGAGATGTTCCGGCGCGACGGCGCCATCGTGCTGCGCGATTTCTTCACTGCCGAAGAAGCGGACGCGCTGAACCGCATGTCGCGCACCATGGGCGACGCGGCGGCGAAGCAACTCGCGCGCGCCAGGCTCTCCGGACGATCGCCCGCGCAACTGGCGCGCGAGAACCCGAAGGAATCGATCGTGGTGCCCGAAGCCGCCGATGCCGCGCAGGTGTGCCGATTTGAATATCTGCAAGGCGCGCATCCGGAATTCCGCGCATTTGTCGCCGCGCGGATCGCGCCGGCGATCGAAGGGCTCGCAGCCGAGGCGTTCGTTCCCTTCAAGGACAAGGAAAACGAAAAGCATCCGGGGGGAGGCGCGTTCGGCGCGCACCAGGATTTCGCCGCCTATCAGGCATTCGGCCCGCGCTACAACATTACGGCGATGCTCACCATCGATCCCGCCACGCGCGCCAATGGCTGTCTTGAGTTCGCGCGCGATTGGAGAGAGCGGGCGCGCGAGTCGTCCGGATGGGTCGAGCGCTGGATCGAGGGGCGCCCACTGCTGCGATTCAACGACGGCGGACCGAAGCACGGCGATGTGCTGTCAGAGATCGAAGCAGCGCTGGACTGGCAGATCGTCGAAACGGCCCCGACCGACCTTGTGCTGTTCGATTCCTTCGTGCCGCATCGCTCAAGCCCCAACCGCAGCGCCGCGTCGCGCCGCGCGATGTTCCTCACCTTCAATGCCGCCCGCGAAGGCGAGTGGTACGAACGCTACTACGCCGACAAGCGCGAGAACTTCGACGATCCCAAATTCCACGTCTCGACGCCGACGGCGTATGCGGCGCGAGGATAACTGCGGGGGAATGTGGCAGCACTTCGCGGCGCGACCCTTCACGCACGCATCGGCATCCACCGTCACCGGGCCGGCTTGGGAATTTTCAGATCTTTGATCGCCGCTTTGCGCGCTTGCTCGAGCGCGGGGGTGTTACCCGAGACAAGGACGGCGATGGGAAGATTCTTGAATCCGTCGCGTGTGCTCGCCCAGCTCTGCAGCGCCTGGACGCGCGCCGTGTCGATCTTGGTCGGCGCACCATGGGCGAATCCCGGTACAATCCATTTCTTCAGCTGATCCGAGGTTGACGCAAGCGGCACCGGGGTTGTTGCCACGGAACTCGTCGGATTGGCGGCACCGGCTCCGATTGTCGGGGGATTGACCACGTAAATGAGTCCGAATACCGCCAACGCGCCTACGCCTTTAATCCCGGGTAGCGCGATTTGAAGCGCGCCGGGGATGAACCCTCCGATCAAAGCGCCGCCGAGCGCCGCGATGATTCTCAGATAGAGTTGCGCATCGATCAAGACCGTCGGTGCAGCTACTGCCACAATGACGGGCAGCAGCAGCAAGACCACGCCGATGGCCAGCAGTCCTATTCCCGCCGGGTTGGACGTCGACAGCGAAAGAAGTCCGCCACCGGTTGTCGGCCCCCCCGTTTGCGCCTGCTCGCCGGTCATCCATCGCCCCTTTCGCGATCTCCCGAAGTTGACTTAAGGAACGCGCTGAACCGGTACGCGGATCGCAAGCGCTGCGCCCTGCTTCGACAGAGTACGCCGGCGCTGTCCAGGCATTGCATTACGACGATGACGACGACGCCGCTGGCCAGAAGCCCAGCGTCTTTCCCAACGTCTGGTCGCTGTTGATATGCTGGATCAGGGTCGGCAGATCGCAGGACTGATCCTTGTCGCCCCAGGGATTGTCGAACGTGGCAGTCGCAGCATCCGTATCGACGCCGGTGATGACGACCGCATGGCGGTCGTTCGCGCCAAATGTCGTCGAACCCCATTGCGAGCCGTAAGGAAACCCGGAGCAGGAATGCAGGAGCACGGTCGGACCGTTGGTCTGAACTGTGCTCAGCAAGGTGTCGGCGGTGATTCCGCCGGACGCAACATCGCCCACAGCCGAGACGGTGAACCCCCAGCCCGCCATCGCGTCCGTGCATTGCGACCACGAGTTCGCGAGATTGGCGATGCAGCTGTTTGAGGGATCGAATCCCTGCATCAGGTCTCCAACACCCACGGAAGATTTCGTCCCGTAACCCTTGACCATGGCGCAACTGGCCACCCAGCAAATCGGGTTCTGCGCCTGTTTAATAACTTCTACGTCGTATTTGACATTTGGCATGGCGATCCAATTCCTTTTCCGAGAAAGCTAAGAAGCAATTGTTCACTTCACTACCGAGTCATCGCTTTCGCAGACGACGGTGGCTTGGTTTGTGTATCGCCTTCGAAGAAACAATATGCGCGGCAATTACTTCGAGTCAAGGAGGTCCATGGCACGGCAATGTATCTCTATTTAAAGTGTAACTCAATTTTGTTCGAATTGACGAAACAGTGCTACTTGACTCATCGTTTGGACTTGAATTACAAAATCGTAAAGGCGAATGAGCCGCTCTGTTCTGCGAATTTTCAGCGGCAAGAAATAATAATCCAGCGCGTTGCGGCTTACCGCAGCGCGATAAGTCGCTCGCCGTAACAACACTTTCGACGAAGGATTATTGAAATGTCGAGCAAAGGAACGTCGACCACAGCGAAGTCGGCCACAGGCACATCGGGCACGGGAACAGCGGGCACCCAATCGTCGGGAACGCTCAGTTCGATGGGATGCATCTCCAAGGCGCTGCTGGATGCGTTGGACCAGATCGAACAGCATGTGGCTGCGAGCCAGGTCGGCCCGGACGGCAAGCCATTGGGCAACGCCATCTATATGCATATGCCGACCGGCGTTCCGGTCGATCCCAAGATGTATGCGAATGCGTGGACGCCCGGCGGCGGCGATTCCTCGAGCAGTTTCAGCGACTCCGGCACGTTTGTGCAGGCTCCGGCCCAACAAGCGTCGGCGACCGCCACGGCATCGAATGGGACGGGGCCCGCAGGCGCTACGTTTCCGCCGCCCACTCCAGCGCCCGATCAGCAACTGGAAGAATCGATCCAGAATGCGTGGAACACATCGATGCTGGTCGATCAGATGCTCGAGGTGACTCAGAACGGTGTGGCGACGAACTGGCCGGACCGCAAGATCAGCATTGAGTATTATACGGTCCTCGAGGGCGTCCAGCCGTTGCCGGCTCCGCCGCCCGCACAAAGCGTGTTGAACGCGGTCGCCGCAGCACAAAGTCTTTTGTATCTGAAGGACAACAACGGAAATTTTGTCGGCTACACCCAGCTTTATGCGCAGTACCGTAAGAACCGCACGACATGGCTCAATGCCGTCGGCGCCCAGGCAGCCGCTTATGCTCAGGCGATGAGCGATCCGGTGGCTGGGCAAGCGTGGCCGGTCGAAGCGCAAACCTACGCCAACGCCGTTCAGCTTGCGCTTGACGATTTCAACAGCATGGGTCGCAAACCGGTCGAAGACGCACTCGACACGATTGCGACCCAGGGCGAGAGCGCGGTCACCGCGATCGTGGCATTGGCGCATCAGCTGTACGACGCTTATGCGATCCAGATGGGCGGGTCGGTTTCGGTGAACGTGCCGTGGTCCTTTATCGATCCAATTTCGTGGTGGGACCCCACCGACGAGTCGTTCGGCGTCCAGAAAATCACCGGCACCAGTTCGTCCTTCGATTCCAAAACGGCCTCGGGCAAAACATCGTTCGCCAGAAATTGGCAAAAACAGCAATCGATGTCGGCCAGCGCCAGCGGCGGATTCAGCATCGGCTTCGCGAGCGCTTCGGCCAGCGGCAGTCACGCCGATGCTTCGAACGCATTCGGCGACCATGCCGGCCAATACACTTGGTCCGATCACACGGATCAATCGAGCACTGCAACCGTGAGTCTGGAATACTTTCTTGCCCTTGTTAATCGTCCGTGGATGTGCGCCGATCTTTTCAATATTGGCGGCTGGTATCTTGTCGGTCAGCGCAAGAACAGCATCAGCGACGGCACCATCGCCAACCAGGTCGGCCAGAACGCGCCGGCAATCCTTCCGATGCTGCCGATGGCGTTCCTGATCATCCGCAATGTGACAATCACTTGCGACAATTTCGGCGATGCGAACTCGTCCCTCACCGCAGCGCAGCAGAATGCCGCCGGAGCCGCTCAATCCAGTGCCAACAGCGTCGCCGTGAAGGCGAGTTACCTGTTCTGCAGCGCGGCCGCGAATTATGCAGGTCAACAGTCCAGCGGCGCATTCGGCGCCAACACTTCCCAGTCGGCGATCTCATTCACGTCCGACAACAAGAGCGGCGGGACGCTGAGCCTGATGGGATCGCAGATTTGCGGATGGCTGGGCCAGATTCAATTGGCCTCGCCGCAGATCGACGACCCGACGCTGCCGCCGCCGTCGAAATCCACTCAAGCGACGTCGACGGCGGCCAGCGCCCCCGCCGGCGGCGCATCGACTCCCGCAGGAGGCACATCGGCGCCGGCGGGCGGCTAGCTTCATGTCGGATTCCGACCAACTGGCGGCGATCGGGCAAAAGCTGACCGCCGCTTTGACGAGCGCCTATGGCAGCGCCAATTCCAATGCGGCGCTGGTATTCCTGCCCGGCGGCGTAACCGTTCCCGGCGATCTGGTGCAATCGGGCATCGTCAATCCGGCGCAGATGCAGACATTTCTCGAAACCAATTTCGATTCGCCTTTCGTCATATCGCCGTCGGAAAGCGCGGTTCATGGCAAAGACGAATCTTACGGCACGTCGAGCCTGATCTATATGACCGCGGCCACAAGCGCCCAGCCGCTTGGGTCGCCTGCGGATCCCGCGTGGAAACGGGTGGCTGCGGAAATCGCCATGGCCCAGAACAATTTGACCGCAACAAATATGCAAGGCGGCTTCGTCTGCGAACCCGACGACTGGGTTCTGCCATCCAATACCGGATACTGGACGGCTTTCGATTCCACGCAAATTCAACCGGCGCAGCCACCGCCAAGCACAACCGCTCCGCCGCCGAAGCCGGTCGTCAATCCGCGCATATGGGTCGTGCGGCCGTTGCAGGTCGCTCCGCGGCCCGTCGCCAAACCGCCTGTGACCGTGACACCGCTTCCGCGACCGATGCCGGCGCAGCAGGCGCCCGCGCGTTCCATTGCACCGAGCGCGATGAGAGCCACGCCGGTCGCAGCGCATCCCGTGAGTCCCGCGACTCCTCCGGCAGGCGCGGCTGCACCTCCTGCGAACTCGACGATCACGCTTCAGCTGCAACACCAATGCGTCACGCTGGGATATATGTCGGGCGGAGCGACCTGGTGGGACGGCGCATTTCTCGCGGACACGGGCTGGTACATTCCGGGCATGACCCGCGGCGCATTGCTGCCGCTGCCGCCGCCGGAGGCCTCAAGCACCGATCTCGCTTATGGCCTCCCGGTTGCGTTGATCGTCGTGCAGGGCCTGACGATCAGCGGCAGTTGGACAAACGAAGCGGCAACGGCACTTGGATCGCTGGGCCCGTTCTCGCTGCAAGGCGCCACAGCGGCACCAGGTAATAACGGCTCGATGACCTATACGCGCGCGGGCATGCAGGTGATTGCTCTTCTGTGCAGCCAGCTGCCGATATTGCCCCCGGTGAACGATCCCACAGCAGAGCAGACTGCCGCTGCAACTCCCGCTGCGACGACGACGGCGGCTACCGCGCCGCCTGCCGGGACTGCGCCGCCCGCGGCAACGGGCACAACCTCGCCATCGGGCGGCAGCGCCAATGCGCCGACGCCGGCCGCGGCACCTTCGGCTGCGCCGATCGCTCCGCAATCGACCTCGTCGGCCGTCGGCGCCGCGGACCCGACCACTCAAGCGTCGCAATCCACAACCTAACCCAATCACATCGGAGACAGACATGGCCGACCCAGCAACGACCGCCAGCGGAACCTCTATCGACGCGAGCTACTTCAGCGACACAGAGCAATTGACCAAGACGCTGACGGATGCGCGCTCACTCGACGACCTACAACGCTCGAGTTTCGCCGACGCCCAGGCGATCGTGAGCGCGTTTGCGGCAGAAACGAGCTCGGGTGCGTGGTCGCCGACGCTTTCGCGCGCCGATGTTGCTGCCCGTCTGACCGCGATGGTCAGCCCTACGAACACGAAGGCAAACCCGTACTTCGACAATCCCGTGCCGGCCGACGGACCTCGCTGCCCCAATCAGGGTTCACTGAATTTGTGCGGTCCGGCGGCGTTCTTTCAGACGGCGATCGGTCGCGACCCCGTCGCGGTGATGAAGTTTGCCACAACGCTGTTCGATACGGGCACTGCGACGCTTGGCAATCTGACCGTCACGCCCGGGCAGGATATTCTGCAGACGGATTTCGGCGCGATGCTGCAGAAGGCGACCAATCCGTTTTCATCGGCGGATTGGATGTTGTTCGGAGCGCTTCGCAATTCGACAAATGTGTTCTGGCAGGGCGCCTGGTACGGCGACCCCACCCAGGAGTTGGCCGGGCTCACGCGCCCGGAGGAAGTGGCCGGCTGGATGCGCGATTCCGGAATTTGGTCGAGCGTGAACGATCACGGCAAATGGGCGAGCAATCCCGGTATCCTCAATGCTGCGAGCCTCACCATGCCCGCGGGCACGGACATTCCGCTTCTCATCCACGCCAATCTGATCGCGAAAGCGACCTTGTGGAATCCCAGCACCACTAGCCCGGACACTTCGGTTCCTCCCATCGCGAGCGCGAAGGTCGACAACACATTTCTACTGAGTTCGTTTCCCAACCACTGGGTCGTGCTGCTGGCCGAAATCATTCCCGATGTGACGCAGCAAAATGTCCTGCTCACCATCTGGACCTGGGGCAAGCGGCTTTATCTCTGCGTCCCGAACGACGTGTTCGTCGCAAATTACTACGGCGCGATCATTGCGCAATGTACCGGCGCGACGTCGATGCCGCTTCCGAGCACCGACCCACCGGCGCCACCTGCATCGTCGTGACGGCATCGGAGGCCGGATCGTCCTGCGGAATACGCAATAAACATTCTCGCCTGGCAGCTTCGAACGCGGCGGGTTTAAACGAGATCGCGAAGCGTGAGGGCGACTCGTGACCGTCGACCGTTCCGTTCGAAGTCAAGAACGAGAATCGTGCCGGGCGCCTCGCGCATGCGTGCACGGAATTCCGGTAGCGTGATGCCCTGCTGCGCCTGGCGGCCATCGACGGCAAGAATGCGATCGCCGGCCTGGAGGCCGGCTTCCGATGCCGGACTGCCGGCATAGACATCGATCACGACGAAACGCTCGCCGTCGAGATTTGCCCACAGGCCCGCCCGGTTGAACACGTCCTCTTCTGCGTAGTGCTTGCTGCGCTCGAAATAGATTTGATTGCGCGGATAATCCCACACGATGTTGAATTTCCTGAATACGCCTGCGCCGACATTGCCGGCCGTGTAGGCCTCGGCCTCGGATCCGGCCGCCGATTGGCTGAGGCCCACTACCGGCGCCTTCACCGAAACCCCGCCAAATGTGAACCGATGCGCGCGAACGATCCATGATCGCTCGGCGCCGCCGACGCCCCAGCCGTCCACACCCTGAACTTTCGCGTCGAACCGCGCGACGAGATTGTTCTTGGCCACGAAGGGCGACATCAAATCGAGGGTCATGCGACTGCCGGTATCGAGCTGAAAAATCCCGGGGACTCCGTCCACATCGCCGGGAACGATCGGAATTGTGTCTTTCAGTTGAAACGGCACGCGCACGCCTGATCCACGATAGTCGAATCCCTGGGGTTCGATGAGCGTCAATTGTTGCGCATCGTAGTCCGTGCGCACCACAAAGCGCTTGAAGATTTCGTATCCCACGATTCCCATAAAGGGCACGCCCTCGACATTGCCGAAGGACTCCAGCGCGGCCGACGCGAAAGTCTGGCGGTCGAGAAACGCGTCGCCAATCTCCACGCGACCGACCGACGTGGCGGCCACGTCGAGAGTCGCGTCGCCGGTACCCCTGCTCTGAAAGGCGCCTTCGAGTTTCAATCCGAGGCTATGCGCGAGGGTCGGCATGATCGCATCGCCGCCGCCCGTATCGAAAAGCATCTCATACGGTCCCTGTCCGTTGAGTTTGACTTCGATATATATGTGATTGTTGATGAGCTTGAAGGGAATCGTCGTCGATCGCTGCTCGCCGATGAACCCGAAATCGCGCCTGGGCGGCGGCGGCGGACCAAAGACCTGCGTCGGCGCGCTTGTTTCGAAAGTTACGCTGTCGACTTTCACGACTGTGTCGTAGCGCGCGTCCCCGTTTGTCAGCCGCCAAGAGAACGGCAGCAGCTTGCCGTCTACGCGCCGATAATCGGAGAAGGTGGTGGTATCCAGATCGAGAGCAGCCCTTTCGATTATCCGGTCGATGACATGCGTTTTCACGTCGATCCACATGTCGAACGGACGCCCGCCTTTCGGCACGATACGCACGATATCGAAAACCTGCGCGCCATCGACCTTCGGACCTTCGTAATCGATCTCGGCGGACATTCGATCGGAAAACCAGAAGGCGCGCGCGGTTCGATAGGCCGTGTCGACGGCGCCTTGCCGCGCGCCGTCTCCGCCTTGCGTTGCGACCTGGCCGGACGGGTCCTGGTTCCAGACAATCTTGCCGTCGAAGCCGTCGGCGCCGCTGAAAGACCCAAGCGTGTAAGTGTTCACATAAGAGCCGGAGGTCGTGTCCTCCAGGGACTCGCTCGGACCTGCAAGACCCGAAGTCTGCACTTGCGCATGCGTGCGGATGAAATGTGCATGGTCCCATTCCGAACCGCCCATCGCAGCTTTCGATTGCGCCAACACCTCCATGGCCTTCGAGTCGGCGCACGCCGGCGCAGACCAAAAGATAACCGCGCACGCCAACCATGCGAATCGATGAGACATCGCCGCCATTCCCTCCAAACCGCTTGGATATATTATAATAGTAGTATATGCTACTATCATGAGAATTCAAGCGGCAAAAACCTTGGAAAGCCTGGGATTTTCCGAGATCGAATCCCTCATTTATTGCTTCCTGCTCGAAGCGTCGCCGGCCACGGGCTATCGCATCAGCCACGCCATCGGTAAGCCCACGGCCAACACCTATAAAGCGATTGCCGCCCTTACGAAGCGTGGCGCCATCGCGATCGACGACAGCGCCAACAGACTCTGCCGCGCGGTGCCGCCGTCCGAATTGCTCGATCGCATCGACCGCGATTTCACGGCCCACAAGGATCGCGCCGAGAAATTTCTCTCGAGGATTCGTCCGGCAAAGGGCGACGACCGGGTCTATCAATTGACCGACGTCGATCAGGTACTCGAACGGGCTCGATCGATGATCGCGGGGACGAAGAGTGCCGTGCTCGTCGATGCGTTTCCGAAAGTCGTAACGAAGATCGCGCCCAGCCTTGAGAGCGCTGCCGGCCGCGGCGTCGACGTGGTTGTCCGCGTCTATGCTCCGGTTGCGCTCAAGCGCGTGAAAGTGCTCCTGGCGCCCGACGCGGGTCCCCTGATCTCGCTCTGGCCGGGCGAGCAGCTAAACATGGTTGCGGATGCGGAGCAGTTCATGCTGGCGTTGCTCGCCAAAGACGCGGGGAGCGTGCATCAGGCGATATGGAGCAACAGCACTTTTTTGTCGTGCATGCAGCACAACGGATTGTGGGCCGAACTCGTCATGACGGAGACCTTTGCGCGCGACGGCATCGAACCGCCTTCCGATATCCGACGCATCAGTCTCACGCGATCGCAATTGCCGGGTCTGCGGCAATTGATGAAGCGCTATGCCGAGCGATAAGTCCGAATCTCTTCGATATCGGCCGCGCGAGAGCGCGAGCGACGCCGATATGAGCCCCCGCCTTCTCAAACGATCAGCATGCTGTCGCCGAACAGATCGAAGCGGTATTTCTCCCGCACGATCTCGTGGTAGGCGGCGAGCGTGAATTCCTTTCCGGCGAAGGCGGCGACGAGCATCAGGTGGCTTGAGCGGGGTTGATGCAGGTTTGTCAGCATCGCGTCGACGGCCTTGTAGCGATATCCCGGATGTATGAAGAGGTCGGACCAGCCTTCCCTGGCGCCGAACGGCTTGCCCCGTCTTGCCACAGTTTCGAGCGTCCGGATGGATGTCGTGCCGACGGCACAGATGCGCCCGCCGCGCCGGCGCGTCGCGTTGAGAGCGCGTGCGGACGCATCCGTCACGCGATACCATTCCGCGCCGACTTTGTGGTCCTCGATATTGCGCGCGCTTATGTGCCGATGCATCTCCGAAAGCCCGATATGCAGCGTGATGGGAACGATGCCGACGCGCTTGCGCTTCAGTTGCGCAAGAATGTCGTGGGTGAAATGCAGTCCGGCCGAAGGAATCTCGAGCGAGCCCGGCTCGGTCGCATAGACGTTGCGATAACTTTCCATGCGTTTGCTGAGATAGTGCAGCGCCGACGCGTGGCGTCGCCCAAAGCGCCGCAGCACGCCGTGAAAATCGCCGGAGAATTCGAAGCGCACAACCCATAGCCCGCCGGCGCCCGGTTTGACGAGAACGGCGCGAACTTCGCCGCCGCCGATGCGGATCGAGCAGCCGCGCCGTGCATGCCGCGCGGGCTGCACCCGCGCAAGCCAGCCTTCGGGATGCTGACCGAACAGCACCAACGCGACCTTGCCGTCCGCACATTCGCCTTCGAGCCGGTCGTGCATGACGAGGCTATTGTTGACGACAAGCGCATCGCCGCCATGCAGCCAGGATTTGAGATCGCGGAACGCGGCATGCTCGACGGTTCCCTTGGCACGATCGAGAACAGCCAGGCGCGCATCGTCGCGGCGCTTGCCCCGTAGCTCGCGCGGCACCGAGGGAATCAACCGCTCCGGCACCCGAAACTCGAAATCCGCCGTTTTCACTTGCTCGTCCTTTGAGGGTGGTCGATTCGCTGCAAAATTAAGATAGGAAATGGAAAGCAATGCAACGGCAGTTTACGTTGACTGATTAGGGATTACCTTCGATTGACTTCAAGCACTTAGCGGATGCATTTTCTTGTATGCTTGCTTGAGCAACCCTGTCACGGTGTTCGCCTCGTTCCTGTATTCTGGGCACAATTCTTGTTCGGCTGACCAAAGGGAGGGTGCCGTGTCGTTGTTGAACCAACTCCTGCAATTTCTCGCGGTCAACTTTGCAACGTCGCTGAGCTTTCTTTCGGCGTGCGGCTTCACTCTTCTCGCGACTTATCCCCTCTATGTTCATATGAGACGCGGCTGGGAGATAAAGAAGGGGGATATATTCAATTGTTTCCCGCCCGACGCCAAGGTTCTTTATTTGAAAACATATTTCCAGGAATCATATTCTGAGCCTCAGGCTGAGAAAAGATTTGAGGCGCTCTACGAGGACCGGTACGGGAGGTACAAATATGCATTCCCGATCGTGCTGTTTGTAATAACGACCTTCGTCGTCATGTTTTTTCTGTCGGAGGCCGCAGTCACCTGGATCGACTTGTCGATCGGCCACAGGATGATCGTGATCGGCAAGATTGCCGGAGGGTTGCCCCTCCTGGTCATTCCGCCACTCGCTGCCGCGGGCATAAGCGGCGCCTACGTATGGATCGTATCGGATCTCATCACGCGTGCGCGCAGGCTCGATCTCGCGCCGGCAGATATTCTGAATTCGACGCTTAGGCTCGCGATTTCGGCTGCGCTCGCGGTTCCCGTGTCGCAATTGTTCGGAGGAGTCTTCGCTCTCCCGATTGCGTTCGGCCTTGGGGCATTTCCGCTCGATGCCGTGCGCGTGTTACTCAGACGCTTTGTGTCGGACAAATTTGGGTCCAACAACTCACAGGATGACAAACCGACGGACGGCGTTCTCAAACTCGACGCCGTCGATCGCCCTATCGCCGACAAGTTGATGGACGCGGAGATATCGACAATCGCGCAACTCGCTCACACGGATCCTGTCCAGTTGTGCATCAGAACGGGTCTCGATTTCGATTTCGTTCTCGACATTGTGAGTCAATCGCTTGCGTCGATGTATCTCGGCGATCGGCTCACCCGTTTGCGTGCCTGCGGGCTGCGGGGAGCACTCGAAATCTATTACCTTCTGGTCGGTTTGAGCGATAGCGGCAAACCAAGGAATTATGCGCTGGCATTGGCAATTCTGGAAGTCGCACCGACACTTCTGCAGGATAAACCCATTCATCCCGATGGGCGCGCGATAGCGAGAGCCGAGTTTCTCGGCGCGTGCGACCAGATTGCAAACGACCCCTACACGCTGCTGGTTGTCGCATTTTGGCGCGCCGAGGGCAGCAACGACGCGAACTGGGTCATTCCGGATTACACCGACAAATCCCTGCTGCCCGATCCGGTACCTGCACCCAAGTAGATTTTCGTGACTTCTCTGTCTCTCAGGTCGTCATCGTCGATTTGAGCGCCGCTCGGACAGTCCACCTACGCCAAGGCTTCGGTGGACAACCTACGCACGCTTCGCAGCGTAGGTTGGTGCCCGAGGTCGGAATCGAACCGACACACCTTGCGGTACTGGATTTTGAGTCCAGCGCGTCTACCAGTTCCACCACTCGGGCAACCGAGAAAATCGGGGAATGGGCGCGGATAATACGCACCAATCCCGCGGGGTCAACGCGGAAGCTGGTGCGCCCGGTAACCGCATGGGGCGGTTGCCGAAATGACCCCGCGCGCCCTACCCTCGCCTCGCAAACTATCCGGGGAATGCCTTGAAGCTGCACAACGAAAACAATCCTGCGCCCAATCCGCGCAAGGTCCGCATCTACCTCGCCGAGAAAGGCATCCGGATCGAGCAGGTGCGCGTGCCGATCATGAAGCGGGCGCACAAGGCGCCCGAATTCCTCAAGAAAAATTCGCTGGGCCAGGTCCCGGTGCTCGAGCTGGACGACGGCACCTGCATTTCCGAATCGATCGCCATCTGCCGCTATTTCGAGGAGCTGCATCCGACGCCGGCCTTGTTCGGCGTGGGTGCGCTCGATCGCGCACTCGTGGAAATGTGGATGCGGCGTGCCGAATTCCGCTTGTGGAATCCCATGAGCCAGGTGTGGATCCATTCCGATCCGCGCACGGCCGCGGTCGTGCCGTTCCAGTATAAGGAGTTCGGCGAAATGAACCGCAAGGTCGTCGCCAATGCGATGAAATGGATCGACGGCGAGATGGCGGACGGCCGCGAGTTCCTCGCGGGGGACAATTATTCCATCGCCGACATCGTGCTTCTATGCGGCATCGATTTCGCCAAATTCGTCAATATGGAGATGCCGGAAGAGTGCCCGCATCTGCGTGGGTGGCATACACGGGTGTCCGCACGCCCAAGTGCTGCGGCGTAAGAAGTAAAATAATTTAGCGCAGAGGACGCGGGGGATACACAAAGGTCGCGGAGGAAAACCAGCGCGCGAAGGGCGCAAAAATTCCCCTGCGTCCTCTGCGAATCCTCTGCAACTTCCGCGCTAAAATCTTTCTTATTCGCAGAAAATCTTCACTTTCGCGCGTCCGCGGTCGTGATCGATGTCGATGACCGTGTCCTGCAATTGCTCGATCAGTTCGTCCAGGTTTTCCGGCTTGATCTGATTGAGATCGAAATCAACGCCTTTTTCTCGCAACGCCTCGTTCACCTGCGTGCGCGCCTTCGGCGGCAGGAAATTCGCGATCTTCACGCCCGCGCGCAGCAGCTGGAACGGCACGCGGATATTGACTTTCGTCAGCGTGTCCGCACCGTGATCATCTTCCGCTTCCACCACGACGCGAAGATATTTCGGCAAGGGCTTTCGCGCAGTCGGCGCTCCGGCCGAATCGCCGCCCGGCGCGCGCTCGAGCGCTGCGATCAATCGTTCGGCCTCGTCGGCGGTGATTTTACCCGCGGCCAGCATGTCCAGAATTTGTTTGCGATTCTCGCTCATGGTTTTTCCTCACACGATCCGGATAAAAACGGAGCCGTCGGGATGATCGATATCGATCAAGGTTCCCCGCAGGCTCGCGAACATCTGCCAAAGCGCGATCGGCTTCGCCAACGCGCACCGTCCGCCGGCGAGCCATAAGACTGCCAGCACCGGCAGTGCGAGGATCGCGAAAGGCAGCAGCAACAGCCACAACAGAAACAGCGGCAGCCACAGCCGGAAGAATCTTCGGCGCTCGCCACAGACCGCGATGCTCATCCACAACGGAATCATGACCGCTCCTCCAATTCGCGAATGGCATCGTCTGCCGTGATCTCGCCCCGCGCGAGACGATCGAGCACGTCGCTCCGCGCAGGCGCGGGATCCGTGTCGACGAATTCGAGGGCCTGCGAGATGCGGTTCAGGCGCGCCTTGATGGTCGGATAGCTCACGCCGAACACCTGCTCCATCTCCTTGATCGAGCCGTGCGCGCGCACGAAGGCCGCCACGAACACCTGGTCCTCGACGGGCAATTGGGCGAGCTGGGGCGGCGCGAACTGGCCCTCGATCGCAATGCCGCTGTCGGCCAGCCGCACCCGCTCCACGACCAGGGATGCCCCTTGCGTAAGTCGGGTCAGTTCCTGCCAGTCCTTGAGATTTCCGGGCATTTTTGGGCTCTGAAATTCAGTTATTGCATATGTAATTTAAGAAAATCAATTTATCAAGAGATATCATGCAACAAATTCAATTTCGGTTGGCCTATTCGGTCCGGGCCCGATGCCGCGGCGGCATTGCCGGATAAAGTGTCTGCTTCCGACACTTCTCTTTTCGCCGGTCCGGAAGTAAGCACGGTCGGACATCCGCTATTCCAGGTTGGCTCATGACGCTCCGCCCCATCCGCCGCGCGCTCCTGTCCGTTTCCGACAAGACCGGCCTGATCGAATTCGCCCGCGGCCTGCAGAAACATAGCGCCACCCTGCTCTCGACGGGCGGCACGGCGAAGGCGTTGCGCGATGCCGGCCTCGCGGTCACCGATGTGTCCGAAGTGACGGGCTTCCCCGAGATCATGGACGGGCGCGTCAAAACTTTGCATCCGAAAATCCATGGCGGTTTTCTCGCGCTGCGCGACAAGCCCGACCACGCCGAAGCGATGCACGTGCACGGAATCGAAGGCATCGATCTGCTCGTGTCCAATCTCTATCCGTTCGAAGCGACGGTCGCGAAGGGCGCGGATTTCGACGAGAACATCGAGAACATCGACATCGGCGGACCGGCGATGATCCGCGCGGCGTCGAAGAACCACGATTGGGTCACGGTCGTCGTCGATCCGGAGGATTACGATACCGTTCTGCAGGAGATGAATGCGAACAAGGGCGCGACCACGCTCGCGCTGCGTCGCAAGTTCGCGCAGATCGCCTATGGGCGCACGGCAGCCTATGACGCGGCCGTGTCGAACTGGTTCGCAGGCGAACTTGCCAAAGCCGGCGACAAGGCCCCGCCGCGCCGTCGTGCCATCGCGGGCACGCTGCGCCAGCCGTTGCGCTATGGCGAGAATCCGCACCAGGAAGCGGCGTTCTATGTCACCGGCGACAAACGTTTCGGCGTCTCTACCGCCGAACAGCTTCAGGGCAGAGAGCTTTCCTACAACAACATCAACGACACCGACGCGGCCTATGAACTGGTCGCCGAATTCGCACCTGGCGCGTTCGCCGCTTGCGCCATCATCAAACACGCCAATCCTTGCGGCGTCGCACTCGCGGGAAATCTCGCGGATGCCTATCGCAAGGCGCTCGCCTGCGATCCCGTCAGCGCGTTCGGAGGAGTGCTCGCCTTCAACCGTACGCTCGACGGCGAAACGGCTGAGGAAATCTCCAAGCTGTTCACGGAAGTGATCATCGCGCCTGATGCCGACGCCGACGCGCGGCGCATTCTGTCGGCGAGACGGAATCTGCGTCTGCTCATCGCGGGCGGGCTGCCTGATCCTGCGTCGGCGGGATGGACCATGAAAACAGTTTCCGGCGGCTTCCTGATGCAGACGCGCGATGCGGCTCATGTTGGGCGCACGGATCTCAAGATCGTCACCAAACGCCAGCCGACGGAAAAAGAGATCGAAGACATGCTGTTCGCGTTCACGGTCGGCAAGCATGTGAAGTCCAACACGATCGTCTACGCCAATGGATTGCAGACGGCGGGAATCGGCGCGGGACAGATGAGCCGGGTCGATTCGGCGCGAATCGCTGCGATCAAGGCGCGCGAGGCGGCCGAGGCTGCAGGTTGGCCGGAGCCGTTAACCAAAGGCTCGTCTGCGGCGTCGGATGCGTTTTTCCCGTTCCCCGATGGCCTGCTGGCGGTCGCAAATGCGGGCGCTACCGCGGTGATTCAGCCGGGTGGCTCGATTCGCGACGATGAAGTGATCGCGGCGGCCGACGAAGCCGGCCTTGCAATGGCGCTGACAGGAATCCGCCATTTTCGGCACTGACTCCCCTTCAGAGAAGTTAACTGGTAAAGTATCCGTTAATTGGACTGGCGCGCGTTAACGTGTGCCGGCATCCGAACACCGGGAATGCGCTTGGTGGCCTTGTTCGGGGGCGTAACGGTCGGGGGAATGGACCGTGGGTAGTAGGGATCATCGGCTTCGGCCGTCCACAATGAGGCGCTTGAGCGTCGGCCTCGGTTTTGCAGCCGTGCTCGCGACCGCGGGTTTGGCCGTGGTGCCGGCCGCGGCCGATTACACCGACGGTGTTATGGCCGCAAATAAGATCAGCATGGAAGCAGCCATCCGCATCTGGCGGCGCAGCGGCTGGCAGGAAGACGACTTCCTCTCCCAGATCAAGCTCGGCGATATCTACGGCGACGAGCGCGGCGACAACAAATTTTACGATCCCGTCGAATCCTATGTCTGGTACTACCTCGCTTCGGTCAGCGACCGCATTCACGAGCATATCGAGGACATTTATGCGCGGCGGGTGATCTCGAACGACTATCACCGCGCGCTCGCCGAACAGCAGAAGCTGATGCTGCTTCTCAATGCCGAGCAGCGCGAACAGGCCCGCAACCGCATCGTCTATATTCTCTCCTGCCGCGGCGCGGACGGTCTCCTCGAACTGGGCAAGCTTCACTCGTCTTCTTACGGCACCGACGCGTTCGTTCCGGGCGGCGATTCCGGCGAAGTTCAGATCGAAAGTCCTGCAACTTATGGCGCGCTGGCGGATGTCTCGCGTTCCGAGCATTCGTTCCGCGATCACGCGCGCCAGGAATTCGAATATGGCGATGCGGCCGCGGCCCGACGCATGATGGGCATTCCCACCAGTTCGGTGATCGTGCCGAACGACGGCGAAGCGCTCGTCTATTTCCACATCGCCGACAATATGGGCCACCCGCTCGCGCACGAATATCTGCGCGGCCTCGATCAGGAAGTACGCGCCGCACACGGCCTCGGGCCCCGCATTTCCCAGGAAGCGGCCGAGAAGGCGAAATACTGGTTTCCGCCGTTCGAGTTCTATCCGACCGGCGATACCGCGAGCGGCGTTCCGTACACGGATGAATGCTATATCGGCTTGGACCGGCAGCGGTCGCTCGCGCTGGTATCGGGCGCCGTTCCACTGCACGACATGCAGGAGGCACTGTGGTTTCTCGGCTTCAGCAAGACGCCGTTCGCGCGCTGGGCCGCGGTTGCCGGCGATTCCGAGTTCAAAGCCATGGCACGTTTCCAGGCGACAATCGGCGACGAGCCGACCGGACACCTCAATCCCATCGAGCTTGTGCACCTGATCCAGACGGCCGCACAGCGCGGCGATGCAAGTTCGCAGAACACGCTTGGCGTGATGTATGCGAAGGGAATCGGCGTGCCGTTGAACTATGTGCGGGCAGCCTATTGGTTCACCAAATCGGCCGACCAGCGCTATGGCGCCGCGCTCTACCATCTGGGCGTGCTCTACAAGGTGGGGCCGAACGGTATTCGCCAGGATCTATCCAAGGCGAACGATTTCTTCACGGCCTCGGCGCTCGCTGGCTTCCGGCCGACCATGAACCAACTCGCGGAGCTTCTTGGCCAGGCCGATGCCGGACCGCACCGCGAAGGCCATCATTGAAGGAGATTTGTCGTGAGCACATACGCGACATTCCCCAATCGCCGCTTTTCGGGGTTCGGGCGCATCATGGCCGGTCTGGCCTTCATGCTTTTGTGGATAGCCGCGCCGACCGGCGCGTTTGCCCAGACGGCGGTAACGGACTCGGTGCTGCTTGATCCGCTCGACCCGGTTCCGCAAATCGATTTCGAGCATTGGGATGGACGCGATTGTCATTTCGGCTGCTATCGGCACGGCTGCGATCGCGGATGCGGCTATCATTGGCGTTGCGATCATGAATGCGACGGTCGCCCGCCTTGCGAGCGCGATTGCCGCGACGGATGGAGATGCGATCACGAATGCAGCTATGGCGACTGGCGCTGCGACCGCGGCTGTCACGAGCCTCCGCCTTGCGAGCGCGATTGCCGCGACGGCTGGAAATGCGACCGCGAATGCCGGTTCGGCGACTGGCATTGCGACCATGGTTGCGACGCACCGCCGCCTTGCGAACACGACTGCCGCGAGGGCTGGCGCTGCGACCACGATTGTCACTTCAACGAGTGGCGTTGCGACCGCGATTGCAACGGTGCGCCGCCTTGCGACCAGGACTGCCGCGACCCGTGGCGCTGCGATCACGATTGCCGCTTCGGCGGCTGGAGCTGCGAGCACGATTGCTTCGGTCCGCCGCGCGACGAACGTGACCGACGCGACGGATACAATGGACCACCGCCGGGACCCGGCTATGGGCCTCCGCGCGACGAGCATGGCGATCATCATGACGGCCACGACGGCCCGCCTCCGGGGCCCGGATACGGTCCGCCGCGCGACGAGCATTTCGATCATGACGGTCATGACGGCCCGCCCCCGGGACCAGGCTATGGACCGCCGCGCGATGGCCACGACGGTCCACCACCCGGCGCATATGGCCCGTCGCCATGCGATCGCGATTGTCGCGATCGCCCGCCCTGCGACCACGATTGCCACGATCAGTCTCCCTGCGATCGCGATTGCTACGAACATCTGCTGCACGAATACGACAAACGTTCGGAGACCTACGACACGCAGTCGCATTGGTATCGCGACCATGTGATCGACGATCGCTGCGACCGCGAGTGCCGTGACCATTTCGATCACGATCATTTCGGCGATCACGACCATGATCACGACCACGATCACGATCATGACGGGCCGCCGCCACCGCCGCCACCGCATTGATTCGTTACGCCGGCTCGCCAAGCGAGTGTGAGAGCTCGAAAAAGACTCTCACACCGCGATGGCGCGTTCTTCCTTGACGAAGATCATGCCGATCAGTCCGAGGCCGAGGAAAATCATCACGGCGATCATGCCGCCGCGCTGGCTGGCGGTCCAGGCGGTGAGCCAACTGGCGCTCAAGGTCGCGAGGAACGACGTCGACTGGCCCGACAGCGAGAACAGGCCGAAGAATTCCGTCATGCGTTCGACGGGCGCGATGCGCGCCATCATCGTGCGCGCGTTCGCGTAGGACGCCGTCACGCAGATCGCCACGATGATCGTGAATGCCATGTAGATAATCTCGGGCCAGCTGCGGAAAAACGGCAGGCTGTGCACCGGCGCGGAATGCACGTCGTAGGGGATGAACCACAAAATGCGGTCGAGCCCCATCGTGAGCCCCAGCGAGCCGAA